>CALBJG010000122.1 GCA_937892865.1 uncultured Clostridia bacterium
GGAACTCCTCGATGGAGGGGATCACAGGCAGCAGAGCCTTCTCAGCCAGTGCGCCATGACCGATCTCACGACGGGAGGTAGAACGGGCTGCTCTTGCCTCACCGGTGGAGAATGCGGGGAAGTTGTAGTGGTGGATATAACGCTTGCCCTCTTCCGGATAGATGGTATCCAGCTTCTGAGCAGCAGACAGGGTGTTCAGAGTGCAGATGGACAGAACCTGTGTCTGACCACGGGCAAACAGACCGCTGCCGTGAACACGGGGCAGCAGACCGACCTGTGCGTCCAGAGGACGGATGTCGTCCATACCACGGCCGTCAACACGCTTGCCCTGGAGCAGCCACTTCTTAACGACCTTCTTCTGCATCTTGTACAGGCAGACCTCAATGTGGGTCTCGAAGTCCTCGTACTTCTCGCCGAACTTCTCCTGGAAGTCCAGACGGGCAGCGGTCAGGCGCTCCTCACGGACGTTCTTGTCGTCGGTGTCCAGGGCGTACTCAATCTGGCCCAGACCGTAATTGATCAGGTCGTCCAGCAGGTCGTGGTTGACAGCAGCCTTCTCAAAGGTGAACTTGGGCTTGCCGATCTCAGCAACGATACCGTTGATGAACTTTACAATCTCCATATTGGTCTCGTGGGCAATACGGATGGATTCGTAAACGATATCTTCGGGAGCCTCGTTTGCCTCGGTCTCGATCATAACCACCTTCTCGAAAGTGGAAGAGATGCAGACGAAGCAATCGCAAGCAGCCCGCTCATCAGCAGAGGGGTTGATCACATAACGGTCGCCGATGTGCGCGACATTGGTGGTAGCAACAGGTCCGTTCCAGGGAACATCGGAAGATGCGATGGCGATGGAAGCGCCCAGGGATGCTACGATCTCCACGGGGTTCTCGTGGTCGTTGGCCAGAACAGTGCAGGTAACAACGGTGTCGTTACGCAGTTCCTCGTCGAACAGAGGCCGCATAGGACGGTCGATGATACGGCTGTTCAGAATGCCACGCTCGGAGGGCTTGCCCTCACGACGGTTGAAAGAGCCGGGGATGCGGCCTACAGCGTACATTCTCTCCTCAAACTCGATGGTCAGAGGGAAGTAGTCAATACCGGCCTTGGGAATGGGGTTGCAGGTGCAGGTGGTCAGAACCACGGTGTCACCGTAACGGCAGATGCATTCGGCATTTGCCAGTTCAGCGACCTTACCGGTCTCAACGGTAAATGCGCGGCCGCCGATTTCCATCTCGTAAACGTGATGGTTGGGATACTGTTTGCGAGTAACCATAGATATACCTCCTATTTCTTTTGTGCCAGTTTCTTTGAGATTGCCACACCGGTGTGCGCACCGGTTCGCAATGACAAGGAATGTGGCGGTTTGCTCGGGAGGTTTAGCACTTGAATCGAGTGTCGATGCTTCGACATTCCATTCAACTGCTAAAGTGACTCCCGAAATACTTACTTGTTTTCTTCTCAACGAGAGATTTTTCTTCAGACGAAGGTTTTCAGCGGGCATTCTGCTTTGTGTATATGGCCGCTTAAATAACGCACGGCTGGAGAAAAAGATCCGCTGAAAAAATGGGGCGACGGTATCCGTCGCCCCTTTGCTTGTTCTTACTTACGGATACCCAACTTTGCGATGATCGCACGGTAACGGTTGATGTCCTTACGAGCCAGATAGTCCAGCAGGTTGCGGCGCTTACCAACCATCATCAACAGACCACGACGGGAGTGGTTGTCATGCTTGTGGACGCGCAGGTGATCGGTCAGTTCGTTGATACGAGCGGTCAGAATAGCGATCTGAACCTCGGGAGAACCGGTGTCGCCTTCGTGGGTTGCGTTGTCCAGGATTACCTGGGTCTTCTTTTCCTTCAGAATCATTGTGGTTTCCACCTTTCAAATTATTTCCCAAAAGCCAAGTAGGGGCTGGTGAAGCGCGTTCTTCGCGTGATCCCGCAACTGAGCAATGGGTATGATATTCCGCTGACCATAGCCAGCCCGACTATCTTATCACAGTTTTTCCCGATTGTAAAGAAATTTTTTCTTATTTTTCAAAGAATTTGCGGGTTTCGGCGGCATTTTTTTCAATTTCTGCCTTTAATTCTTCCAGAGAATCGAATTTTTTCTCCGGACGCAGGAAACGACAAAACACCAAAGTGATCTCTTTTCCGTAAAGATCGCCATCAAAATCCAAGATCCAGGGTTCTACCGTAATATGGTGCCCTTCCACCGTGGGACGGCTTCCCACATTGGTCACCGCCATATACGCGCCGTCATCGGTATGGACTTTGCAGGCGTAAACGCCCTTTTTCGGCAATGCCAAACCGGCTGGCACTGCCAAATTGGCGGTGGGAATACCGATGGTATGGCCCAAACCTCTGCCGGCGATCACTTTTCCTGTAAGAATGTGGGGGTGTCCCAAAAATTCCTTGGTCTTTTCCATCTCGCCGGATTCCACCAGCGTTCTGATATAAGTGGAACTGACCCGGATATCTCCGATCATCTGCTGGGGGACAACGGTATAGGCAAGATTTCGGTTTTCGCAGAAGGCTGCCAATTTTTCTGCCGTTCCGCTGCCCTCTGCCCCAAACCGGAAGTCGCTGCCGCAGACAAAGCCTGCGGCGTTTATTTCCAAAAGTTGTGTTAGAAAAACCGACCAGTGGGTTTTCATCAACTGTTCGTCAAAGGGTAAAAACACCACTTTGTCCACGCCATATGTCAAAAGAAGGCGTTTCCTGTCTTCGTCGGTATTCAAAAGCGCCGGTTGATTGCCGGAGATCAGGGTCTGGGGGTGACCGGAAAAGGTAACGACCCCGGACAAACAGCCTTTTTCTTCCGCCAACGCCCGGCAGGCTTTCAACAGCGCCTGATGGCCCAAATGCACACCGTCAAAGAAGCCCAAGGCATATATGTATTTATTTGTTTCCATATCATACCTCCGGTTTAAATTACGGTTTGTCGGGATGCCCCGACGGGCAATTCGTTACCAACCCAGGCGGTAGTCAAACTTCCGCTATAATGCTCGGTAACGAACAGAAAACATATGTAAATTCCGGTTTGTCGAGGTGTTTTAAATTACGAATCTCTACGTTGTCATTCCGAGCCAGTGCGCACACTGGCGTGGGAATCTCAAGTACGCACAACGGTTTTTGAGATTGCCACACCAGTGACCGATGTCACTGGTTCGCAATGACACGATAGATGGTACGGTTCGATAAATTGGAATTTATTCCACGGAAAAGAAACTTTTTATGGTTGACATAATATTCTCTTCAACCTTTGCCAGCATCAGGAATTCGCCCGCTTCGCCGTATGCCCGGTAAGTACCGTCAGGCAAATCGATAGAGAAGTCGTTGCCGTTGCGGCAGCGCTTTTCCTGATTTTTCGTTAATGTAACTGATTCATATTGGGTAAACATAGAATCCACCGGGCGCAGGAATTTCCCCGGGTCTTCCGATGCTACCAGATCCGCAAGGGGCACGGACTCTTCAATGGTATATGCCCCGGCGGCGGTACGCCGCAGCGCTTCCATACAACCGCCGCAGCCCAGCGCTTCGCCGATATCTTTACAAAGGGTGCGGATATAGGTCCCTTTGGAGCAGGTGACCTGCAAAGTGGCGGTATCGCCGTCAAAGGAAAGGCACTCCAGGCGGTGAATGGTGATGGTACGGGGCTTTCGTTCCACCTCTTTACCACGCCTTGCAAGGTCGCAGAGTTTCTGTCCGTTTATTTTCAGCGCGGAGTACATAGGGGGAATTTGTTGGATCTCTCCCCGGAATTTATCCAAAACCTGCAAAAATTGTTCTTTGGAAATACAAATTTCCCGTTTTTCCAAAACCTCGCCGGTGATGTCCTCGGTATTGGTAATGACACCAAGGCGCAAAACCGCCTCGTAGGTTTTTTCCGCGTGTTCAAAAAACTCCACGCCCCGGGTGGCTCTGCCCACGAACACCGGCAAAACACCGGTTGCCATAGGGTCTAATGTGCCCCCGTGGCCGATGCGTTTTGTTTTGAATACGCCCCGGAGTTTCGACACCACATCCTGGCTTGTCCAGTCTGCGGGCTTATCTACAATTACGATTCCGTTCATCCCCGCTGCTCCCACTCGATCAGGGTTTTTTCCATTTCCTCTGCCGCTTCCTGGAGGGGCTTGCGAATGGAACAGCCTGCTGCGCCGGCGTGACCGCCGCCACCGAAAATCTCACAGATGGATGCGGCATTATAGCCGGGAATGGAGCGGATGGAAACTTTCGTATTTTCCGGACCGGCGGTACGAAGCAGCGCCGCAACGCAGACGCCCTCGATACTCCGCAGGAAACCGGAGATATTATTCATATCGTCTTCGCCCACGCCGATCTCTTCTTCCACCGTATCCGGAAGGGCGCACAGGGCGATCTTACCGTCGCAGAGGAGTTTGAAATGGTCGACTACCCAAGCCTGCAGCCGGAGTTTCGGCAAAGAGTTGGTTTCGAAAAGCCGCAGATTCCAACTGAAAATATCCGCGCCGGCAGCGGCGCAATCTGCCGCCACATCAAAGGTGTGGGCATTGGTATTGGCAAAGCGGAAGCAGCCGGTATCTGTGGACACGCCCACATACACCGCCTCTGCCATTTTTTCGTCCGGTTCCACGCCCATATCCAGCAGCAGTTCCCAAATGATCTCTGCGCAGGCGGCAGATTCGGAATCCACATACTCGGTGGGGGTATACTCCCGGCCGGAGCCGTGGTGATCGATCCGCAGATCGATGCAGTTTTTCAAACTGTCGTAGGCTCTGGGCAGCATATTATCCGCCGCCACATCCACCGCGATGAGCAAGTCTCCCTCTTCCGGGGCATCCTTGGTCAGCCCTTCCATTAAAGAGGCGTACATAGGGGTGACCTCATCGTTTTTCAGGATATGGGCGGTCTTTCCCAAGGACCGCAGGCCACGGCACAACGCCGCGGAAGAGCCTAAGGTATCCCCATCAGGTTTCCGGTGGGTCAAAAGCACAAACCGATCCCGGGCTAAAAGCCAATCGGCGCACTCAGTTCTCGTCAGTTCCTTCATTCTCTGTATCCCCCTGCTTCACTTCCAAAGAGTTGATCAGTTCCAGCATTTTCGCGCCGTAGGTGATAGAATCGTCCAGTTCCCAAACCAGTTCCGGCGTATAGCGCAGTTGCAAACTGCGTCCCAACTCCCGACGCAGGTAACCGCCGGCGGACTTTAAGCCTTTCAGCGCATCCTTTGCCCGCTCTTCCTGCAGGAAACTGACATATACTTTCGCATAACGCAGATCCGGGGTCGCTTCCACATGGGTGATGGAGATCATCGTGTCCTGGACACGGGGATCTTTTAAATTGCGGATCAAAGAGGACAATTCCTTTTGGATTTCCTCGTTGATTCTGCCAATTCGATTAGAAGCCATCAATATCATTCCTTTCGTAATGATAAATGGACAATGTTACAATGGACAATTATGGCGTCGGCTAACGCCGACGAATCATAAACTTTTTAATTGTCAATTGTCAATTGTCAATTTAGTATAAAAGCCGCGCCGCAAACGCGGTGCGGCTTTTATGTTATCGTTTTACTTCTTCCATGACGAAGCACTCGAAGATGTCGCCTTCTTTGATGTCGTTGAACTTCAGAATGCTCATACCGCACTCATAACCGGCGGTGACTTCCTTGGCTGCGTCCTTGAAACGCTGCAAAGAGCCAACTTCGCCTTCGTGAATGACGATATTATCACGAAGCACACGCACCTGGGCATCCCGGGACACCTTGCCGTCCTTGACCATACAGCCGGCGATGGTGCCGACAGCGGAGACCTTGTAGGTCATACGCACTTCTGCGTGACCGATGACAGCCTCCTGGTAGGTAGGCGCAAGCATACCCTTCATAGCTGCTTCGATCTCGTCGATGGCATCGTAAATAACACGGTAGAACCGCATATCCACAGCGGTACGCTGGGCGCTGGCCTGGGCGCCGGCATCGGGACGGACGTTAAAGCCGACGATGATCGCCCCTGCGGTGGAAGCCAGCAGGATATCGGATTCATTGATAGCGCCGACACCGGTGTGAATGACACGGACACGGACTTCCTCATTGGAGATCTTCTCCAGAGAAGCCTTCACAGCCTCGGCAGAACCCTGGACGTCAGCCTTGACGATCAGGGGCAATTCCTTCATCTGGCCTTCCTGCATCTTGGCAAACAGATTATCCAAAGTGACTTTCTGCATCGCATTGGCGGCGGCATCCTTGGCTGCCTGCTTCCGCTGCTCTACCAGTTCTCTTGCCATACGCTCGTCGGTAACGGCGTTGAACTCGTCACCGGGGGCGGGGACTTCTGCAAGACCGGTGATCTCCACAGGTACGGAAGGACCTGCGGTTTTCACAGTACGACCCTTGTCGTTGGTCATCACACGGACACGGCCAACGGCAGTGCCGGCAATGACGATATCGCCCTGGTTAAGCGTACCGTTCTGCACCAGCAAGGTGGCGATGGGACCGCGGTTTTTATCCAGACGGGCCTCGATGACCGTGCCTTTGGCGCGGCGGTTGGGGTTGGCTTTCAGTTCCTGCACCTCGGCGGTGAGGATGACCATTTCCAGCAATTCATCCAGACCCTGGCCGGTTTTGGCAGAGATGGGAACGATGACTGTTTCGCCGCCCCACTCTTCCGGGATCAGTTCATACTCGGTCAGTTGCTGCTTGATCCGGTCGGGGTTGGCCTCGGGCTTATCCATCTTGTTGATGGCAACAATAATGGGAACTTCCGCTGCCTTTGCGTGGTTGATAGACTCCACGGTCTGGGGCATAATGCCGTCGTCGGCAGCAACCACCAGAATGGCGATATCGGTGCTCTTGGCGCCGCGGGCGCGCATAGAGGTAAAGGCGGCGTGACCGGGGGTATCCAGGAATGTCACCATATTGCCGTTTACATCGACAGTATATGCGCCGATGTGCTGGGTGATACCGCCTGCCTCGCCGGCAGTGACGGAGGTCTTCCGGATGGCGTCCAAAGTGGAGGTCTTACCGTGGTCAACGTGACCCATAACCACCACAACAGGGGCGCGGCCCTTCAGCTCTTCTGCGGTGTCCTCATGTTCTTCGATCAGCCGCTCCTCGATGGTGACGGTGATCTCCTTCTCCACCTTGCAGCCCATTTCCACAGCTACATATTCGGCAGTATCGAAATCAATTGTCTGATTGATGCCGGCCATAACGCCGTTCTTCATCAGAAGCTTGATGACCTCGCCGGCGGGCTTCTTCATACGGGAAGCCAGCTCGCCAACAGTGATCTCATCGGGGATCTTAACGGTAACAGGGGCTTTCCGGGCCACTTCCATCTGCAGCCGGCGCAGCTTCTCCTGCTCCTCGTTGCGGGCCTTGTTGCCCTTGAA
>CALBJG010000123.1 GCA_937892865.1 uncultured Clostridia bacterium
CGGCGCTCCCGTTGCCAAGATCGCCAACGGCGACAGCGTTGTGCTGTTCAATTTCCGTGGCGACCGTGCCCAGGAAATCTCCCTGGCTTTCGACAAGAAAGATTTCGACAAGTTTGACCGTGGCGATTACCAGGGCGTCAAGTTTGCCGGTATGCTCCAGTACGACGGCGACCTGAACATCCCCGAGAATTATCTGGTACAGCCTCCCGTGATCACCAACACCCTCACAGAAGTTTTGTGCGAGGCTGGCATTCACGAGTACGCCGTATCCGAGACCCAGAAATACGGCCACGTCACCTACTTCTGGAACGGCAACCGCTCCGGCAAAGTTGACGAGAGTCTGGAAGTTTACGAAGAGATCCCCTCTGATGTGATCCCCTTTGAGCAGGCCCCTGCCATGAAGTCCAAAGAGATCACCGAGAAGATGGTGGAGGCTATGGCTTCCAAGAAGTTCCAGTTTATCCGCTGCAACTATCCCAACGGCGATATGGTAGGCCATACCGGCGTGATGGATGCTGTGGTATATGCCATGGAGTGTGTGGATAACGGTCTGAAAGCCATTCTGGAGGCCGCTGATAAGTACGGCTACACCGTGCTGATCACCGCCGACCACGGCAATGCCGACCAGATGACCGAGACCAAAAAGGGCAAGACCTCTGTCCGCACTGCCCACTCTTTAAACCCCGTTCCCTTTATTATTTACGACACCGACAAGACCTGGAAGATCCTGGACGGCAACTACGGTCTTGCCAATGTAGCCCCCACCGTGGTCAAGATGATGGGTCTGACCGCTCCCGATTGCTGGGAAGCCAGCATGGTTTAATCCTAAAATTCAGGAGGTACTGATATGATCCAGCACAAAAACGAAAACGGCTCTGTGCAAGTCAGCACCAATGTCTATGTGGACATCGCCGGTACTGCCGCTTCCAACTGCTTCGGCGTAAAGGGTATGGCTGCCCGCTCCGTCAAAGACGGTGTTTATCACCTGCTCCGGGTAGAATCCATGGGCAAAGGTGTCCGGGTGGAATTCAACGACGACGGTTCCGTTTCCATCGATCTGCACATTATGGTCGATCACGGCGTCAATCTCAACGCCGTAGGCGCATCCATCATTTCCGAAGTGCGCTATGTTGTGACCAAATGCACCGGTACGGAAGTACGGGATGTAAATGTCTACATCGATTCTATGATGATAGGCTAACGGGAGGTAAGCACCATTGAGACAGACAATTAACGGATCAGACCTTCGCCGTTTGATCATCAGCGCTGCCGCATCGGTGGAGATCCACAAGCAGCAGTTAAATGACCTGAACGTTTTCCCCGTTCCCGATGGCGACACCGGCACCAATATGTCTATGACCATCAACGCCGCTGCCGCAGATCTGCGTAAAGCAGAAGATCCCTCTCTGGACAAAGCCGCCTCCATTGCCGCATCGGCAATGCTCCGTGGCGCAAGAGGCAACTCCGGCGTTATCCTTTCCCTGCTGTTCCGCGGTATTTCCCGGAAACTGAAAGGTTGTGACGAATGTGACGGTGTTCTGTGGGCAGAGGCTCTGCAAGAAGGCGTGGATGCCGCTTATAAGGCGGTTATGAAACCTGCCGAAGGCACCATTCTTACCGTTTCCCGTCTGGCTGCCGCCAAAGCGGTGGAAGCCGCCCGGGAGAATAACTTCATTGAGTTCGTCCACGCAGCCGCTATCGAAGAAGCAAAGGTCGCTCTGGCAAATACCGTCAATCAGAACCCGGTGCTGAAAAAGGCCGGCGTTGTGGATGCCGGCGGTAAGGGCTGGCTGTTCGTGCTGGAGGCAATGCTCTCTTCCCTTCAGGGCGAAGATGTGGTGGTTCCTGAAGGTTTCAGTTCCGATGATGCCAAAGAGCAGGCTGATTTTGCTGACTTTGACACCGAGGATATCACCTTCACTTACTGCACCGAATTTATCATCAACCGGGAAAATGACAATGACCCGGAGAAACTCCGTGAGTTCCTTTCTTCCCTGGGTGACAGTCTGGTGCTGGTGGATGATGAGGAGATCATCAAAGTCCACGTTCACACCAATGACCCGGGCAAAGCCCTCCACGAGGCCATCGACTACGGCTCTTTTGTCACCGTGAAGATCGAGAATATGCGCTTGCAGCACACCGAAAAGGTAATGAGCGAGCAGGAACTTGAGCCCAAGATCGCAGAACCGGAAAAGACCTTTGGCGTTGTTTCTGTCTGCGCCGGTGACGGTTTGGCCGATGTGTTTATGAATCTGGGCGTTGACGGCATCATTTCCGGCGGTCAGACTATGAACCCCAGCACCCAGGACATTCTGGAGGCTGTAAACAAAGTTCCCGCTGAAACCGTGTATGTTCTGCCCAACAACAAGAACATCATTATGGCAGCCGAGCAGGTGGACGCTCTGACTCCCAAGCATGTGGTGGTCATCCCCAGCAAGACCGTTCCCCAGGGCATCACCGCAATGCTCAGTTTCAACCCCGAGGGCACGGAAGAGGAGAACACCGGGGCGTTGACCGAAGCCCTGTCCACTGTGGACACCATGCAGATCACCTACGCCGCCCGGAACTCCGATTTTGACGGCCACGATATCCACGAAGGCGATTACCTGGCTATTTACGGCAGCGCGCTGTTCGGCACCAGCCGGGATATCAAAGTTCTGCTTCGCTCCCTGGCAGAAAAAGTCCGGGACGAGGGCAAGGAGTATATCACCATCTACTACGGCGAAGACATTCAGGAAAAGCACGCCCAAAAGGCTGCTGACATCTTTGCCGATATCTGCCCCGAGGCAGATGTGAATCTGCTCCGTGGCGGTCAGCCGGTTTACTACTATCTGATCTCTGCAGAATAAAACCTGTTAAAAAACGCACTGTAAGAGAACACCTTACAGTGCGTTTTCTGTTCCGGGAGGCGATTTTTTTGATCAAAAAATTCTTGGAAAAAGCGGTATCTTTGGTCCGGGATATATCCCGGATGCGTATTGGCATTTATGCCGCCAACGCCTGCTTCTTTCTGGTACTGGCTGTTTTTCCGCTGCTGGTGCTGCTGTTAAGCCTCGTCCGCTACACCGGTCTGCAGGTGGAAACCCTCACGGATATGCTCCAGGGGATCTTGCCCCAGGCGTTGATGGGTTCTGCCCAGCGGCTGATCCTCAGCACCTACCGGGCAACCTCCGGGGCGTTGGTATCTTTGTCCGCGCTGACCGCGCTGTGGTCAGCCGGAAGAGGCATTCACGGTCTGCGCACCGGTCTTAACGCCATTTACGGCGTGGAAGAAAACCGGGGTTACTTTTATACCCGGGGTGTCAGCGCGCTGTATACCTTCGCCTTTTTGCTTGTGTTGATACTGACGCTGATGCTCCACGTTTTCGCCACCACGCTGCTGCAGTTTCTGCCCTTTGCCGATATGCCCATTTTGCGGTTTTTCCTGCTTTTGGGGGCGCAGACGCTGCTGTTTACCACCTTGTATATGGTGCTGCCCAACCGGCGCAACCGGTTTGCCGATTCTCTTCCCGGGGCAATGTTCGCCTCTGCCGGTTGGCTGATCTTTTCCGATCTTTTTTCTATGTATGTAGAGCATTTCCCCAATTACGCCAACATTTACGGCTCTGTATATGCGGTGGCTTTGAGTATGCTGTGGCTGTATTTTTGCGTTTCCATCGTTTTTTACGGCGGTGTGCTGAATGCGTATCTGACCAAGCACCCATAAATTAACAATTCGTGAATGATTCCCCCAGTTTAAGACTTGTTCACATATGTAAAATATGGTAAAGTAGAGAAACCGGAGGTGCAGTATATGTTTGGTTATGTAATGGCAAATGTCCCGGAGTTGCCGAAACCCCGGCAAAAGAGATACCTTTCCGTCTACTGCGGCATCTGCCGCCGGATCCGGGAGCAAGCCACCAATTCCGCCCGATTGGGTTTAAGTTACGATATGGCGTTTCTTGCCCTGCTGTTGATGAGCCTTTACGAGCCGGAAGAAGCCACCGGCAACCGAGCCTGCGCATTGCACCCCATTCGTCCCCGTCCCTGGACGGATAACGCGTTTGTCCGCTATGCCGCGGATATGAATGTGGCTTTGGGCTATTATAACGCCAAAGACGACTACGACGACGAAGGCCGCCTCTCTTCCAAAGTGATGGCAGGCGTTTTCAGCAAAACGTTACCCCAGTTAAAAGCCCAATACCCCCGGCAGTGCCGGGCTATAGAAGCCTGCCTCGACCGGCTGGCGCAACTGGAAAAAGAAGCCTGCCCGGACCCGGATGCCCCTGCCGGGTGTTTTGGGGAACTGATGGCAGAACTTTTGGTGTACGAAGAAGATCGCTGGAGCGAAGATCTAAGGCTTTTAGGCCGCCATTTGGGTCGATATATCTACCTGGCAGACGCGGCGGTGGATTACCGCCGGGATCTGCGAAAAAAGCAGTATAATCCCTTTATCGCTATGGGGACCGGTCTGGATTGGGGACGGTGGGAACAGTACCTGATCCGGGAACTGGGCCGCTGCACCGATGCTTATGAACGGCTTCCTTTGGTGCAGGATAAAGATATTTTGGATAACATTCTTTACAGCGGTATCTGGCTGGAATACCGCAGAAGACAAGGCCGGAAGGCTTCGGAGGAACACAATGATCGATGATCCTTATAAGGTGCTGGGGGTAAGCCCCAACGCCACAGACGAAGAAATCAAAACTGCATATCGCCGCCTTGCCAAAAAGTATCATCCGGACCGGAATCCGGGGGATGCGGAAGCCGCCCGGAAGATGCAGGAGGTCAATGACGCCTATGACCAGATCAAGAATCCGGATAAGCAGCGCCGCGCCGGCGGCTACGGAAGTTACGGCGGCTACAGCGGTTACGGCGGGCAGACCAATGCCGGCCAGTATCAGCAGGCGGCAGCCCAGTATATCCGTTTCGGCAGATACCGGGAAGCGCTGAATATTTTAGCATCGGATACCAACCGCAACGCCCGGTGGTACTGTCTTTCCGCCCTTGCCAATGACGGTTTGGGCAATCAGATCACCGCTTTGGAGCATATTCGCCGGGCGGTGTCTATGGACCCGAACAATCCGGAATATCTGGAGATTCTGGACCAGATCGAAAACGGCGGCGCCGCTTATCGCCGGCAGGCAGGTTCTTACCGGGGATTCGAAATGAAGGGCGGTCTGTGGCAACTTTGCCTTTGCTGGTTTGCCCAACTTTTCTGTTGCCGCGGTCGCATTTGCTGTTGACAGAAGCAAACCGGAGTGATACAATACTTTCGACAATTGAACACCGCTTCCGTGGCAGAAGTGGCGTATAGCCGCCTCTGCTGAACAAGATAATCGGGTGTGATTCCCGAACGGTACCGCCGCTGTAAGCGTGGAGCCGTTCTCTATGGCGAAAGCCGGTCACTGGAGCAATCCGGGAAGGCAGAGAACGACGCAGGAGGCCGCAACCCCTCCCCAAACGCAAGTCAGAAGACCTACGGAACGGATTTCTCCGTCCTCTGCGTGATACAAGAGGATGCGATTGTCGCAGAAAACCGGCTGCGGCACCCAAACTGGGTGCCGCAGTATTTTTGTTTTTGGAGGTATATGAATATGAAAAAAATCCTTACCCTGCTCCTTGCCTTTGTAATGTTGCTGTCTTTGGCCGCCTGCGTCCAAACACCGGCTGACAACGAGACCCCCAGCACCATGAACGTGCTGACCACCACTACGCCTACAGAAAGCACTGCCGCCCAAGAGGACACCACCGCCGCCGGCAAAACCGTCACCGTAAAGGTCGTCCACAAAGATGGCAGTGAAAAGGTCTTCACTTACAAAACCGACGAGGAATTTTTAGGTGATGTATTGCTTGATGCCGGTCTGATCAAAGGCAATGACGGTCCTTACGGCTTGGAGATCACAGAAGTAGACGGCGAGACCGCTGTCTATGCAACAGACAAGGCCTACTGGGCGCTGTATGAAGGCGATCAGTACGCCCTCCAGGGCATCAGCACCACCCCCGTAAAGGACGGCGGCGAATATGGGCTTGTCTACACCAAGGGATAAATCCCTTTCCCTGCGGGAAGTCGTCTTATTTGGTATGCTGGGGGCATTGACCTTCGGCATCAAGGTTGCGATGATGAATCTTCCCAATATCGAGCCGGTATCCCTGATGGTGATGCTCTTTGCCGTGGTGTTTGGGCTGAAAGGACTTTACCCCACCTATCTGTATGTGCTGATGGAAATTCTGTTCTACGGTATCAGTATGTGGAATCTCAACTATCTGTATGTGTGGGCGATTCTGTTCTTCTGCGCCTATGGGCTGCGGAAATTGAAGCACCCCCTTATTTGGGCGCTGCTTTCCGCCGCTTTCGGTATGCTTTTTGGTCTGTTCTGCGCCCCGGTGTATATCTCTATGGGCGGCGTGGCCTTTGCCGTCAGTTGGTGGCTGTCGGGCATTCCCTTTGATGTGACCCACTGCATCGGCAATTTCTGCATTGCCCTTGTGTTGTTCGTACCCCTGCGGGCTTTGCTTACAAAACTCTACCGAAAAATGCAATAAAAGAAACGACCTATCGTCTGATAGGTCGTTTTTTATTACTTTATGATCTCACCTAACATACCGATGAGCAAGTCGTTCCGGAGCATACTCATATTGTTCAGGAAGATCACTTCCTTGACGCCGTTTTCCTTGGCGAAAGCGGCAAGGTCGCCGTCCCAGTGACGGTAGTCGATCTCATAAACCGTCTGATAATGGTCTGCGATAAAGGGCATCATTGCGTTGCCAAAGGACTCTTTGATCACGATGCACTTGCTTCCGTCGGTCAGGTCCGCATTCTGGAACACGGTCAGGGGATTGTCGGAGCCGGCAAAACAACTGTACTTGGCGCCCGATGCCCAATCGTCCACATTGACGATCACCGGCCAGCCAAAGGTTTCTCCGGACTTATCTGTGATCTTCATAGATACATCGCACTTGGGGCCGTAGGCATATACCGTATCTTTCGCATCTTTGATAATGGGATCTTTTTTAGAGCCGCCGTCATAAAGACGACCCAGGAAACCTTCAAACACATACTCTTCCCGCTGATCCAGGGTATAGGGCGCAACACCCTTTGCCTCGCAGAGAGATTCGTATGCATAATACGCCGCAGGACCGTTCCAGTGGAAATCCGTACGGAAATAGAGGTATTCATCCTTGTGGGCCCGGAGTTTCTCATAGCAGTTTACTTTGACCACGCTGTTATCGATCTGGTCAAAGACCATCTGGATGGACTCGCCCATATCCACATAGTCCTCATAGTTGGGGATCGCTGCCTCCGGCAGAACGATGCCGATGGCCGTGGGGATCAGCACATCATAGATCTTCACATCGCTGCCCAAACTCTGGGCTGCTTTGTTGATCAGCGATGCGTAGGTGGACATACAGTTTTTCACCCGAACATGGTTTTCAAATGCCCGGTCACCTACCCGGATAAAGCCGTCGCCGTAATAGTGGACAGCGGTCAGATCCATATCTTTATAGGCAGGATCTTCCGGCACGGTGTATGCCGGCTGGGTGGGCTCTGTAGGATCGGTAGGCGGCGTTGTTTCTTCTTCTGTGGGTTTTGTGGGGTCAGTAGGCGGTGTTGTGGTCTCCTCCTGAGAAGGCTCGGTCACTTCCGAAGAAGGCTCGGTCTGCTCTGTGGTAGGCGCGGAAGGTCCTTCTGTCTCCTGAGGCAGTGTACAATCCGCCGGTTTTTCCAAAATACTGTGGACAGTATCGGTATCATCGGTAATGCACAAAATTGCCGTTGTACCCTGGTGCCACATAACTGCTTTATCGATCTTGCCCACCTCATCGGGCTGATAATTTTGGAACTGTTCCCGTAACTGGGACAGGTGTTTCCGCAGAAGCGCTTTCACTGCGTCCATATCGGACTTATTTTCCAGCGTTACCAAAACCACCTCATCGGCATAGTAGCCGCTGCCTTTGAACATCGTCAGTTCCGTGCCGGCGGGCATTTCGGGGAAGTACAGCGCTGTGTTGTCTCCGGCATTTTCCAGAGAACTTGCGTAGCGCACCTCTTTTACCAATGTATAAAACAGCGCTTTGGGGTCAAAATCGCCGGTTTCTGCCGGGTCTTTGGCGCAGGCCGCCAGGCTCAAAACCGAAACCAGCGCCAGCAAAAGCGCAATACTCCTTTTAAAATTCTTTCTCATAGCGATCCTCTATTCTGTGTATTTTATCTTTAGGATCTGTCCGAAACGATCCTGAAACGTGTCTTGTGGGGGCACTGCCCCAGTATAAACAGATGCATTGTTTATGTTAACCTATTTTTCTTTGTAATGCAAGTAAAATTTCGACAATTTTCGCAGGAATTTTTTCCGCCGGGAATAGACGGAAGAAAAAGTGGGGATGATAAAAAAACTGCCCTTGGCAAAAGCCAGGGCAGCCTGCTGTTTTTATGATTATCCCGCAAGGACTTCTGCCTTGATCACACCGGGGGTCTGCTCCAGTTCCTGCAGGAGCGTTTCCAGAGAGATCGTCAGATTCCGGGTCTCGGCAGAGATGGTGACCAGCGCGCAGCCATTGGTGGGAATGATGGAATTGATGGTCAGAATATTGGTCTTCTTTTCCGCCAGATGATTCAAAATATTGGAAAGTGTACCCGGCTGATCGTGAAGCAAAAACTGAAAAGTAATGATCCTGCCGGTCATCATATTCTGAAAGGGCAGCACCGAATCCCGGTATTTATAAAATGCGCTGCGGCTGATATTGGTCATACGGGTGGCTTCGTTCACGGTCCGGGCCTCGCCCACAGATAAAAGGCGTTTCGCCTCCGCCACTTTTTGGAACACCTCCGGCAATGCGGATGCTTCCACTATGTAATATTTCGGCTCGTTTGCCATACCGCTGACCTCCCCTGATATTGATAAAAGCCACAATAAATGGATTTCCTGGCAATATTTTATCATATATTTTTAAAAATGCAATACCCCAAAGGAGATGACAAAACCGTGGGCGCTTTCAAAAAACCGCTCCTGTTACTGTGCGTTTTCGGCGCTTTGTGGCTGGGCGTAAAATTTCTCTTGCCGGTACTGCTACCCTTTGTGGCAGGCGCTCTTCTTGCCCTTGGGGCAGAGCCGGTGGTGCGCCTGGCAGAAAATACCTTTCATCTGAAACGCCCGTTGGCTGCCGGCATAGGCGTCAGCCTGGCGCTGATATTACTGACCGGCATCCTGACCCTCCTTGGGGCTTTGCTGGTAAAGGAACTGCACCAACTGGCAAGCAATCTGCCGGATATGGGGCAGACCGTACAGCAGGGATTGCACACGCTGGAAAATGTGCTTGGGGATATGGCGCAAAAAGCGCCGGAGGGTATCCGCCCGATGCTCACCGGCTCTGTGGACCGGTTCTTCCGGGACGGCTCTGCCCTGACAGAGCAGGTGACCAAAAAAGTCCCCGCCGCCATCACCGCCCTTTTGGGCTGGGTGCCGGACGGCGCTTTGGGGCTGGGAACCGCCTTGCTTTCTGCCTTTATGATCTCCGGCAGGCTTCCCCGGATCCGCCGATGGCTGTCCCGGCAGATCACCCAAAGTCCCCTTGGTCAGTATCTGCCGAGACTAAACCAATGCCGCGCCGCTTTGGGCGGCTGGCTGAAAGCCCAAATGAAACTCTCCGGGCTGACATTTGTGATCGTTGGCGCAGGTTTCTTTCTGCTCCGGATCCCTTACAGTCTTGGTTGGGCGGCGGCTGTTGCGCTGGTGGATGCCGTACCGGTGCTGGGAACGGGTACGGTCCTTGTCCCCTGGGCGCTGATTTGTCTGTTTCAGCAACAGCATCTCCGGGCTATCGGTCTTTTGGCCATTTATGCTGTGGCCCTTGTGACCCGCACCGCATTGGAGCCCCGGCTTGTGGGCAGGCATTTGGGTCTGGATCCCCTGGTGACTTTATTGGCGCTTTATTTGGGTTACCGGTTTTGGGGGATCCCGGGAATGATCTTTGCCCCGCTGATCGCCACTGCCGCAAAAAGCCTTGTTCCCCCTGCAGAATCCTAAATTTAACTATTTTTCAACTTCCTATTGTGTATATTCGCTTTTTTTGTTATAATAAACAGAAAAAGTTATAATGGAAGTGTTATGTCTTGAAGTATGGTATTTGGAATGTGGCGAAACCGCCGATGGATGCGGTAAACGCCCTGGCGCAGAACGGATTTTCCCCTTTGTCATCTATGATCCTGGCATCCCGCGGTATCGGCGATGCCGCCCGGGCACGGGCCTATTTGGATTGCAATGCCTCTATGCCCGATCCTTTTTTGATGACCGATATGGTGGACGCTGCCGCCCGGGTGGGTCTTGCTATGACCCGGGGAGAGAAGATCGCCGTTTTCGGCGACTATGATGTGGACGGTATCACCGCCACCTGCCTGCTGACGGATTTTCTCCGCAGCCACGGCAGTGACTGTGTTCCCTACATCCCCGGCAGATTGGAAGAGGGTTACGGTCTGAACCCCATCGCCCTGCGGCAGTTGGCTGCAGAGGGGGTCAAACTGATCGTCACCGTAGACTGCGGTATCACCGCCATTGAAGAAGCGAAACTTTGCAAAGAATTGGGTATGGAACTGGTCATCACCGACCACCACGAATGCAAAGAGTCTTTGCCGGATGCTGTGGCGGTCGTGGACCCCCACCGGCCTGAAGGCGGCTATCCCCACACCGGACTCTCCGGTGTCGGTATTGCTTTCAAACTGGCCTCTGCCTTGTGCGGCAGCCAGGAGGAAGTTCTTGCCCAGTATGCGGATATGGTGTGTCTTGGCACCATCGCCGATGTGATGCCCCTTCACGGGGAGAACCGGGTGTTTGTTTCCCGGGGTCTGCAAGTCCTGCGCAAGACCACAAGACCCGGCCTTGCAGCGCTGATGCAGCAGAGCAACTGCGACCAAAGTACATTAAGCGCCTCCAATGTAGGCTATGTCCTTGCTCCCCGGATCAATGCGGCAGGCAGAATGGGGCAGATCGATATCGCCATTGAACTGTTCCTCACCCGAGACCCGGAACGTGCGGAAGAATGCGCCAAAGCCCTGTGTGAACTGAACCGCCAGCGGCAGGATGTGGAGCAGGAGATCTACCGGCAGGCGGTGGAGATGCTCCCGGAGGGAAAGGCCCCGGAGGCCATTGTCCTTGCAGACGAAAGTTGGCATCAGGGTGTGGTGGGCATCGTCGCCAGCCGCATCGCAGAAGAATATTGCTGTCCTGCTTTTCTCATCTGCCTGGACGGCGATCACGGTAAAGCCAGTTCCCGCAGTTACGGCGGTTTCAATCTGTTTGCCGCTTTAAACCAACTCTCTCCCCTGCTGGAAAGTTACGGCGGTCACGAGTTGGCGGCAGGTTTTACCATTCACAGAGAGCAGATCTCTGCCTTCCGGGAGGCCATTTGCGCCCTTGCCCACGACTATTATGCAGAAGGCGTGCCCCGCACAGCCCTGGATATCGATTGCGCCATTGACCCGGATATGCTCACCGTTCCCAACATCGACTCTTTGGAGGCGCTGGAGCCCTGCGGCAACGGCTGTCCCAAGCCGGTGCTGATGATGGAGCATTTGCTGGTTGAGCGGATCAGCCAGGTGGGCAACGGACGGCATATGCGCCTGCGCCTGCGCCGGGGTCGTCACAGCATCAACGCCATTTATTTCTCCGCCACCCCGGAATCTACCTTTATTACCCAGGGAGATGCCATTGATGTGGCATTTAATCCCCAGATCAACGAATACCACAACGAGCGGTTGGTGCAGATGAATATTTTGGACATCCGTCCCAGTTGCAAAGTCCCCTGCAATACCGAAACAGACCGTTACCGGGCAATGATCGCAGGCGTCCTTACCCCTGACACCGCTGCCGCATTGCTCCCCGACCGGTCAACACTGGGTATGGTATGGCGGTATCTGGCAAACCACGGAAACGGTTTGATCCAGGAGCCTCCCATCTGTCTGTGCAGAAAGATCGTCCGTTGGGCGGACACTGCCCTTTCTCTGGAAAAAATGCTGGTGTGTCTGGATGTTTTCCGGGATGTGGGGCTGATCGAGACCCAGCGGCTTCATAAGTACTTAACCATTCGCCTGCTCCCCCGGCAGGAAAAGGCGGATCTGAACCAAAGCCGGACTATGCAGCAACTTAAGCAGTGGATAACCGAGCCCCGATAGGCTGTGAAAGAGAGTTGAAAAAATGGAAACCTTCTCTGAACATTACGAATCCTTAGCCGCTACCTTGCGGCGGTGTATGCCCGATGCGGATATGGGCCTTATCAATGCCGCGGTGGAATACGCCCAGGAAAAACATAAGACCCAAAAGCGCAAGGATGGCTCTCCCTATATCATCCACCCCCTTGCCGTCGCCCAGGTAGTTGCGGAAATGGGTCTGGACCAGGATGCGATCCTGGGCGCGCTGCTTCACGATTGTATCGAGGATACCGATGCCTCTCATGAGGACATTGCCAAGCGGTTCGGCAACACCACCGCCGAACTGGTGGAAGGCGTTACCAAGTTGACCCGGGCCAATTTCTCCAGCAGTGAAGAACAGCAGATGGAGAACCTGCGCAAGATGTTTATGGCTATGTCCAAAGACATCCGGGTGGTGCTGATCAAAATCGCTGACCGTCTGCACAATATGCGCACAATGCAATACCAGTCCCCGGAAAAGCAGGTCATCAAGTGCCGGGAAACCATGGACGTTTACGCGCCCCTGGCCCACCGTCTCGGTATGCAGAAGATCAAATGGGAACTGGAAGATATCGCCCTGCGGTATCTGGATCCCGTAGCCTATGAGAACATTATGTCCTACTTGCGGGCTCACAAAGAGCAGGACGAAGCATTTATGCGCACCATCCAGGACAAGGTGAAAAACCGTCTGCTGGATATGGGTATCCACAATACCACCTATGGCCGTATCAAACACGTTTACTCCATTTACCGGAAGATGAACACCCAAGGCAAGACCCTGGACGAACTGTATGATATCTACGCATTCCGGGTGATCGTGGACACCATTCCCGATTGCTATAATGTGCTGGGTCATATCCATGATTTGTTCAATCTGGTCCCCGGTCGGTTCAAAGACTATATCTCCACCCCCAAGCCCAATATGTACCAGAGTCTGCACACCACCGTTATCGGCACCCAGGGTATCCCCTTTGAGGTGCAGATCCGCACCTGGGAAATGCACGAAACGGCAGAATACGGTATCGCAGCCCACTGGAAATACAAGCAGGGCGTCGGAGACGGAGACGAAAAGGACTTTGAGTGGGTCCGCCGTCTGCTGGAAAGCCAGCAGGATACCGACGCGGAAGATTATGTAAACTCCCTCAAGATCGATATGTTCGACGATGAGGTGTTCGTATTTACTCCCAAGGGCAAGATCGTTTCCCTGCCCGCCGGTTCTACCCCCATTGACTTTGCCTATGCCATTCACTCCGGCGTGGGTAACTCTCTGGTGGGCGCAAAGGTCAACAACCGGATCGTAGGCATCGATACGCCTCTGGAAAACGGCGATATTGTGGAGATCATCACTTCCAAGACTGCCAAGGGTCCCAGCCGTGACTGGCTGGTGATCTGTCAGTCCAACCAGGCCCGCACCAAGATCAAGCAGTGGTTCAAGAAAGAGCGCCGGGAGGAAAATGTAGCCCACGGCCGCGCCTCTTTCGAAGGGGAAATGAAGCGGATCGGTCTGCCCCTTTCCCTGACCATCGAGCCGGAACTCTCTCCCCAACTGCTGAAGAAACTTTCCTTTGACACCTGGGAGGATATGTACGCCGCCATCGGCTATGGCGGTCTGACCGCGGTAAAGGCTGTGGGTCGTATCCGGGACGATATCAACCGGGCTTTGCGGCAACAGCAGGCAGAAAAGGCAAAAACCGGTCCTCTGCGTCTGACTCCGGAGAGTGAATCTGCCAAGAAAAACCGCCACGCGGTCAACGGCGTGATCGTGGAAGATATCGATTCCTGTATGATCAAGTTCGCCAAGTGCTGTACCCCGGTACCCGGCGACGATATTATCGGCTTTATCACCAAAGGTTTCGGCGTGTCCGTCCACCGGTGCGATTGCCCCAACACCGCCAACCGGGACGTGCCTGTGCAGGCTGCCCGCTGGGTCAAGGTCAGTTGGGCGAACCAGGACGAACAGCCCTTCGATACCACCCTGGAACTGGATTGTATCACCCGGGACGGTCTGCTTCTGGATGTGGCGACGGCTATGACCACCGCCCGGGTCCGGGTCAAGGAACTTACCGGCAAAGACCTGCCTGACGGCCACAGTACCTTTACTGTGCGCTTCGAAGTGCGGAATGTGGCGGAACTGGAAGGCATTCGCAACCGCCTGCTGAACATCCGCGACATTGTAGGCGCCCGCCGTGGACAAAACTGAGAGGAAACGCTTATGCGCGCTGTATTAACAAGAGTCACCTCTGCCTCCGTTGCCATTGACGGACAAACGGTGGGCAGTATCGGCAAAGGATTTCTGATCCTGCTGGGCGTCGGCCCGGAAGATACGGAAAAAGAGTGCCGTTATCTGGCAGAAAAAGCATTGGGCCTACGCATTTTTGAGGATGAAAACGGAAAGATGAATCTGGGTCTTTCCGATGTAGGCGGACAAGTGCTGGTAGTCAGCCAGTTTACCCTTTACGGCAACTGCCGCAAAGGCCGCCGCCCCAGTTTTACCGATGCCGCAGGCCCGGAACTGGGCAACCGGCTGTACGAGCAGTTCCTCAAAGATTGCGCCGATTTGGGCTACCCGCCCCAGCACGGTCAGTTTGGCGCAGATATGAAAGTGGAGTCCGTCAATGACGGCCCGGTCACGCTGATCTTAGATACCGCACAGTTAATGGAGACACCCAGACGATGAATATGAAAATCATGGCCTTAGGGGCCTATCAGACCAACTGTTATATTCTCTGGCAACGGGGACGGCAGGATTGTGTTGTGGTGGATCCGGGGTATCAGCCTCTGCAGATCCTCTCCGCCATCCGCCTGCTGGGTCTTGACCTTTCCGCTATTTTGCTCACCCACGGACATTTTGACCATATGGGCGCGGTAAAAGATCTGGTGGCGGAAACCGGTTGCCGGGTCTATATCCATGAAAAGGAACTGTCCCAGCCGGAAGAGATAACCAACGGCCCCCTTTACTACACAAACCTCTATGAAGGCGTTGTGGAGGAAGCGGGATTGACCCTGCAAGTCATCCATACCCCGGGGCACACCCCCGGCTCTGTGTGCCTGCTTCACGAAGGCATTTTGCTATCCGGTGATACACTTTTTGCCCGCTCCTGCGGCAGAACGGATTTCCCCGGTGGCAGTTGGGCGGAAATCTGTCACTCCTTAAAGAAACTGGCCGCCCTGCCGGGAGATTATAAAGTCTACCCCGGTCACGGCGAAGCCACCACCATGGAACAAGAACGAAAAATGAACCCCTATATGGGGTAAATGAAAGGTTTTTTATGCAGTTAACGCTTCTGGGACACGAAGACCGCTATGCGGTGGAACAATTGCAAATGGCGCTGTTTTCCACCCGGGAAGAGGGGTGCGCGGTCAGCGCCCTTTACCGGGGCGATAAATGGCTCACCGCCGTGACCCGGATCACTGTTGGAGAAAAAACCACCCGGGCAGTACGCAGATTGCAGGCTTCTCGGGAAACGGTGCGTCTGCGCCGGCGTATTTTACAGCAAAGTTACTACGCCGCTGCCCTGCCCCATCTGCCGGCGATCCCCGCCTGGGGCGCATTGGCTGGGGTTCGTCCCACGAAGATCACCACCAAACATCTTTTGGAAGGCGGTTCAAAGATAAGCGCAGACCGGCTTTTGAAAGATGTTTACTATGTGACACCCCAGCGGCGGCAACTGGCTATCGATTGCTCGGAATCCACGGTAGACGCCTGGAAAAAACTGGACAAGCAGGATGTATCTTTATATGTGGGCATTCCTTTCTGTCCTACCCGGTGCGCCTACTGCAGTTTTGTCAGCCGGAGCATCGGCAAACGGACAGAACTGTTGGATCCCTACCTGGAAGCGCTGTATAAAGAACTGGCGCTGACCGGCAAATTGCTGAAAGCATCGGGCAAGGCCATCCGCAGTGTCTACATCGGCGGCGGTACGCCCACCACCTTGTCCGCTGACCAGATATCTATGCTCCTTGACCGCATTTATGGATCATTCGATATGGACAGATGTATCGAATTTACCGTAGAAGGCGGTCGCCCGGATACCCTGACATTGGAAAAACTGAAAGCCATCCGTGACCACGGGGCTGACCGAATGAGCATCAATCCCCAAACGATGGAAAATACCGTTCTTCGGGCCAGCGGCAGACCCCACACTGCGGAAGATGTGCTGCGGGCGTATGATCAGGCGGTATCCGCCGGGTTTACCGCCATCAATATGGACTTGATCGCCGGTTTGCCTATGGACAGTTTTGACGGTTTCTGCCGGAGTTTGGAGACCGTTGCGTCTTTAGACCCTGCCAATATCACCGTTCACACCCTTGCCCTGAAAAAAGGCGCGGACTTGTTCGAAGATCCCCAAAACCTGCCCGGTTTGGAAGATGTGACCCGGATGGTGGACTACGCCAACAGCCGACTTTACGGTCTGGAATACAAGCCCTATTATCTGTACCGGCAGAAATATATGTCCGGCAGTTTTGAAAATGTAGGCTGGAGCAAACAAGGCCTTGACTGCCTTTACAACATCTATATGATGGAAGAACTGCACACCATCCTCTCTTTAGGTGGCGGTGGAATGAACAAAGTCAATCTGCCCGACGGTTCTCTGCAGCGATTCCATAATCCCAAATTCCCGGAACAGTATATCGAGCAACTGGACAGTGTCTTATTGCAAAAAGAAGAACTGTTCAAACTCCTTTGAAAGGAATGATCCCGATGGACACTTTGATCTCCAACGCAACTGTCGTAACGATGAATGAGCGAATGGATATTCTCTTTGGAGCATATCTTGCCATTGACGGCGGTAAAATAACTTATATAGGCAAAGAGCCCCCTGCAGAGCAGCCCAAGACCATTATTGACGGCACCGGTATGGTCGCCATTCCCGGTCTTGTGAACTGCCATACCCATTTGGCTACCACGGTGCTTCGTTCTTATCTGGACGATTTGAGCCGGGGCGAAGCCCTGGAACAGCAACTGGCGCGGGAGGACAAAATGGACAGCCGGTGCGCAAAAGCCTCTGCCCTGCTGGGCATTGCCGAGTGCCTGCGTTTCGGCATCACTTCCGTATCTGACCTCTATTACTACCCCAACGCCACCGCCGAAGCAGTGGCGGAAAGCGGTATCAAAGCCAATTTGGCGCTGTCTTCCTACCGGTTTATCGACCAAAGCGAGGAATTTGACTTTGAGGCCGACGAACAGTGCCGGGAACTGTGCCGTGTGGTCGACAAATGGCACGGCTACGACGAAAACCGCATCCGCATCGATGCCGGTCTATACGCAGAATACACCAGCAATCACCTGCTGTGGGAGGGCCTTGCCGCCTATGCCGCAGAGAAGGGGCTGGGTATGCAACTGCATCTTGCCCAGACCCGGGAAGAAGCGGACGGTTGCGCTGACCGCACCGGTCTCGGCCCCGGAGAATTGCTGAACTGCCACGGTGTGTTCAATGTTCCCACCACCGCCGCCGGCTGCGCGGCTCTGACGGAAGAAGAGCAGAAACTTTTGGGTAAGAAGAAAGTTTCCGCCGTGGCGATGCCCTTATCCTGCGCCAAATTGGGTATGGAGACCACCCCGGTGACCGATTGCGTCAAAGCCGGTATGAATGTCTGTTTGGGTACCGGCGGCGCTGTGGAAAGCGGCAACCTGGATCTTTTCGAAGTGATGCGTGGCGTCAGCCTGAACGCCCGGGCATCGGCTAAAAATGCCGCCGCTCTGCCTGCCGCCGCCGCGCTGATGATGGCAACCACCTGCGGCGCAAGAGCCCAGGGTCGCGCCGAAGAGTGCGGTATGCTGAAAGTGGGACTTGATGCTGACCTTGTCCTTGTGGATTTCTCAGCGCCCCATTTGATGCCCTGCCATAATGTAGTAAACGGCCTCGTATTCTCCGCCAAAGGCGGCGATGTGGCTATGACCATGGTCCGGGGCAAGATCCTGTATCAAAACGGCCAATTCCCCACCATCGATTTAAAGCGCGTTGTGGAAGAACTGACCGGTTATGCCATCCCCCGTCTGTTTGAAAAGGAGTAAACTATGTCCGATTCCGGAAAAAAGCAAAATTTTCTCCACGGCGCGGCGCTGTTAGCCATTGCCACTGCCGTGGTCAAACTGATCGGCGCATTTTATAAGATCCCGCTGCAAAATACCATCGGCGCCGCCGGTTACGGCTATTTCACCACTGCTTACAATATCTATTCCATATTGCTTTTGATCTCCACCGCAGGTCTTCCTGTGGCAATGAGCCGGATGATCAGCCAGGCTGACTCTGTGGGCAACTACCGGCAGGTGCGGCAGGTCTACCGGGTGAGCCGGGCATTTTTCCTGGGGCTCGGTATCATCGGCACAGTGGTTATGATGGTCTTCAGCCGTCCTTTGGCTGCGCTGTTGCGGCAGCCGGATGCCTGGTTTGCCATCTTCTGTCTGGGTCCCTGCGTGTTGCTGATGGGCTTTGTGTCCACCTACCGGGGCTTCTTCCAGGGCCAGGGCAATATGCGCCCCACCTCCAACAGCCAGATGCTGGAAGCGGTATTCAAACTGATCGTCGGTCTCGGCGCGGCATTTGCCATAATGCGTCTGACCCAAAATGTCTCTTATGCCGCAGGCGGCGCCATCATCGGTGTCACTGTCAGTTGTCTGGTATCCGCTGTCTATCTTCGTTCCAAACTAGGCAGAGCCTACCGGGATCTGCCGGAGCAGGGTGAGATCAGTTCTGTCAGCAAGACCATTTGGAATCTGCTGGTCATTGCTTTCCCCATCACTGTAGGCTCGGCAGGTCTGCAGGCGCTGTCCACCGTGGAAGCAGGTCTTTATATGGACCGGTTGGTGTACCTCATCGGCACCAATCAGTATATGAGCCATATGCTGGGCGGCGGTGTGGATGCCCAGTTGGCGGCAGATAACTTAAAAGGCATTTACGACACGGCGTACACCGTTTTTAATATGCCCTGCGCCTTTATCGTACCGATCACCATCAGCATCATTCCCGCCATTACAGAAAAACTGACTTTGGTCAAAGACAAAGAAGTCCGGGAGACAGAGGAATCCGCTGCCCGGATCACGGGTCTTTTGTCCCTGCCCTGCGCGGTTGGTCTTGCGATCCTTGCCCGTCCGGTAATGGGTCTGCTCTTTGGTTTTCAGGGAGAGGAACTGGCCCTCGCCGGTAACCTGCTGGCTATTTTGGGCATCAGCATTTTCCTCTACGCCATTATTCAGTACACCAACGCCCTGCTCCAATCCCACGGTTATGCTTATGTGCCGGTGATCCATATGCTCCTTTGCGGCGGCGCAAGACTGGCTGTGGTGTATATTCTGGTGGGCAATCCCGATATCGGCATTTTAGGCGCGCCCATCGGCGCGTTGCTGTGCTACCTGTGCATCGCTGTTTTGAACTTGATCGCCGCAGGAAAACTCATCACCCAAAAGCCGAAACTTCTGAAAAACTTGCTTCGTCCCATCCTGCCCGCCGCCTTAATGGGCGCTGCTGTCTACGGGGTTTATCGGCTGCTTGAAAGTATGCTGGGCGCAGGCGGAAGCCGGGTGATTTTGTGCGGCGCCCCCATTGCCGTTGGCGTCGTGGTATATTTCCTCTGCGTGGTAATTTTCAAATCCATTACCCGGGAAGATTGCCAGCTTCTTCCCAAAGGCGAAACCATCGCAAAAATACTCCATTTATAAAAAATTATTGAAAAAATAGATAAATTTAGAGAAAATACTTGCATTTTTCATAACAATATGTTACTGTAAAATTGCATTTAATAAAAAAGAAAAGAGGAACTCACTTATGAACAAGACTGAACTCATTGCAGCCGTTGCTGAGAAGGCCGGCATCACCAAGAAGGACGCAGAGCGCGTCATCAACGCCACCGTCGACACCATCACCGCCAGCCTGGTTAAGGGCGAGAAGGTCCAGGTTTCCGGCTTTGGCATTTTCGAGGTTAAGGCTCGCGAGGCTCGCGTAGGCCGCAACCCCCGTACCAAGGAAGCAATCCAGATCCCCGCTACCCGCCTGCCCGCTTTCAAGGCTGCTAAGGCTCTGAAGGACGTCATCGCGAAGTAATTAACCTTATGCGACTTGACAAGTATCTGAAGGTCTCCCGGCTGATCAAGCGTCGGACGGTAGCCAACGAAGCCTGCGACAATGGCCGCATCAGTGTAAACGGCCGTGTGGTAAAGGCCAGTTACGAGGTCAAGACGGGCGACCGGATCGAAATCGCTATGGGCGCAAGGACCCTGGCAGTGGAAGTACTGCAGGTGGCAGATAATGTCCGCAAGGACGATGCCGCAGCGATGTATAAAGAGATCTGAAACAAAAGCACGCAACCTTTCGGTTGCGTGCTTTTTATTTTGTTAAATTCCGGTTTGCCGAGGTGTTTTAAATTACGAATCTCTACGTTGTCATTCCGAGCCAGTGCGCACACTGGCGTGGGAATCTCAAGTACGCACAACGGTTTTTGAGATTGCCACACCAGTGACCGGAATCAAGGTATGATTGCCACCGGCAATCATAGTTATTTTAGATTCGCTGCGCGGAGCACCACGGTCACTGGTTCGCAATGACACGATAGATGGTACGGTTCGACAAATTGGAATTTGAAGAAATAACGCACGAATGAAGAAAAAGATCCGCTGCAGAAAAAGAGCAGATGCAAATGCATCTGCTCTTTCTTCTTACTCTAACTCGAATGCGCCGGTGTAGAGGCGATAGTATGTGCCTTTTTCGGCAATCAAGTCTTCGTGGGAGCCCCGCTCAATGATCCGTCCCTGGTCTAAAACCATAATACAATCGGAATTACGGACCGTGCTGAGCCGGTGGGCAATGACAAAAGTCGTTCTGCCCTTCATCAGCGCGTCCATACCCTTTTGCACCAAGGCTTCCGTGCGGGTATCGATGGAAGATGTGGCTTCGTCCAGGATCATCACCGGAGGATCTGCCACCGCCGCCCGGGCAATGGCGATCAGCTGCCGCTGGCCCTGGGAGAGGGAGGCGCCGTTGCCGGTCAGCTCGGTGTTGTAGCCCTCACGGCCGGGGTCGTTGTCCATGACATCCACATCAATGGCCTTGCCGTAGTCGATCACGACCCGGTCACTGACCAGAGGAGCCTCGACCTTCTCGGAGGTCAGATCCCAGCGGATGCCAAAGCCGACGTAGGACCAGGTGTAGTTGGGATCCTCAAAGCTGATGACTCTGGTGGTCTGTGCACCGGTCTGCGTGACCTGATTGGGTGCTGTACCCGTGGTCTTAGTGGCATCCTCAGAGGGAGCGGAAACATTGATACCGGGCTCAACGCCATCAACACTGCTGGAGGTCTTGACGGTATAGTAGGCATTCACGTCGTACAGGAAGTACTGGGCAGGAACATATGCGGCAGCCTCGATCTTCTGAGCCTCGATGGTGGCGTCGGCATTCAGGTTCAGAGGAATGACGACGGGCTCACCGGCATAGATACGGTTCTCCCAGGGAACGCGGACACCGTCACGGTTGACGGGATAACCCTCATGATCGACCAGATAGAAACGGATGGTGGTGCTGGCACCGCCCCAGACCTCGGCGGGGACGGGGGAGGACTGCTTGGCATACTTGCCG
>CALBJG010000124.1 GCA_937892865.1 uncultured Clostridia bacterium
TCGCGGCATCCTGGTCCCAAACCAGGCGCCCTACCAACTGGGCCACACCCGGATAGCAGATGTATTATACACAACATATTTGGAAAATGCAATCAAAAAATGAAACTTTTATATTCTGCAAAGGTTATGGCAATATCTTGACGAAAAAACATTGATTTGTTATAATCTACCGAGATAAAATGCAATCATCACAGGAGGATAAGCGATGAGAGGTATCCCATCCTTAATTACCGACATTCGTAAAAAAGTATTTACCGAAGTGGCTCGTATGGCCTATTCCGGTAAAGGATATGAGGGCGCAGACGAACTGCCGTATATTATTGTACCGGGCGACCAGCCTCTGCACCGGGAATCCGTATTTTTGGAGCGCGCCATTGCCAGTGAGCGGGTCCGTTTGGCTATGGGCTTAAATATACGGCCTATTCAGACGCGGCACTTGATGACAGAAGGTATGGATCAGGCAGCCATTGCAGAGCAGTATTATGAACCGCCACTGATCAATATCATTCCCTATGCTTGCCACGCCTGCCCCACACATCAGTATAAAGTCAGCAATTACTGTCAGAACTGCCTTGCGGCTTCCTGCCAAAAGGTTTGTCCCGTGGGCGCGATCTCTTTCCGGAATAACCGGTCCTATATCGATCTGGATAAATGTATCCGTTGCGGCAAGTGCGCAAAGGCTTGCCCTTACAACGCTATTGTGCATCTGGAACGGCCTTGCCAGGCGGCCTGCGGTATGGATGCCATTGAGTCCGACGAAAACGGAAAAGCAAAGATCAACCAGGATAAATGCGTTGCCTGCGGTCAGTGCCTTGTCAGTTGTCCTTTTGGCGCGATCGTAGATAAAGGGCAGATCTTCCAGGTGGTTCAATCCATTCTCCAGGGCAACCGTGTTATTGCTATCGTTGCCCCTGCGTTTATCGGTCAGTTTGGCAAACACTCCACACCCGGTAAGTTTATCGCGGCAATGAAGCAGTTGGGATTTGCCCGTATCGTTGAGGTCGCAGTGGGCGCGGATATGTGTACCATTGAAGAAGCCAAGGACTTTGTGGAGAAAGTACCAACTGAACAGAATTATATGGCGACATCCTGCTGCCCGGCTTGGCACTCTATGATCCACAAACTCTTCCCCGGGGAAACTGATAAGATATCTATGACGCTGACACCTATGGTATTCACGGCCCGGCTGATGAAACAGAAGTATCCGGATTGCAAGGTCGTCTTTGTTGGCCCTTGCGCAGCAAAGAAACTGGAGGCCATTCGGGAAGATATCCGCTCTGATGTGGACTTTGTGCTTACTTTTGAAGAATTGCAGGGTATGTTCGAAGCAAAGGGAATCGATTTTGAGACCATTGAACCGATGCACGATCTGAATGAGGGGTCGGCTGCCGGTCGTGGCTTTGCGGTTTCCGGAGGCGTTGCCAAGGCGGTTGCAGATCTGGTCCAGCAGACAGATCCTGACCGCGAGGTGATGACTGCCCGGGCGGAGGGTCTGCGGGAGTGCCGCAAACTGATGACTCTTGCCAAAGCCGGAAAATACAACGGTTACCTTTTGGAGGGTATGGCTTGCCCCGGCGGCTGTGTTGCAGGCGCAGGTACTTTGCTTCCTGTGGAACTGGCTGCCAATGTGGTTGGCAGATACCAAAAAGAGGCAGATATTACCACACCAATGGACAGTGAATATCGGGACAAAGGTAAAAATCTGGAATGAAATAAACAAGCCGGCAGAAGTACCTGCCGGCTTGCCTTTTTGATAGAACTGTGTTATACTGTGCCTACTAAATGAGAGAAGGCAAAATTCTATGGAATGGAATGATATATACGACAAAGACCGGAATCTGACCGGGCGTGTTCACCGTCGGGGAACGCCTTGGCATCCCGGCGAGTATGGTCTTGTTGTTTGCGTTTGGGTCTATGATGATCAGGGGCGTTTGCTCCTTACCCGCAGGGCGCCGGGGAAAAGTTTCGCCGGTACTTGGGAAAATTCCGGCGGCGCGGCAAAGGCAGGGGAGACCAGTATTCAGGCGATCCGCCGTGAGTTAGCGGAAGAAACCGGGATCCATGCAGAAGAATCCGAGTTTCGCCTGATAGCGTCCGGTACGGACAGAAACGCCCACTATGATTTTTACTGCTTGAAGAAAAATCTTTCCCTCTCTGATGTTGTGTTGCTCCCCGGAGAAACAGATGATGTGAAATGGGCCAGTTTTGAGCAAGTGCACGATATGATTCGCGACAGGATGATCTGCAAAGTTATCGCGCGGCAATTCCACAAGCAAGAAAAACTGCTCCGCGCCATACAATCTGCACAATAAATTTTGTTAAAATTTGTTATAAAGTCAGTATATTTTTTCTTGCAAAATAATTCTCTTTGCGATACAATGAAAAAAAGCGTTTTTCATTGTCCGGCAAAAACGCTGTTGCCGGATTGAAAAAACGCTTTTCTTTTTTGCTATTTATATATGGAGGATTTAATATGGTTAGTATCTTTGAACTCCCTGTAAGACGCGGAAATGCGCCGTTGCGTGTTGCGCGCGGTCATTTTGCAACAAATCACAGTCACATCAATTATTATATTGATATCACTTATCAGAAAACGCGACTCAGCGAAGCAAAGGATAGCGCATATGAGTTGGTTTCCCATTTTATCAATGACACACCGGTTGATACGATTCTCTGCTTGGATGGAACTGCGGTTCTGGGCACATGTGTTGCCCAGGAACTGACCAAGTCTGGTTTCCGTACGATCAATGCCCATCAGACGATCTATGTGTTGGAACCGGAGTATAATGCCAATTCCCAGATTATTTTCCGGGATAATATTGTCCCTATGCTGCGCAACAAGCACGTGCTTGTTCTAATGGCATCCGTAACAACGGGATACACTGCCAAGCGGGCGATTGAGGCGATTGGCTATTACGGCGGACATGTTGCCGGTGTTGCCGCCATTTACAGAGCGGTGGACGAGGTAGCAGGATATCCTGTTCGCTCTGTTTATAGCGTTAATGATCTGCCGGATTACGAGAGCTATGATTACCGGGACTGCCCGTATTGCAAGCAGGGCAAGAGAATCGATGCCCTTGTAAACAGTTTCGGTTAATCTGAATTGTAATACATTATTATATATATGTCCGCTTCTCGAAAGGGAAGCGGACATCGTTTATTTATAAAAAAGACCGAGGCAAAATCCTCGGTAAAATTTGGAAAAACCTATTGACAAAGAAATGCAGTTATGGTATGATCGTGTTCTATAGTGTGTTATTATGCCCAAGTGTGCATTCTTTCCAACATGGACATAGTAGCATAGCCTATAGCGGCTGTCAAGTGTTAATTGCAACAAACTGACAACCGAACCGAGCGTATCATATTGTAATACACATCATTCCGGCGTAAGCCGAAAGAAAGGCGTGATGATCTACATGGTCAAAGACCAACTCTTTGGCAAGACTATGCGTAAGAGCTACGCAAAGTACGAAGAGATCCTGGAAATGCCCAACATGCTGAAGATCCAGAAGGACTCTTACCAGTGGTTCCTGGATGAAGGCCTCCGCGAGGTCTTTAAGGATGTTGGCGTAATTACAGATTTCTCCGGCAAACTGGAGCTGAGTTTCCTGGATTACTCCATGGAGGACAAGCCCAAGTATACCATTGAGCAATGCAAGGAAAGAGATGCAACCTATGCAAAGCCCATTAAGGTGCGTGTGCGTCTTCGCAACACAGAAACAGAGGAGATCAAGGAACAGGAAATCTTCATGGGCGATTTCCCCATTATGACCAATGGCGGCACCTTTGTGATCAACGGCGCTGAGCGTGTCATTGTTTCCCAGATCGTCCGTAGCCCCGGTATGTACTACGGTCATGAGGTCGACAAGGCTGACCAGCATACCTACACCGCTACCGTGATTCCTTACCGTGGCGCATGGCTGGAGTACGAAACTGACCTCAGCGATGTATTCTGGGTCCGTATCGATAAGAACCGCAAACTGCCGGTTACTTGCCTGATCCGCGCTTTGGGTGTGGATACCGACGAGAAGATCAAGGCGATGTTCGGTGAGGATCCCCGTATCCTGGCGACTCTGGAGAAGGATACCTTCAAGACCAGAGAGGAAGGCCTGCTGGAGATCTACCGCCGTCTGCGTCCCGGCGAGCCTCCCACAGTGGAAACCGCTATTGCGCACCTGGAAGGTTTGCTGTTTGATGCCCATCGTTATGATGTCAGCACCGTGGGCCGTTATAAGTTCAACAAGAAGATGGACATTTGGAGCCGTCTGTCCGGTCAGGAACTGGTAGAGCCTATCGCCGATCCTATGACCGGTGAGATTCTGGCAATGCCCGGCGAGATCATCTCCCGCGCCCGCGCCCACGAATTGAGCGCTAAGGGTGTTAATGAGGCTGTTGTTAAGGTCGGCGATCAGAATGTCAAAGTCCTGTCCAACAATATGGTGGATATGGCCGCTTTTGTTGACTTTAATCCCAAGGAATACGGCGTTAAGGAAAAGGTTAGTTTCCCTGTCCTGAAAGAGATGCTGGAGACCGTTCCTGCTGACGGTTGGGCAGATGCTATTGCGGAGCGGATCGACGATCTGATTCCCAAGCATATTGTCGTGGATGACATTATGGCATCTATCAACTATCTGAACTGTGTTGCTATGGGTATCGGTGTTGCCGACGATATTGACCACCTGGGTAACCGCCGTCTGCGTTGCGTGGGCGAGTTGCTGCAGAATCAGTTCCGTATTGGCTTCAGCCGTTTGGATCGTGTGATCCGCGAGCGTATGACCGTGCAGGATCTGGACACTGTCACTCCCCAGAGTTTGATCAATATCCGCCCTGTTACTGCAGTTATTAAGGAGTTCTTCGGTTCCAGCCCCTTGTCTCAGTTTATGGACCAGAACAACCCCTTGGCAGAACTGACTCACAAGCGTCGTCTGTCCGCTTTGGGTCCTGGCGGTTTGAGCCGTGAGCGCGCATCCTTCGATGTTCGTGATATTCACTACACCCACTATGGTCGTATGTGTCCCATCGAGACCCCCGAAGGTCCCAACATCGGTCTGATCAACTATCTGGCAACCTTTGCCAAGATCAATGAGTACGGCTTCGTGGAAGCTCCCTACCGCAAGGTGGACAAGGCTACCGGCAAGGTCACCGACCAGGTGGACTACATGACCGCCGATGTAGAAGACGATTTCTATATCGGTC
>CALBJG010000125.1 GCA_937892865.1 uncultured Clostridia bacterium
TTTTCCGGCCGGACACCTCTACATATGTACCCAGCGCCAGGTCTTTCGCTTCGCCGATCTCCGGTCCGATAATGGTGATCTTGTGATCCTCAACCTCATTCATCTCCCGCATTACCACCAGTTCTGCGGTGGGATTCTTGCCGGAGTAGAACTCGGTGTTCATATCGCTCTTTCGGATGATCTCGCCCTCAAATGCGGCGGCAAATGCCACGGGGATGGGCAGTTCTTTCACTTTGATGCGGATATTCCGCAGTTCCAGGGACTTTTTAACGGTCTCTGCGTGGTCGCAAACGCTCTCCAGCGCGCCGGGAACCTGATTCTCGCCCAGGTCAACATCCACGATCACCGGGAAGCCCAATGCGATGGCGCCTGCGCCGGCGGAAACGACCACCTCGTTCAGCGCGCCAAAGGTGTTGACGAATGCGGGAACACGCTCTTTGGTGTAAGTCAGCAGACCGCCCAGGTCGCCGGGCTGTACATTACCGAAGATCAAAGCCGCGCGGACAGCAACGGTGACAACATGGATAACAGATGTAACATCGTGACCCAGAGGAATCACGCGGAACTCAAGACCCATCTTCACGCCGGCCTCTGCGCATTGCTCGATCACATCGCCCACCATAAAGGTCATAATGCCCTTGCTCTGGTAGTCTTTCACAACATTTACAACATCTTCTGCGTTGTCCGCTTTACCCAGCACCACCGCAACGCCGGGGATATCGCCGGTAACCAGCGGCACGCCCAAAGAGCGGATGATGGGGTCGGGCACAAAGCCGATGCCACTTTCGTTTTCATAGGGGTTGCCGCCCTCTACATACTTAAGACCCTCAATAATTTCTGCGCCAACGGCGGTAGCCAAACCGGCATTCAGCGCCTGACCCAGGTCTTCCTGGTTTGTAATGAGGCTCTTCAGCACACCGACGCAAGCGGTCAGATCACCCAAAGTCTTGACCTTTACGCCGGTGGCGGCATAAATGGTGGGGAAATAATAGGCAGTGTCGGGGAAAGCAATGGCTTTGTCCGCGCCATATTTTTCAATCGCGCCGTTCACAGCGCCCTCGGTCAAGCCGGCAACCGCATTGCTGCCTGCATAAATCAGATCGGTCAATACACTCATAATAATTTCCTCCCAAAAATATTCATTAATTTATATAAAGCCAACTGGCTGAATATACAATTTTATTTTTGCTATCCATATTTGAAATGCAATGCGCCGCAAGAATATATTTTCTTGATTCTCCTGCGGTAAAATGCATAATGCACAGTGCACAATGCACAGTTGCGGTGTCGCCTTTGGCGACTATTTTAATCCGTCGGCGCAACACGACGCCAAATTTCCTCACAAATGCCGTTAAAATTCTGACTGATCTCGTTGTTGGGGATTCGCAAAACCGTCAATCCGCAGGATGCCAGGTATGCATCCCTTTCCCTGTCCGCCGCCGCGCCTTCTGCTTCAAAATGCTGCGACCCGTCCAGTTCTATCACAAGTTTTGCCTTATGACAGTAAAAATCCACAATATAGTTACCAATCACATATTGTCGGTGAAACCGTGGCTGACACTTGCACAAGAATTTGTACCACAAAAGTGCTTCTTCTTTTGTTTGATTTTTTCGTAAGTTCCTTGCAAAGGTTGTCAGTTTGCTGTTTCTTTCCATTTTACTGCCTCGTTACAGGTATACATACCTTCTACACCCCTCCCGGGGCACCCAGCCTGCTGTCGCACCTTCTATACCCCCTCCCGGGGAGGGGGTGGCTCGCCAACAGCGAGTCGGGGGGGGGGGGGGGGGGAACGGCGACATCATTATAAGAATTGTACGCAGTGCAATCCGGTAGTTTTCCGCCCGTATTCCACTCCCGCCCCTACGGGGCACCCTCTCCTCGGGAGAGGGTATTTTCCTAATCCCTCAAAGAATGCAAACTGCCGGGAGGGAGGTATCTCCCTCCCGGCATATTACGCTGGGATAATTCGTTCCGCTTACAGATCCAGATAGGAGTCGGAGTACA
>CALBJG010000126.1 GCA_937892865.1 uncultured Clostridia bacterium
CAGAGAACTATTTTAAAACAAAGAATTCTCCGCTTCCATGGTATTTAAAATTCACCCTATCTTTTCAGTTGATGAACTTTCTTGTTTTGCCGGATTTTGTATCTTATAAATACCAAGACAGAAAGCATATCAGCAATTTCCTTTGCAGGAAGATATGGAAGGTGCATGGTGTTACCTGGACATTGAAAAATCAGGAAGATTTTGATCAAGCCGTATCCGAAGGCTGGCTTCCGATTTTTGAAGGCTTCCGTCCATAATGTTTATACCGGCACTGCTGCAGGCAGTGCCGGTTTTATGTGACTACAGAGTAAGACATTCCAATAGTTTCTGCTTATTATGATTCTCCATTTCTGTTAATGGAAGACGACAACCGCCGCAATCATAGCCAAGCATCTCCATTGCGGTTTTTATAGGAATTGGATTTACTTCGCAAAACAGCAGATCGATTAGCCGTTGATATTGCTTTTGCAATGCTGCTGCTGTGACAAAATCACCTGATAATGCTGCGTGCGTCATTCTTACGGTTTCTTCCGGGTATATGTTTGACAGTACAGATATGACTCCGGAGCCTCCCAATGCGATAGTCGGTACGATCATATCATCGTTGCCTGCCCAAACAGAGAAATCAGGACAGGAGGAAAGGATCTTTGTGATTTTGGTAATACAAGTACTTGCTTCCTTTACACCGATAATATTTGGTTTTCCGCAAAGTTTTTGGTATACAGATACCGGTATGTCGAGTCCTGTTCTACTGGGAACATTATAAAGAATTATCGGGATTGTTACGCTGTTTGCAATTGCCAGGTAGTGCGCATATAAACCGTTTTGCGTTGATTTGTTGTAGTATGGAGAAACCACAAGCAATCCGTCGACACCTGCGCCTTGGGCGCATTTGCTTAAATATACAGCGTGGTCAGTGCAATTGGAGCCGGTTCCGGCTATGATCGCGCATTGGTTACCCACATAGTCTTTACCTCTTTTAAATAACTCTAATTTTTCGTAATCGGATAAAGTAGCGGACTCACCGGTAGTGCCGGACAAAACGATACTGCTGACGCCTGCGTCGATCTGTCTGCGGAGGAGTTGTTGGAGCATCGGATAGTTGACTCTTCCGTTATAAAATGGTGTTACAAGGGCGGTGCAGACCCCAGAGAATAATGATTGATTCATAGGCATTTACCTCCATCCCAATCTATGCGACAAGATATCTATTTGCGTGTTGCAAAAATGGAGAAAATCGGCTATACTATGGAAAGATTTAAATGCCTGCTTGGAGGTATCATTTGTGAAGACCAGCGATTTTTGGTATGATTTACCGGAGGAACTGATTGCCCAGACACCGCTGCAACAGCGGGACAGTTCGAGACTGCTTGTTTTGGACAAGGACACCGGTTCTGTTGCTCATCGGTATTTTTACGATATTTTGGAATATATAAGCCCCGGTGACTGCCTGGTTATGAACGATTCCCGTGTTTTACCAGCAAGACTTTTGGGTCACCGGCCCAGTGGCGGCGCCGTGGAACTGCTTTTGCTTCGGGATCTTGGCGAAAACAGGTGGGAATGCCTTGCGAAACCCGGCAAAAAACTCAGAGTAGGGCAAGAGGTCACATTTGGTGACGGGGAATTAACAGCAACCATTTTGCAAGTTTGCGAGGATGGCAATCGGATTGTTGAATTTCATTATCAAGGAATCTTTCTGGAAGTGCTGGAGAGACTCGGTAAAATGCCATTGCCGCCTTACATTAAAGCAGAACTGCAGGATCAGGAGCGTTATCAAACTGTTTATTCCCGCGAAGTTGGCTCTGCGGCTGCCCCTACAGCCGGGCTACACTTTACCAACGAACTTTTAAACAAACTCCGTGAAAAAGGTGTGCAGACAGCATTTGTTACGCTTCATGTGGGACTTGGCACATTTCGCCCTGTAAAAGCGGATAATATTTCCGAGCATCATATGCATTCGGAACTTTGTATGATCAGCGCTGAAACCGCAGACATCCTTAATCGGACAAAGCGTAATGGCGGCAGAATCATATGCGTTGGTACTACATCCTGCCGCACATTGGAATCGCTTGTTTTAAACGACGGTTCTTTTGTTGCCGGATCCAAATGGACGGAGATATTTATTTATCCCGGCTATCAATTTAAGGCAATGGATGCCTTGATCACGAATTTCCATTTACCGGAAAGTACATTGGTGATGCTTGTTTCCGCATTTGCAGGAAGAGAAAATGTACTTTCCGCATACACTGAGGCGGTGAAAAACCGATATCGGTTCTTCTCCTTTGGTGATGCGATGTTTATTGGCTAAAAGAGGTTATTATGTTTGAATTACTGAAGGCAGAAGGAAAGGCGCGTCGCGGTGTGTTTACCTGCGCCCACGGAACGGTACAGACACCGGTGTTTATGAATGTGGGTACGCAAGGCGCGATCAAAGGCGCTCTAAGCGCAAAAGATTTAAAAGATATCGGCTGTCAGGTGGAACTTTCCAATACGTATCATTTGCATTTAAGGCCCGGCGATCAATTGGTGAAAGAATGCGGCGGATTGCACAAGTTTATGACCTGGGACGGCCCGATCTTGACTGACTCCGGCGGATTTCAAGTGTTTTCTTTGGCATCTTTGCGTAAAATCAAAGAAGAGGGCGTCACCTTCGCATCTCATATTGATGGTCATAAGATATTTATGGGCCCGGAAGAGAGTATGCAGATCCAATCCAATCTCGGATCTGATATTTGTATGGCTTTTGATGAATGCATAGAAAATCCTGCGCCCCGCGCGTATGTGAAACAGAGTGTTGACCGCACATTCCGGTGGCTGGAACGTTGTAAAGCGGAGAATGCCCGGTTG
>CALBJG010000127.1 GCA_937892865.1 uncultured Clostridia bacterium
GGTAGCGGAGGAATAGTTCATATCCGGCAGGGCGGTGATGGCCTTGGAGCCAACAGGCTCGGCGGTGCGGATATACAGGTCCACGACGGAGCGCAGTACCTTCTTTTTCCGTTCGGTCAGTTCCATACCGTAGCCTCCGTTTCTTGCTTTAGCACTCTTTGTCTTTAAGTGCTAAGCACACTATACAATAGAGTGCTAAAAAAGTCAATACCCTGAATGATAAATAATCTGTGAACAAAGAAAAAACCGCGTATTTTCTAATAGTTTCAACTATTGACCCGGGAATTATGCAAAAAAGACGCCGCTGTGAATTTCACAGCGGCGGTGCGGTTATTGCATTTTTAAAACCATTTTCATCCATTTTTTGGCGGCGCACAGCCAATCGCTTAAGTACTCCATACCCGGTTCGATCTCCGGGCAAGTCTGCAGATCGGCAGTGGAGCGGCCATGACAGCCATAGGGGTAGATGTGGCACTCGAAAGGTACTTTGCGTTTAGACAACGCAGTGGCATAGAAAAGACTGTTTTCCACCGGAACGAGGGCATCTTCTGCTGTGTGCCAGATAAAGGTGGGGGGCGTATCCTCTGTCACCTGATACTCACAGGAGAATTTGGGAAGATCTTCTTCTTTTATGGGGAAGTAACCGGCCAGTTTCTCAATAGAGCCTCTGTGACAGTGGTTGGGGTCGGCGGTGATGACCGGGTAACCCAATAAGCAGGCAGCGACTTTTTTGCTTTTGGGGAACAGTTCCCGCACTTCCTTACAATGATAATAATTGGTATAGTGGGCAGCCAGATGACCGCCGGCAGAGAAACCGGCAATGGCGATCCGTTCCGGATCACAGCGCCAATCGGCGGCATTTTCCGTAATGAGTTCCATAACCGCCGCCACTTCCCGCAACTGGGTGGGGAAACGGTCATCGGCTTTGGTGGAATAGGTGAGGATAAAGGCGTTGAAACCTGCAGGCAGGAAATTCAGAACCACCGGTTCTGCCTCTCTGCGGCTGCAGGACCAGTAGCCGCCACCGGGACAGACCAGCAGGCAGGGGCGTTTTTCGTGTCCGGGGATGATGCGGGGTTCTACACCCGCCCGGATCGCATCCTGCAGGTAGATCTCCAGCACCGGATCACGACCATTGTCACCCAGAAAAGGGAAACGGTCTTTTAAGTGGATTTTTTCGTAGCGCATCAGGATTCCTCCTCTTTTTTCTCCGCGTTCAATGCGTCAACAACGATGTCTTTATAGGGATTGGCGATAACGGTTTTGTAGGTGTGATAAATCACCATACCCGGTTTGCCCGCAGGATGCTTTTTCACCTGCTTGACTGGGGTCACATCCACGGCGATATTCTGTCCGCCTTTGGTCTCTGCGTAGTAAGCGGCGAGTTGCGCCGCCTGGGTGATGGTATCGTCCGGGGGTGTGGCGCCACCGCAGGAAATGATCACATGGCTGCCGTGGACTTTGGAGGCGTGGAGCCAGATGTCATCTTTTCGGGCGGCTTTGAAGGTCAGTTCCTCGTTTTGCCGGTTGTTTCTGCCAACATAAATGGGATAACCGTCGGTGGATTCAAAACGCATAGGGGCAGATTTCGTCTGCTTCATACGCTTTTTTGCGCTGTCCGGGCGGACATATCCACCGTCGGCAAGTTCCTTGCGGATATCTTCCAATTCCGCTTCTGTTTCCGCTCTTTCCAGTTCTTCCAGCACACTTTGCAGATAGGAACGCTCCTGCCCGGCGATTTCGATCTGTTTGGTCAGTTCCTTTTCCGCATTTTTCATACGGGTGTAGTCTTTATAGAACTTTGCCGCATTTTGCTGGGGAGAAAGGGTTTCGGACAAGGGAATCTGAATGACTGCCATATTTTCATCGTAAAAATCTTCCGCTTCCAGAATTTTTTGCCCCTTGGTGATCCGGTGGATGTTGGCGGTGACGATGTCGCCCAACTGGCGAAGCCGCTCCCGGTCATAGGTGGCAAGGAGTTCTTTTTCCTGAATGGCGATTTTTTTGGTCAGACGCTGGACAAGGTTGCTGACAGTTTTTCGCACTGCCTGGCTTTTTTGCCGCATAGCATCTTTTTTATCCCGTACAATATAATATGCGTCCATCAGTCCGGTAAAGGAATCTGCCCTCTGGCAGTTGCCGTACTGACGGATGGGACAGAAAGCAAACTGTTTGGGTGTGCCGTCTGTCTGGGCATAGAAATAGGGAGCAGGGTGGATCAAATGTTCCCGGAAGAACAGAAAAAGTTTTTCGCCTACAGTAGCAATATCCATATTCTCCACCCGGGCATCTGTATCCCCGGCGGCAAACAGCGCCGCTTCCCGGCACACCAGGGGAGAAAGTCCACCCAGGGTATCCATTAGTCGGTCTGCCAAAATATCCGCGCCCGGTTGGGATAAAAGGTTTACATAATCTTCTTGCGTTAAAACAGAAGGATCTTGCTTTGCTACCTTTTCCGGCATCTGGTACAGAAGACCGGGCAAGGCTGGCCGCTTGATGGTATCGTCCAGGCCGATACGCCGCAGGCAATCGGTGATGCGACCATCTTCGTCCACAAGATAGATGTTGCAGGTCCTGCCCATCAGTTCTGCGATGAGTTTCCGCTCTGCAGGGTAGCCCATTTCATCGGTGCAGGCGAAGGTGAAGATCGCCATACGCTCCATAGGGGGCTGTTCCACCGATACCAGCCGCCCGCCGGACAAGTGTTTCCGCAGCAGCATACAGAACATAGGGGGCTGCTCCGGATTTTCCGGATTAGCGGCAGTCAAGTGCAGACGGGGGGCGGCAGGATTGGCGGCGATGAGCAGTTTTTGCCTGCTGCCTTCACACCGCAGGTGCAATATTAAAGTGTCCCGGCTGGGCTGGTGGATCTTTTCCACCCGGGAGCCGGTGGCGGTCTGCCGGATCTCGTCCAGAACCGCTTTCAAAAAATAAGCATCAAATGCCATTATGCTTCCTCATTCATTATAATATGGAATAGTTCATTGATCCGGTCGGTTCTGCCCAGCAGATACAGCGCGCCGAACAGCGCCTCCAAACCGGTGGCTTTGGCATACTCCTGGGGAGAGGCGGATTTGGGCGCAGCGTGGGTGTGGGCATTCTTGCCCCGGCGATAGTAGCCGAACTCCTCTTCCGTCAGCAAAGGTTTTAATTTGTCGGCATATTTGGCCTGGGCAGTTGCTTTGACCATATTGACGGTGTCTTTGTGGAGTTTCAGCACCGTTCGGTCGCCGTGGCTGCATAGGTATGCCCGGCACAGCAAGTCAAACACGCCGTCGCCAATATGGGCAAGTCCCAGCGTGGACATACCGATGAGTTTCTGATGATCGAAATTCATTTGAAAATAGTTTTCCATAATGTTCTCCATAGGTAAAACAGATTGCTTCTATGGTAACAGATTTTTATATGGGTGTCAAATTCCGGTTTGTCGAGGTGTTTTAAATTACGAATCTCCACGTTGTCATTCCGAGCCAGTGCGCACACTGGCGTGGGAATCTCAAGTACGCACAACGGTTTTTGAGATTGCCACACCAGTGACCGATGTCACTGGTTCGCAATGACACGATAGATGGTACGGTTCGACAAATTAGAATTGAGTTCCCGGCAAAAATTTTTCAAAAAAGTATTGACAAATGAAAACAGCCGTGATATATTTTAGATGTAAATAAGAATTATTCGCATTTAGAAACAGAGAGGTGAGGAAATGACACAACCCAAAAAGCATTTTCGCAAGCGCGATGCCATTCTCACCTGCCTGCAGGAATCCAAATCCCATCCTTCCGCAGAGGCGATCTACACCCGGTTAAAACCGGTGATACCGGATCTGTCCCTTGGTACAGTGTACCGGAATCTGAACCTGTTTAAACAGCAGGGGCTGGCCATCAGCGTAGCTACGGTCAGCGGTGTGGAGCGGTTCGACGGAGACACCCATCCCCATGTGCATTTTCTCTGCAACGGCTGTGATGCGGTGATCGATCTGGAGACCATGGCAGTGCCGGAATCCTTGAAAGAGGCCGCCCGGCAGAGTTCCGGCGGGCAGATCGATGCCTGTAGTTTGAGTTTTACCGGTTTGTGCCGGGAATGTTTAAATGATCATAAGAAAAGTGGTGAATCTGCATGAAGAAATTTGTATGTTCCGTTTGTGGTTATGAGTATGAGGGCGATGCATTGCCCGAGGATTACGAGTGCCCCCTTTGCGGCGTCGGTCCCGATCAGTTTGAAGAAGAATAAATAATAATTACTATAAAATTTTGGAGGATTCAATTATGAAAAAGTTTGTATGCAGCGTTTGTGGTTATGTTCACACTGCCGATGAGTTGGCAGCGGATTTCAAGTGCCCCGTATGTAAGGTTCCCGCTTCCAAGTTCGTGGAGCAGAAGGGCGAGATGAAACTGGCTGCTGAGCACGAGTTCGGCATCTATGAGACCACTGTAGCAAATAACCCCGACATCTCCGATGCCGACAAGGCATATATCAAGGAGCAACTCTTTGCCAACTTCAACGGCGAGTGCAGCGAAGTGGGTATGTATCTGTGCATGGCTCGCATTGCTCACCGTGAGGGCTACCCCGAAGTAGGTCTGTACTGGGAAAAGGCAGCCTGGGAAGAGGCAGAGCATGCTGCAAAGTTTGCAGAACTGCTGGGCAGCACCTTGGAGCCCAACATGAAGGCTACCACCAAGGATAACCTGGCATGGCGTGTGGACTGCGAGTTCGGCGCAACCCAGGGCAAGTTCGATCTGGCCTCCTGCGCTAAGAAGAACGGCCTGGATGCTATCCACGACACCGTCCACGAAATGGCCCGCGATGAGGCCCGCCACGGTGTGGCACTGAAGGGCTTGCTTGAAAGATATTTCAAGTAATATTTGATTGACCAATCACCCAAGATGTGCTACCATAACGGTAGCACATCTTTTGTTAAGGGTGGTAGAATGAAGAAAGCAAAAAAGTATATTTACCCGTTTGTTTTTTCAATAGGATTTTTCGTTTTTTATTTTATTTTAGTGTTCTTCGTAAACTCTGCAGATTTTGAAGGTTATGGCGGACTTGGTTTTGCTTTATTGATTATAATACTATGGCTATTATTAGTAATACCTATTTATTGTTTTAAATATAGCAAACTTATTTATCAAGAAAAGCGGAAATTCTTATTTATCATTTATAATTCGTTTGTTATTGCGCTTTGTTACACAGGACCTTTTTTAATATCTGCCATACCGAATGGTGATGCTGACATCATTATTCAGATTACCCTTGCCCTTTTCGGTTGGACAGCACTTTGCACATATGTTTTCTATCTTATACGATCAAATTCCAAACAAGATGATAATAGTGCAAGCGAAACAATAAACAAAAATCCTTAAGAAAAAATTAACATTGTGAGGTGTTTTTATGGTAAACTATATGATCTGCAACTGCAAACAGGTCAGTCGCTTTGACGTGGAAGAGGCGCTGGAGCAGTGCCACAAGTTCGAGGATGTGGAGGAAACCTTCAAGGAAGTCCAGGCCATCACCCATTGTTCCACCGGCTGCGGCGGCTGCCACGATAAGATCTTAGATACCATCTCTGAGATCATGGGTCGGTAAGCAATGGAAGAAAAAGGATTTTCCCAACTGGTAGCCCGGGCAGAAAAGGACTGCACCGTATACTGCCCCATCTGCCACAAGATGCTGGATGTAAAAGCCGGAGAAGTCATCCCCCGCTGCTGCGGAAAAGTGATGGAAGAAATGAAATAACCGGGAGCAAACGCTCCCGGTTATTTTTATTTGAGCCAAATAGGGGTGGAGTTGCAGATCCAATGCTCGTTCATTCCCTCGATCTCCACGCGGATATAGTCGTGGAGGTCATACTCTTTCAAGGGGATTTCCAGCTTCACCGTGTCAGTGCCGTTGCCGGCGGTTGCGTAAATCTCGTCAGCGCCGGAGAAGACGCGAATTTTTTCGATATTCTCCCGGGAAACCTTTGCATAGATGGATAGAATACCGTTTTTCGCCTCGGCAAGAGATATCTCCTCGCCGGGGATATGGCCGCTGAGGGTGATATCCGCCTCGTCAAAGCCGCAGGCGCTGATGATGTGGAAATTCCGGACCGCCTTCACCACGCTGTCACGGCAGGGCGTTTCTCCCTTTAGATAGACAAAATTCACCGCCGGGTTATCCAAAGCGCGCCGTGTGCCGAACAGGTCCACGGAATTGGTGGTGGCAAAGCGCTTGCCAGCAAGCCACTGCTTTTCGATCAGCGTACCGCCCAAGGGCCGCAAAGGTTCGATATCCACGCCATCTACATCATAGTCTGCCCAGTAATCCACATGAGGATGGGCAGCGGTAACAGCGCCGCCGTGGGCATGGACATAGTCCACAGCTTCTTTCAGATATGCGGCAATTTCTTCATCACTAAACAGGCTGCGGGTATACCGGGCGGTGCAAGCATCCGGGTCAATGCCAATGGCCAGCAGATGATAGGTGTTGTGGCTCTTATCGGCATATTTGTCGTTCCAGTTGAAGGGGTGGTACTCCTGGCCGTCTAAGAACAGCACCTTGTCATCGGAGTATTTGTCTGTGTCCAGCTTGCCGTCGTAGAGGGCATTGTCCTTCACCGCCAAAGAGCAGATATCCCAGCCCATATGCCGCATAATGGCATAGATCGTTCCGGGAGAGGAGTCGCAGCCGTACCAGTCCAAAGAGTGCATATGGATGGGCATTTTGTAGTTTTTCTTGATGGGGAGAGTCTTCTTTTCCTTGGGGGGCATTGCCTCGGATTCGCCCTTTCGGAATCGGTCAAAATAGGCTACCAGGTTATGGATATACTTTCTCCAGAAGGCAAAACAGCTCTGGGATCGCTCATCCTTGATTTCCGGGAACAG
>CALBJG010000128.1 GCA_937892865.1 uncultured Clostridia bacterium
AAGTCGGGCGCTGTTTGTATTATTATCTGTTCTTTATTATCTTTTATCTATTATCAGTATTAAGGGAGATTCAAATAGGTTTAAAATTCGAGTGTTTATCATATCTAGAAAATGCCAAACTTGAGTTTAGAAATGAGTTTCCCAAAAACGAGCAACTTATAGATAGCTTGTTTATGAAATTTTCAGATTTTGTGAATGATGATTATGAAGGCATATCTGATAATAGAATTTACAGATTATATCTCTGTTTATTGAAAGACTTGATAGTTGTTTCTTTTGAAAACAATGCATCAAAATCATTTATGCGTGGGTTCTTCAAGATATTAAACAACAAAAATATTACTGATTATCTGTCGTGTTTAACAAAAACGCAAACCATAAATTTTAAGAGCCCATTAAATGCAATGGTAAACGAATTTGTTTGTTGGCAGGAATCTGACCATAAAAAAGAACTTAAACTGAATCACTTGATAAATCGGATTAACAGTTGGATGTAAAATCAAATCCGTTATTAATGATCGTACCAAACAGCGCCTCTTTCAGAGGCTAAGATAAGAGATAATATTGAATAAATAATAGATAATAGTGAACGCAGAAAGTCGGGCGCTGTTTGTATTATTATCTGTTCTTTATTATCTTTTATCTATTATCTGAAAAGGAGAAAATCAAATGGCTTCAGACAGCATCTTACTCGACAAATCCCTGAAGTTTGCCGTGCGTATTGTGAAGCTCCACAAGTATCTTATCAAAGAGAAAAAGGAAACGGTTATTTCAAAACAGATAATCCGCTCTGGAACGAGCATCGGTGCAAACGCAAATGAAGCGGTTTACGGTGTATCAAAGGCTGAATTTATAGCCAAGCTTCAGATTTCTCTTAAAGAAACCGCCGAAACAGAATACTGGCTCAGGCTTTTGATTTTGTCGGAATATATAACAGAACAGGAAGGTGACTCCCTGCTGAACGATTGCTTGGAAATCAAAAGAATTCTTGTTTCAACTTTGAACACAGCTAAAAACAACAAATAAAGAGCGTTGCCGCTGCCAGTTGATATGGCAGCGAACCTTTATTTTAGCTTCTGCAAGTGGCAGAAGCTAAAATGCAAACAAGTCCCGCCTCGCGCACCATATTAGCACGATGGTTTTGATACGAAACCATCGTGCTTTTTCTATATTGATTGATTTTTACACAGCTATATAATATAATCTATTCGACAAACTTGAATTTGTTTAACTGATTGGATAATTAGAATTTGTATACAGGACAGCTGTGTCTAATTAAAGAAATACGACATTTCTCGCTTTGTGTCGTGTTCAAATAATTGAAATGGAGATATGCTGATAGCGAAAGGAGGTTGTCTGAATGGACCAGATAAAGATTGGTGTTTTTTTGAAAGAGCTTCGAAAAGAGAAAGGACTTACGCAAGAACAGTTAGCGGAAGTTCTAAATGTATCCAGCAGAACGGTGTCTCGTTGGGAGACTGGAAGCAATATGCCAGACATTAGTATACTGGTCGAGATAGCTGGTTTTTATGATGTTAGCATACCTGAAATTGTTCAAGGAGAAAGGAAAAGCGAGATTATGGATAAAGAAACAAGAGAAACTGCTGTTGCTTTAGCAAAGTACAGTCAAAATGAAGTAAAAATTGGAAAACAAAAGGCAGTGGGCATTTTATTTTCTGTGTTTGGCATATTTGTTATTGTATCAGCACTATCGATATTTCCTAATGATAGTAGTTGGGGTAGTATTTATTCGATTTTAGGAAGTATATTTCTGGTGATTGGATTATATTTCATTATTAAGCCATTAGTGGCTAAACGTGCTTCACGTATACTAATAGTCCTCGGGTGCATTGTTCTGTTGTTCGGGACTTTTACTATATCTGATTATGTTGCTGTTTCACAATTCAAGAAGGTGCCAAGATTCAGCTATATGACAAGTTATGATTCACGGAATCCGAACGTATTAGTGCATAAAACTATATTTTACACAGTGGTTCAGGAGAATCCTGGAACAGAGGATGAGCAGGTCTATATTGTAAAAAGGAATTCAAATACTGAGTAAATTCCAATTTGACAAGCTAATTAGCATGGTTTCAATCCCAAAAGAGAGTTTCACTTCGCGATTAATAGTTTCATTTTTGAGTGAAACCAAATGAAACTATTTGAAACCGTATCATTATTATCGAAACAATTCAAAAATTCCAAAATCCGCTTTTGCGGGTTTTGGAATTTTTTGTTTATATTGAGCAAGGCTCGAATAATCTAAATGCAACACATACATTTTTCCGTTGCCCTTTGGACAAGTCATATAAGTTATATTTTGCAGGTGCATTTTTTGACAAAATATGCTATACTACCTTAGGGTGATAAATATGTTTTTTGTAACCAGTGATAACATACCGGAGGGCGTGGGGTTTCAGGCCTTTGGCCTGATACACATTCTTTGGCTTTTGGCAGGTCTGCTTTTTTGCGTTGCCGCCTGCATATTCTATAGAAAACTTACAGCGAAGAAACAGAAACTTGTGCTGACGATACTGGGCGCATACATTTTCCTGCAGGAGATGACAAAAAACCTGGTGCTGATCGTTTTGGATGAATTCAGTTGGGGATATCTTCCATTTCACCTTTGCGGCATCAATATTTTGCTGATCACCTTTGATATCATTAAACAAACAAAAGTCGTCAGAAGTTTCCTGTACTATTTTGCTATTCCCGGCGCTGCGCTGGCATTGCTCTTCCCCAACTGGACCGAGATGCCAGTTTGGAATTTCTTCCATATTCACAGTTTCACAATACATATTTTACTGGTTTTATACCCCTTGCTGCTGGTCACAACCAACCAGGTATCCACCGATCTGAAATCAGCCCTTCGGGGGACTGCGCTGCTTGTTGCCATGGCTATCCCCGTATACGGTTTGAATCTGCTTTGGGATACCAATTTTATGTTTTTGATGAAGCCAGATTCCGGCAACCCCCTGGAAATGTTTGAAAAACTTTTAGGTTCTCACCTTTGGGGTTTCCCCATACTTTTGCCCGTTGTGATTCTTGTGATGTATGTTCCAGCCCGGATATTCCAGGGTCGAAATCGTTCCTCCAAAATCCGTTGCTGATTTTTAGGGAACAAATCCGTAACAGCGATTCAGGGTTCACTCCTTGTGTCGATTCACTTTCTTGAATACAAATAGTTTCCCGGAATTGCATGTATTGCAATTCCGGGTTCTTTTATTCAGCGCATTTTTTCAGGCGTTCCAGCAGGTCACCCTGCAAGTAAAAGGTCGTTTCAAAATGCAACAATTTGTCAGCATTCCGGTCCCACAAGATGAGCATTTTAGGAGGAAACTCCTCATCCCCTTCCCAAAACTGCAACAGCACCGGAAAGAAAGGCGTTACCTGAAATTTGCAGGTAATATCTGCCCCTGCCATTCGTGGCTGGAAAATTCCCCCAAGTTTTTCGCAGGCAGATTTCAGTTTTCCCAAATTGCCGTTAAAAAATTTCGCATACTTTTTGGTAAAGCCATCTGTTTGGGTCACGCCGGTGACCACAAATGTCCCAACAGCGCACCACTGGTGGCGCAAAAGCGGAACATTTTCCCCCTTATGATAACAGAGCAGGTCATAGACGGTCATTACCGTGCTGAATTCCCGGCATTCCACCCATTGATCGCAAATAAATTCCTCAACGCCACCACTTATTCTTCCGATACGGCACGGCGTATTTAAGTAAGTCAGATAAATATAGTCTTCATCTGCATCCAAAGAAAACTTGCAGATCATATGTTCCTGGTCATATTCCAGAAATATCGTTTTGGCAATATCTACCTGCAGATCGTAATTATCCATTGGCAGTTTCCTCTCATTTTGTCAATTCGTAACTCATATCCAGCAAAAATTTGATTTTATCCCCATCTGCCGTACCGTCCAGCGCAATGGTCAGCCAATGGGCTTTGCTCATATGGTAGGCGGGGTAAATCCCCTTCTCCTGACGAAAAGAGCCGATCAGCCTGGTATCGCATTTTACATTCACAACACGAATGTGTTCATCCCCCGAAAGTCCCAGTTTGGATCTGTGGATCTCCATAATGATCCCGAACCATTTTCGGTTATGGGGATGCCGAAACACACAAGTTGTATTATCCCTGGCAAAGGGGTACTCCCCTGCAATACCGTATGTCTGCAAAATGTAGTCCTGCAAATTCATTCCCGCACCTCATACCGCAATTTGTTTTATTATATCATGCAAAACCATCCCTTGCAACAGATCGCGCTTCTTGTATAATCGTTTTTTCTGTGTTATGATTGGTATTACAACAAGGATTACGAGGTCAATATACTATGGACAACAAACCAAGGTGTCGATGGTGCAATTTGAATAATGACCTGTATGTGGAATACCACGACAACGAATGGTGTGTGCCGAATTTCGATGATCGTTATCTATACGAGATGTTAATACTGGAATCATTTCAAGCCGGATTGTCTTGGGAATGTGTTCTGAACAAGCGGGAACATTTCAGAAAAGCCTTTGACCATTTTGATATTAGCAAAGTGATCTGTTACGATGAAAACAAGGCAAATGCTTTGCTAAATGACAAAGGCATTATCCGAAACAAGCGAAAGATCAATGCCAGTATTCAAAACAGCAAGATTTTCAAGGCGATATCAGAGGAATTCGGTTCTTTCCGCAACTATTTAAAAACTTTTACCGGTGATACGGTCATTTATGAAACCGGCAAAACAACAAGCGATCTTTCAGATGCCATTTCGAAAGATCTGCAACGCAGAGGAATGACATTTGTCGGTTCTGTGATCATTTATTCCTATCTGCAGGCAATCGGTATCATATATTCCCACGAAGATGGCTGTTTTCTTCACAAATTTTAAGTCCACCTGCAGTTGATTTCTCCCCAATCAACCACCGGTGTATGTACTTTATTCCCCTGCCCGGCTATACTGGCAGTGAAAGGAGGCAAACCATGGATCAGATAAAAATCGGAAAATTTATCGCTGCGCGCAGAAAAAATGCAAACTTAACACAGACACAGTTGGCAGATACATTGGGCATCACCAACAGAGCGGTATCCAAGTGGGAAACGGGAAAAGCGCTGCCGGATTCGGCACTTATGCTTCCGTTGTGTGACACCTTGGGTATCACTGTAAACGATCTGTTATCCGGGGAGGTAGTAACTATGGATAATTACAACAAAGAATTAGAAAACAACCTGCTTGAGATGGTCAAGCAAAAAGAAGAAGCAGACAAGCGATTGCTCAAATTGGAAATCGTTTTAGGTATCATCGCCATCTTGCCGCTTATCGCTGCGGCAGTAATCGCCAGTATCGTGCCGATGGAGGAATGGAAGAGCGGATTGCTCGTTGGCCTCAGCCTGCTTCCTATTCTGATCGCAATGCCTTTTGCGATCAAAATCGAGCAAAAGGCGGGATACTATGCATGCAGAAAGTGCGGACACAGGCATATTCCCCAATACGGCAGCGTATTCTTTGCTATGCACATAAACAGAACACGATATATGCGTTGCCCGGTGTGTGGCAAGCGGTCCTGGCAGAAAAAGGTAATTTCCAAACAATAATAAACAGCGGCAGAAAGGTGGAAGCCTCTCTGCCGCTCATTTATATTATTTTTCTTTCTTCAGTCTTGCTTTGGCCTCTTCAACGGTTTCTCCGTCTTTTGTCAGATAAGTATCCACGAACTTATCTTCAATTTTGCTATAGCCGTCCACAACGCCCTGCTGGATCTTCATATAACCGTCTACTACACCTTTTTCAAGTTTCTTGTAGCCGGTAGTTACCGCTTCTGCGATTTTTTCATTTGCTTCTACAATTTTAGATTTTGCCATATCGATTTTCTTTCCTCCAATCAGATTGATTCCCAGAAACAGCACAACCATCCACACCGCTGTTCCGGTTAAAATATTGAATATTTGGATTTCTGCCGGTGTCAGTCCCGGAAAGGACTGGAGCATAGACCGCTGCATTGTGTAGATAGAAACACATGCATCTGCCAGAGCGATGTTCCGCAGTGTTTTTAATACCGGAGATGCAGTATGCCTTACTTTCACCATTCCGACGATCGCCACCGTAATTTTGATGAATGTATAAGTTGCGATGGCGATCATAATAATTTCATGGAAGGCTGTCCCCCGCTCTTTCAGCGCAGAGAGAACATTGACTCCCACAATGCAGACAGACAACGCCACCAGAAGGATCCCCGTAATGCGTCTTGCAAAGAATTCTGTATCAAGGTCTCCTTTTGCCTTTCTTTTTATCTGCAAAACAGAAAACCGCATCATCGCAAGCACCGCATAATATGCCCCAACGGTCACAAACCACCAGGAGTGATTTATAAAACCCAGAGCGCAATTTCCCAGCGCATAAACAAAGTTGACCGCCAGGCTCATATATGGATTTTTTATAATGCCGATGATTTTCATTTGATCCCCTTGATCATAGGAATCAGCACGATCACCATCACAATACCGAGCAGGCCCGCAAGTGTTCCCCACACAAACTGTTTCCAAACAAGGCACAAACACATACCAGCGCCAAAAATCAGCACTGCAACAACGCTGTAAAGAATACGGAATACATTCTTGCCGCTCATTTTAGGCAGTTTTTTATTTTCCATCTTGCACCAGATAAGCAGTGTGATAACACCCAGCACAATGCCAACGCCACCGAAAGTCACACCTTCCCAAAAAGCGTTCCATTCCGGCAACAGTGCCATACACATTCCCAAGGCAAACAATACGCCGCTGATCGTTCCCAGCAGCAGTGCAACAAAATTACTTTTTTTCATATAAATCCTCCTTTTATTATTCCGACACTTGTTTTCTTATTGCAGTTAAAGTATAATATTTTGCGGCAAACAAAACAATCATCAATTTAACAACAAGTGTTGGAATAATGAGGATATAACAATGAATGTAAAAAACAACAAACGGCGCAAAGAATCGCAAACGAAAATTGAAAAAGCATTTATTGGATTGTTGCAAACACAAGAGATCAAAAACATCACCGTTTCCGATCTGATCAAGATCGCAGGGGTAAATCGCAGCACCTTTTACGCCAATTACATAGACATTTTTGATCTGGCGGACAAAACAAGAGAAATACTGGAAAGAGAATTCAGTAATTTGTTTGCGGAATATGATTACTTTAACGATCGCAGCGGCGCACTGAAAATGTTCAAACACATTAAGGAGAATCAAATTTTCTATCAAACTTACTTTAAGTTGTGCTATGATGACAAGCATCTGATTTCCACATATGATCCCAAGCGGGCGGAGCAGGAATGTATTACTGCAAATCTTAAGTATCATATTGAATTTTTCCGAAACGGCTTGAACGCGATCATCAAACTTTGGCTTGCGGGCGGTTGCAAGGAATCTCCGGAAGAAATGGCTGAAGTACTGAAGCAGGAATACCGGGGAAGATAAAAAAGTGGCAGTGAACCATCTCACTGCCACTATATTTTTTATTTTTCCAGTCGAGCAAAAATAAAAGAAAGGAGTTCATCCTTGTTCCCAAGATTCAGTACATACTGAAATTCGTTATAAAGGATCTGCTCGGCATCTTTAAAGAATCGCTCATCGGACATATGCAGACGCTTTCCTTCCGCCTCCCGCTGAACTTTATGGGCGTGGATCGCCTTGATCATTTGGATCAGTTCCACATGATCCCCGTTCGCCAGAATCGTCTTGTAAAGTTCTTTTCGTTCATTTTCATTTTGTACCCATAATGCGCTTTCTTCCGGCATGGAGTCGATCAATTTATAAATTTCATCTTTGGTCAGAAGTCTGCGCATTTTCTTCAGAACAAATTCATTGTCTGTAGGCACAAAAATCGTAGATCCTTTATCGCTCACAGGTTTCAGAACAAAATATGCCCTTTTCTTTCCGCTTACTGATTTTTCCTCTGTACCAATAATTTTGCAAACACCCTGCGCGCCATAAATAATCACATCATTTACCTGAAACACGGCAGTCTTCCTCCCTCCATAGCGTTTTCCATATGTATATTATAACTTTTATTTTTCAATTTTTCAAAAGTGTTTTTGCTTGAAAATCCAAAGAAAATATTGTACACTATGCGCATACTGAACAAATTTGATATTCTTTTTAGAACATATGAAAGGATTTCTATTATGAAAGAGTATGAGATCGTCGCCAAATTTCTAAATGGTTGCGCCGGAGCGGCGCATCCCCAAACCTATTTTGAGGAAGCAGAACTTGCAAGCACCGATGATTTTGTCCGCACCAAGCACGGCAAGGATTTTGATAAATTCATCAAAGAAACCTCTGACGACGGTCAGGTAGTATATACCTATGACAACGGCACCGTAACCTATATATACGAATTTACCGAACTGTAACAAGTGCCATTTTAGGAGGAATGATCATGCGCAAAAACTTTGGAGCAAAAGAAATGTGTTATCCCATGCCGGTATTTATAATCGGTACTTATAATGCAGACGGTACGCCCAATGCTATGAATGCGGCTTGGGGCGGCGTAACGGAAGAGGCGCAATTGACCATATGCGTGGATGCCGAACACAAGACTGCTGAAAATGTTCTGGCGCGAAAAGCATTTACCGTATCCATGGGAACTGCCCAATATGTAACGGCTTGTGATTATGTGGGTATTGTTTCCGGTAACAAAGCACCTGACAAATTTAAAAAGGCCGGTTTCCACGCAACGAAATCCCAGTTCGTAGATGCGCCTCTGATCGATGAACTGCCGATGGCATTGGAATGTGAGATGATATCTTACGATACCGAATCCTGTCACCTGGTTGGCAGAGTTATCAATGTTTGTGTGGACGATGCTTATCTGGATAAAAACGGAAAAGTAGATGTTGCAAAACTGCAGCCTATCACTTATGATCCGGTTCATCATCAATATTTGGTTCTCGGAGAAGCCGTTGGTCAGGCATTCCACGATGGTCTGGCTTTAAAATAACAAATATACATATTGCCGCCAAATTCGGGCAAAAACTAATCCCGAAGGAGTGGTTATATGAACGGACAAGAACTTGTAAAGCAAACACTTGACCAAATCCCCCAGGCAAAGGCAAACGCCAAGCGGATCGTCGGTCTTGTAAAAGAAGGCGGAAGGATCACCGGATATCAACTGTCTGACAACACCCTTGTGGAAAAGAAACAAGCGGTGGCTATGGCAAAGCAGGGACAAATCTCCGGTGTAGGCATTGCGCACCGTGGAGATACGGAATACCTGAAAGCCATCCCGGACGGCAGCGAGAACAACAATCTGGGCAATTTGCCTTCTGTATCCCCCCAAGCCTAAATGAACCCGGGATTGCAAGGGCAATCCCGGGTTTTTGCCGCTTACGACTCCAAAACCGCCGTTTAGAGTGTTTTACAACATTTTTTGTTTTTCTTATGCTATGATGATGTCACGGGAGGTGAATCGATGAAATTCAAGTTCATTATCGACAAGGAAAAAGAAGAGGAAATCGTTGCTACCGTACACAGTCACAGCATTCTGATCGATGAGATCGAATCTTTGATTCTGAAACACGCAGAAACAGACAAAATTGCTGCCTATATTGACGATGACATTAAAATGCTGTCTGTTTCTGAGATCGAATGTATTACAGTTCTGGACGGCAAGACTTATGCTATTGACTCTAAAAACCGCCGTTATCGGATCAAACAACGGCTCTATGAATTGGAATCAATACTCCCCTCTTCTTTTATCCGAATCAACAAAAGCGCATTGGCAAACGAGACTCGTCTGGATCGTTTTTCAGTCACTTATGCAGGCAGTGTAGATGCTGTGTTTCAATGTGGCTACAGAGAATATGTATCCCGGCGATGCTTCGTACAAATCAAAAGGAGGTTAGAATTAAAATGAAAAAGTTTTGGAAGGAATTTTTATTCAGAGGATTGATCTGCGCCGGCGGTGGTCCGGTTGTTCTTGCCATTATTTACGGCATTTTAGGTGCTACAGGGGCTGTGGAATCTTTTTCACCCAATGAAGTCTGTATGGGAATCCTGTCGATCACCATTCTTGCATTTATCGTGGCAGGTATGACAGCGATCTATCAAATGGAGCAGTTGCCTTTGCCTACGATGATCCTGCTCCACGGAGGGGCATTATACATCGCCTACATCATCACCTATCTGCTGAACGGTTGGCTGAAAAGGTCGCCGATCCCCATTCTGATTTTTACCGGAATTTTTCTCGTTGGTTACGCACTGATTTGGGCGATCATCTATTGGGTTGAAAAATCCAAAACAGAAAAACTAAACAAATTATTGAGAAACTAAAAATGATGTGCGTTGCATAATATGCAACGCACATTGCTTTACTGTGTCAGACCCGATTAACGGTGATCGTATGTTTTCTTACCGGTGTTTCCTCTGCGCCATAGCCGAGAAACACACCAAGCATTGGTTTATATCCATCAGGAATCCCAAGATCGCTGATTAGGTTTTTATCTTGCGCCACCGCAGCGGGCGCTGCGCCGAGGATCACGCTGTCAACGCCAATGTCTGTAGCCGCGAGAACCATATTTTCCATCACGATTCCTACATTGGTGTATTCCGTGCCGGGACGGTGTACCGGTGTTGAGGAAATCAAAATCAAAGTTTTCGCGCCAAAATCGTGACTCTCCCGTACGCCGGTAATATGAAAAAGCGCTTCTTCCGTCACGGCATTGACCTTATCCAGCAGTTCCTGCTTTTGCACAACAGTAATGTGCAAAGAATCATAATTTGCCATTGCCACAGGGGCGGCAAAACCGGCATTCAGAATCACTTGCAGCGTTTCTTCAGGAAGTTGTTGCGGCTTATAGTTTCTTGTGGACTTTCTATTTGCAATAGCATCCAATGTTTGCATTTTTATTCCTCCATCGTTTCCAGATAAAAACTCACCGGACGAAAGCCGTCGTTGCAGCTGATCATTGCCGAATACGGATTTTTCATCCAGCCATCATAAAAGTTTCCGCCGCCTGCAGATAATGTCCTTACAAAGGGAGATATGCTGTCCCATGCGCTGTCGCAGAAATTATCCGGCTTTTTGCCGTTTTCGGATACCCACATCATCCCCTCTTCCACATCGCAGGTGTGTTCAATGGGATTTTCATACCGGGTCATCAGGTCAGGATAGCAGGCTTTTCGGATCGCTGTTATTTTCACTTTCTTCACAGGGCATCACCTCTTGTAATGATCATATCACAAATGCCGTTTCCTTGCAACGGCCGAAACAAAAAACCGGCTTTGGTTTCAATCCCAAAGCCGGTTTTACTATACATTATGCGTCTGTTTCTTTGGCAGCAACGCTGTCAAACACAGCAGTAACATCATCGCCGGGGGCTTTGGTTGCCAATGCAACTACGATGCCTGCAATCAAGCCGCAGATGAAACCGGGAATGATCTCGTAGATTCCCAGATCTTTCAAGAATACAAGCCACAGAATATCCACGACCGCGCCGGTGAGGATACTGGCAACTGCGCCTGCAAAGTTAAATCTGCGCCAGAACAGAGATAGCATAATTGCCGGACCGAAAGCTGCGCCAAAAACGCCCCAGGCATTTTCCACCAAACCCATAATGGTTCCGGATTTGGGGTTGGAAGCGATCAGAACTGCAATTACCGAAATGATCAGAACCACAATGCGGCCTGCCCACAGCATCTCCTTATCGTTGGCTTTATTCTTACGGATAATGGGCTTATAGACATCGCTGGCAAAGGCAGAGGCAGATGCCAAAAGCTGGGAATCGGCAGTGCTCATAGCCGCAGCCAGAATGGCGGAAAGCAACAAGCCGCTTACCAGTGCCGGAAAGATCTTACGAACCATTTGAATAAATACAGTGGAACTATCCTGGATCTCGCCCAGGAACAGATGACCGATCACACCGGCGGCTACGGAGAACAGCAGGATCAGTATTGTCCAGGTAATACCGATCTTCGCGCTCTTCTTCAGATCCTTATCGGAACGCAGGGACATAAAGCGGATGATGATATGGGGCATACCGAAATATCCAAGGCCCCAGCCCAGACCGGAAATCACATCTTTCCAGTTGGTAAAGGGGTTCCAATAATCAGCGCCCAGTTGCTGGATAGAACCGGCGCCCTCTCCTGCATTGATCAGCGTCAAAGCGAAGATCGGTGCGATGAGCAATGCGCCCAACATCAAAAGGCCCTGGAAGAAATCCGTCCAGCAAACAGCAGAGAAGCCACCAAGGAAGGTATAACCGATAATGATCACAGCTGCCACATACATCGCAACGGTTGCATCAATTCCCAAAACGGTATTGAATAATGTGCCGCAGGCTTTGATGCTGGATGCGGCGTAAACCGTATAAGCAATCAGGAAAATCACTGCGCTGATCACTTGCAAGGAACGGTTCTTGGACAAAAAGCGATTTGTCAAATACTGAGGAATGGTGATGGAATCATTGGCAGCAATGGAATATTTCCGAAGACGGGGCGCTTCCACCAACCAACTGACCGTATATCCAATCGCAAGACCAACAGCGATCCACACCTGACCCAAACCGGCAGCGTAAATAGATGCAGGCAGACCCATCAGCACCCAGGCGCTCATATCCGATGCGCCGGCAGAGAGCGCAGATACCCAGGGGCCCATTTCACGACCGCCCAGGAAATAACCCTTTTCGCCTGCATTTTTCGAACGCAGGAAAAAGAACACACCTATGCCGACCATAAACAGCAAATATGTGCAAAACACGATCAATTCTACATAATTCATCTTATTCCACCTCAAAATGTATAAAGATGTATTGATTATACGACAGATTTGTTCGCATAGCAAGAACATTTTTGCGTATACGGCGTACAATTTTCCCTTGTTTATCTGTCAGATTCTGTATAAATTCCCTACAGAAAACACTTTATATTGCAATCTTTCCGTTTTTTCAGTATAATGGTCAAATAACGGGAGGTGCTTTTATGGCAACTAATTACAAGCGTCTGCGGTTTGCCTGCTACACCACGGGACTCACTATGTCCGTAGTGGCAAACTTCCCGCCGATCTTGTTCTTAACATTCCGTTCTTTGTACGGTGTTTCCTATTCCCTGCTTGGGCTTTTGGTGCTGATCAATTATGTAACACAGTTATTGGTTGACTTGGCATTTTCCTTTTTTTCTCACAGATTCAACATTCCAAAAGCGGTAAAAAACACGCCCATAATCGCAGTGGTTGGTCTGCTACTCTATGCGGTATGGCCCATTTTGTTCCCCTCGGCTGTTTATCCGGGTTTGGTGATCGGCACGGTTATTTTTTCCGCCGCCGGCGGCTTTGCGGAAGTATTGATCAGTCCGGTGATCGCCGCAATTCCTGCAAAAGATCCCGATCGCGAAATGAGTAAACTCCATTCCGTTTATGCCTGGGGCGTTGTGGGTGTAGTGATCATTAGCACACTGTTTCTCCTGATCGGTGGAAAATACTGGCCGATTCTGTCCGTATTATTTGCTTTGATCCCGCTGGTTGCCGCAATTTTATTCCATGGCGTGACGCTTCCGCCTATGGAAACACCGGAAAAAGCCGGCGTTGCCTTGGATCTTCTGAAAAGCAGTGGCGTGTGGCTTTGCTTCGTAGCGATCTTCCTTGGTGGCGCAGCAGAATGCACGATGTCCCAGTGGGCTTCCGGATATTTGGAGCAAGCCATTGGGATACCCAAAGTATGGGGCGATATTTTTGGTGTTGCTATGTTTGCGTTAATGCTGGGTTTAGGCCGGACTCTATATGGCAAATATGGCAAGAATCTGAACCGTGTTCTTTTTGTCGGCGCGATCGCCACAACACTGTGTTATCTTTTCGCAGCTGTAACGGACATACCGTTGATCGGTCTTTTAGCCTGCGCGCTCACCGGTTTCTTCACCGCCCAGTTTTGGCCCGGTAACCTGGTGATCGCATCGGAACGACATCCTGCCGGTGGTGTATTTATCTATGCATTTATGGCGGTAGGCGGTGACTTGGGCGCATCTCTCGGTCCCCAGTTCGTTGGTATGGCTACGGATTTTGTGATCGCAGATCCTGCATTGGCATCTATTGCGCAAAATCTCGGTTACAGCGCCGAACAATTAGGGTTAAAACTGGGTATGCTGGGTGGAATGTGCTTCCCACTTCTGGCGATCCTCGTTTTCTACATAAACGGGAAAAGAAAGACTCTGAATCCATAAGGTGATTATTATGAATGTATATGATACCAACAAGCAACGGCGTACCATTCGGAAGTTTAAACAAACGCCCATTTCTCCGGAGGTTTTAGAAAAACTTGTTGACGCTGCAAGGATCTGTCCCAGTGCCGCCAATCTGCAGCCGTTGCGGTATAAGATCGTTCACGGCGCTGCCTGCTCTGATCTTTTCCCCCTTTTGCGGTGGGCCGGCTATTTGGAGGATGGCGCGCCGAAACCGGGTGAAGAACCCACTGCCTATATTGTGATCGTCCAAGATCTTTCCTGCCGAAAAGCCGACGCGTCCCTGGATGCCGGCGCCGCCGCAATGACCATAAACCTTTGCGCCCAGGAATTGGAGATCGGCTGCTGCTGGATCGGCTCGTTTGACCGGGAGGCAGTCAATAACCTCTATCAGTTTAAAGAAGACAAAAAAGTTCTGCTGGTCATCGCCCTTGGACATCCGGCGCAAGAAAGTTGCTGTGTTCCCGTAGACGCAGGCAACATCCGCTATTATCTGAACGAGGAAAATACGCTGTGTGTTCCTAAAAGGGATCTTAACAACATTTTGCTTTAAACAAGGAGGAATTGTATGCGACCGAAGTTCTTGTGGCTGATTATAATCGCGTTGCTTTGTTCCCTTGTCGGTTGTGCTTCAAAAAACGATGTTCCTGATGAAACCTCTGCCCCACCTGCAGATCCCATAACCGTTTACAAAACTGCCGCAGAAAGCGCAGATAAACTGAAAGATATGGCTTTGATCGCTTCTGTAAGAGAAACGATCACCGCAGGGCAAGAGGTCTATGTACAGCAAATTCGCCAGAATCTGCTGTACAACGACTATGGCACGGATCAGATGGTCGCCCGACAAACAGAGGCGCGCAGTTACGGAGATTATCAGGTTGCTGTAGAATCTGCGTTCCGGAACGGTGTCTGTTATTTTAACGTATCCGATGCCAATTATCAGGCGGAGATGTCTGCCGAAGATTACTGCAAAATGTATGTCCCGGCGGTACTTTTCCACGCAGATCTGTATGAGGGCATTACAACAAATTCGGACGGAAAAACAACTGTTTTTTCCTTTTCCAAGGCAACGGATGTGGAAGACTGGGCTGCGCCGGAAAATGCGGAGCTTTTGGATGCGTACGGAACTGCAGTTGTAAACGGAGACAACCGTTTGGTATCCAGTAACTATTCTGTTCGTTATCAACACGAAGGACGCACCTTCACAAAGACTGTTTCTGTAAGCATTAACCCGGTCAAGCCCCAGATCACTTTCCCGGATACCAGCAAATATATTCCCCTTTCTCTGCCGCAAGCGCCCATTTTTATGGAGCAGGCAGTCGGCTATCTGATGCAGACAAAACGCGCCACTTCCGTCACCACTGAAAAAGTCATCTGCGAGGTCTTTGGAGATACTCGGACACAGACAACACTGCTGAATATGTACGAAGATGACAATGCATACTGCGCGCAACTGGACATCAGCACCACGCTGGAAAACCCCGGTCGCGTTGATACCGTCACTACGCAGAGCCAGCGCATTCGCTACAAAGATGGCATTTATGCCACCACGGTAAACGGCGTAACTACAGAGAATAATGCTGTCACCAAAGAGCAAATGCATATTTATTGCCAGGACTATCTGCTCAGCACGATCCTGATGTCCAAATATATGGATTCTATCCAAATCAAACAAGATGATAAAGTATATAAGATCACCTTCACCGCAAATGAGGAAATGGCTAAAATGATGCGTCAATATGCCTGCGAAACCCTGTATGGTGATGCTTCTGTTTTAGATGAATTGGCAGATTCCTACAAAACCGACAAAATGGCCGGATATGTCACCATCGATGTAAAAACGCTGGTCCCAGTATCTTCCGGTATTCAATACACCGGCATCCATCAAATCAACGGTGTTTCCTACTCGCTGATTTTTGAAACGGATCAAACCTATACGATACCAAGCGACACCGCTTACAGTACCATCAACCCATAAAAGCAACGCCCGAAACGAATTCGTTTCGGGCGTTTATGTTATTGACACAGTAATTTTGCAAGGGTTGCGGTAACAGCCGCGCATCGCCGGGCGGCAATGGCCTCAAAGGTGGGATAGTCCATTTCTGCAGAGTTATCCGCCTTATCAGAGATCGCCCGCAGGATCACAAAGGGGCAACCGTTGCGCCATGCCGTATGGGCAATGGCAGCGCCCTCCATTTCAGTACACAATGCGCCGGTGTTTTCAATAATTTTCTCTTTTTGCTCTTTCTCGCAAATAAACTGATCGCCGCTTGCAACTCTTCCGATTCGGGAATGACCGGCATGGATCTGCTCAGCAGCGGCAGATGCCAACCCAATCAGTTTTTCATCCGCCGGGAAAGCCAGGGTATCCAATCCCGGAACCTGACCAACGGGATATCCCAGGGCATGCACACTAAAATCGTGGTGCATTGCATCTTTACTGATCACAAAATCCCCAATGTCCAGTTCTGCGCACAGAGAACCTGCCACGCCGGTATTCACGATATGGGTTACACAAAACAGATCGCACAGCACCTGAACGCACATTGCAGCATTTACTTTGCCGATACCACACTGTACCACAACACAAGGAAGCCCCTCCAAAACGCCATCGTAAAATGCCATTCCTGCTTTTTCCGTAACGGAACATTCTGTCATTTGTTCTTTTAAAATGTCTACTTCAACGGTCATTGCGCCGATAATACCAAGTTTCATTGCTGATCCTCCTTACTGTGGATAGACAAAGCGATCATCTGAAGCCTTCTCCAGCAGATCAGCATATCGCTTGCCCCAGTATTTTGCCATAGGCAGATTCATATCCAGATAATTGCCGCAATCTCTTGCGCTTGCGCCCGGAATTTCTCCCTCAAATTTTTCCACAAACCGGAAGCACTCTGTAACAAGGGATTTGACAGTGAAAGAATCATAGTCCCCTGCCAGCAGCAGATAGAAGCCGGTGCGGCAGCCCATCGGGCCAAAATACAACACTTTCTCTTTCCACTTTGGCTCATTGCGCAAATAGGTTGCCGCCAAATGTTCAATGGTGTGGATCTCCGCCGTGTTCAGCACCGGCTCTTCATTTGGACTTGTTAAACGCAAGTCAAAAGTTGTAACGGTTTCAGCGCCCACCCGATCCTTTCGGGACACATAGAGACCCGGTTGCAGGCGAATATGGTCAATGGTAAAGCTGGTTATTTTCTCCATAGCAGCCTCCTGATATTTTCTTTCTGTATCATACTCCAAAACATTGTTTGTTGCAAGGAAAATCTTATATATCTTTTCTCTGCGACAGGATCTGACCAAATTCTCTTGCTTTTTTCACATAATATCGGTATAATACCAATATTAATGGAATATTTTCCCCGGAAAGGTGGTTATTTCTATGGACGAAATGCAAAATCAACCCACAAATCCCCGGCGCAGACGGCGTTCCCAATTAGAAGTTTTCAAGGAGGCATACCTCCCTGCGATCATCGCTGCTGTTGCGATTCTTTTGATCGTTGTCTTCATTATCGGTTCTATTTCCAGATCGATCCAGGCAAAGAAGACTGCTTTGGAAGAAAGTCAAAAGGCATCCATTGCCGAGGAACAGAAACTCACCAAGTTGACGCAAGAAGCAGAAGATCTGATCCAACGGGCAGACCTTTTAGCCTCCGAATATGATTATGACGGCGCACTGGCGCTTTTGGACACATTCAGCGGTGATGAAACCCGTTTTGAGATCCTTACACAGAAGCGGGCAGAACTGGAAGATGCCAAGAGTCAGATGGTCCTTTGGGAAGATCCCAACAATGTGTTAAATCTTTCCTTCCAAATGCTGATCGCTGATGCTTCCCGCGCCTTTTCCAATGCAAGTTACGGCACAGCATATAACCGCAATTTTATCACCACTGATGAATTCTCCCTGATCTTACAGCAGTTATACACCAACGGTTATGTGCTGGTGGATATGGACGATTTTGTTTCCGCAGAGATGGATGATCTGGGTGAGATTACATACAAAACAAAACCGCTGTATCTGCCAATTGGCAAAAAACCGCTGATGATCACCCAGACCCAGGTGAATTACTACACCTATATGATCGACGGTGACGGTGACAAATTCCCCGATAAGGACGGCGCCGGTTTCGCCAGCAAGTTGATACTGAATGATGCCGGTGAGATCACCTGCCAGATGGTGGATGCTGACGGCAACACCATTACCGGCGACTATGATCTTGTCCCCATTTTGGAGACATTTATCGCCAACAATCCGGATTTCTCCTACCGTGGTGCAAGAGCAACGCTGGCTGTCAGCGGTTATGACGGCGTGTTCGGTTACAGAACCAACGCTTCTGCAAAAAATCATCTGGATGAAATGGCATACGAAGAAGAGATCTACGGCGCCCAGGAAATCGTAGATGCCCTGCGGCAAATGGGTTATCAGATCGCTTGCTACACTTATGGCAACGAAGCCTACGGTGAAATGACCGCCGATCAGATCCGTGCAGATCTCAGCGGTTGGTCCTCTGAAGTTTCCCCTGTTCTGGGCGAGGTAAACACCATCGTATTTGCGCAAAACAGCGACATCAGCACCGGCGCAATCTACAGTGGTGAAAAGTATGAGATCCTTCGTGATGCGGGCTTCTGCTACTACATTGGCTTTAGCGCAGAAGGCGCTTGCTGGACAAACATCGCTGTTGATTATGTTCGTATGGGCAGATTGATGGTCAGCGGCAGTAATATTGCCCATCATCCCGAATGGTTCAGCGGTGTCTTTGATGCCACCTCTATTTTGGATTCCACCCGCGGCGATGTGCCTGCCTAATTGCATATGATAAGCCGGGAGTTCTGCTCCCGGCTTTTTTCCTTGCATTTTCTGTTTATGAGTGGTACAGTAAGAATAGGATTACAATTAAAGGAGAGATGGTAATGAAAGTTAAGCGTTGGTTACCGGCTTTATTGGTTTTGATCCTTTTGGTCGGCTGTATGACATACACGGTCTTTGCTGCCAGCGAAGACACGACACCGGTCGCACACAGAGTCGACTATATGCCCGACCCCCGGCAGCCGGATACATATGAACCTTCTGTATTTTTCGGTGACGGCAGTGAAATTCCTGAACCTTCCGTGTACCATACAACCGTTGAAGATGCTGCCGCTGATCTGCGTAGTCATTTGGAAAACCGGGAAGCGGTTATCGGCATAGGATTTCAAACCGCTTCCGGTGATTTTGATAAGCGGTTAGAGGTATTTAATAAAGCGCTGGAACACACCGGTGTCCCCACCCAAGGTGATTACCTGGCTTATCAGCACGGCGCGTACCGCTATGGTTATAGTTACTATGTCCAGGGTGGCATTTACTATGTGACACTTTCCTATGAGATGACCTACTATACCACCGCCCAGCAAGAGGCGCAGGTGGATGCTGCTGTAGATGCGCTACTGGACGAGTTGGATGTATACGATGCAGGTGATTACGAAAAAATCCGCGCCGTTTATGACTATATGTGCGCTAACATCACCTACGACTACGACGGTCTTGAGATATACAAACAAGACAATTCCTACAAGAAAATATACACCGCCTATGCCGCGTTGATCGATGGTACCGCTGTCTGCCAAGGTTATGCCAATCTGTTCTACCGGCTGGTACTGGAACTGGGTGTGGACAGCCGTATCATTTCCGGTCTTGGAAACGGCGGTGGTCACGCCTGGAATATCGTAGAACTGGACAATCTTTACTATGATGTGGACGCCACCTGGGATGCTACCCGAAAGCAGGCCGATCAAGTTTACGAATTTTTCCTGCGGTGTGATGCGAATTTCGGAGACCACACCCGTGACGCAGAATTTACTACCGAAGAATTCAATGCTGCTTATCCTATGAGCGATGCGGATTATTACTATTTGATCGACTCCGGAATGATCGGTGCAAATATCGCCTGGACCTTGGGTTCTGACTACCAATTGAACGTTTCCGGTAATGGGGCGATTACAGAAAGACCTTGGGAGAATTATTATTATGTAATCGAATCGATTATGATTTCGCCGGGTATTACGGATATTGGCAAACAGGGCTTCCTTAGTTTCTATGAACTGCATACAATTACGATTCCCGCAAGCGTAACAAATGTTGATTGGGCTGCTTTCTACGCCTGCAACAATTTGCAAACAGTTATCTACGGCGGCACAAAGGAAAAATGGGACCAGATCACCGTTTCCGATTATAACGAGAATTTGACCAGTGCCACGATCCTTTACACCGGTGAGATCAAATTATCCGGCGCTGCGCCCACCTTATACGACAATATTGCAATGAACTATAAGGTAAACAAAACAAAGTTTGACAGTTTTGGAATAACCGATCCCTATGTGGTGGTGACCTTTAACGGCGTTGAAACCACCATCACCGATTATACTGTCAGCCAAGATGGCACCCAGTATATATTCCCATTCTACAACATTGCTCCCAACCAAATGAACGATACGCTAACTGCCGTACTCTATGCTACTTACGGCGGCAATGTATACGCCGGCAAGCCTAAAGATTACAGTGTGGCTGAATACTGTTACAACCAATTAAGCAAATGCAGTGATGATGCTTATGCAGAATTCCGTACACTGCTGGTCGACCTGCTGAACTACGGTGCTGTATCGCAGCAATTTACAAAATACAACACTGAAAAATTGGTAAATGCCGATCTGACACCTGCCCAGAAGAACTGGGGGACGAACGCAAGCCGCAATTATACAAATATTCAGACCACCAAGTATACGGTAATCGATAATCCCACAGTTAGTTGGAAAGGCGGCGGTCTTCTGCTAAATGACTCCATCGTTATGCGCTTTAAGTTTGAAACAGACTCTTTGGACGGTTTAAGTTTCAAAGTAGAAAGCGACAACAACACATGGACGATCAACAATATCAGCGTAGAAAACGGCACCAATTATATTTATTTCAGAGGTCTCAATGCCGCGCAAATGAGCAATGAGGTGCGCTTAACAGCTTACAGAAACGGTGTGCCTGTAAGTAACACCGTCCTCTACAGCATTGAATCTTACGCTGCGCAAAAAGTCAAAGACACCACAACAGATTATTTGGCAGAATTGGTTGACGCTATGATGAAATACGGCGACAGCGCCAAAGCATTTATTACACCTTAACAAACATCCCCGATGCATATGCATCGGGGATGTTTTTGTTTCTTTTAATCTTTGCCGCGAAGTTCGATAATCTGATCCCGGAGGATCGCCGCGTATTCGTACTCCATCATTCTTGCGGCTTCCTTCATTTGCTTTTCCAGGCGGGCGATCTCTTTTTCCTTTTCCGCCTTTGTCATCTTGATGCCGCCTCTTCCCTTCCGTTCCGGTGTGGAAGAGGAGATTTCGATCAAGTCACGAACAGATTTGATGATCGTCTTAGGCACGATACCGTTTGCCTTGTTATGGGCATCCTGGATCTGTCTACGGCGGTTGGTTTCATCAATAGCCACGCGCATGGAATCGGTAATTGAGTCTGCATACATAATTACATAGCCATCTGCATTACGGGCTGCGCGGCCGATAGTCTGAATCAGGCTGGTTTCAGAGCGGAGAAATCCTTCCTTATCCGCGTCTAAGATCGCCACCAGGCTGACCTCCGGCAGATCGAGACCTTCCCGCAAAAGGTTAATACCCACCAGCACATCAAATTTCGCCATTCGCAGGTCACGAATGATCTCCATTCGTTCCATTGCGCCGATATCAGAGTGCATATACCGGACACGGATGCCGGCTTTTTGCAAATAGGCAGTTAAATCTTCCGCCATTTTCTTTGTGAGCGTTGTAACCAGAACCCGTTCATTCCGGGCAGTACGATTATTGATCTCACCGATCAAATCGTCGATCTGCCCCTCAATGGGTCGCACCTCTACGATGGGATCCAACAAACCGGTGGGACGAATCACCTGCTCCAAAATCTGTCCGGATCGGGTCTTTTCGTATTCGGCCGGCGTGGCAGACACATAGATGACCTGATTGAGTTTTGAATCGAACTCTTCAAAGTTCAGAGGACGGTTATCATATGCAGAGGGTAAACGGAAACCGTAATTCACAAGGGCATCTTTGCGACTCCTGTCGCCGGCGTACATAGCCCTGCACTGGGGCAGTGTCACATGGCTTTCATCCACAAACAGCACAAAATCGTCAGGGAAATAGTCTAAAAGCGTTGTGGGTGGCGTACCCGGTTCTCTGCCCTGGATCACCCGGGAATAATTTTCAATACCGTTACAGAAACCGATCTCTGTAAGCATTTCCAAATCGTAATTGGTCCGCTGGGCGATTCGCTGGGCTTCGATCAGTTTGTTTTGCTGGTTGAACAGTTCCACCTGGGCATCGCACTCTTTGCGGATCTCTGCCATTGCCCGCTCCAATTTCTCTTTGGATGCCACATAGTGACTGGCAGGATAGATGGCAATATGGTCGATATACCGTTCCACCATACCGGACACAGCATTAATTTCGGAAATACGGTCTACCTCATCTCCGAAGAATTCCACGCGGATAGCGCGACCGGTCCAATATGCCGGGTACACCTCAAGGGTATCCCCCCGGACACGGAATTTATTACGGGAAAAGTCAATATCATTTCGCTCATAGCGGATCTCTGTCAGTTTCCGCAAGATCTCGTCCATCGGTCGGGTCTGTCCCACCCGGAGAGATATGACCATACTTTTATAGTCAATGGGGTCGCCCAGACCGTAAAGGCAACTGACAGAAGACACCACGATCACATCCCGCCTCTCAAACAGCGCGGCGGTAGCGCTGTGGCGCAAGCGGTCGATCTCTTCGTTGATGGATGCATCTTTCTCTATATAGGTATCTGTGTGAGCAATATAGGCTTCCGGCTGGTAATAATCGTAATAGGAAATGAAATACTCCACCGCGTTATCCGGGAACAGTTCCCGGAACTCGGAACAGAGTTGCGCCGCAAGGGTCTTATTGTGGGCAAGCACCAGTGTGGGTCTGTTCAGTTTTTCAATAACAGAAGCCATCGTAAATGTCTTACCGGAACCGGTAACACCCATCAGGGTCTGTTCCCGCAAACCCCAATTCACGCCGTTTACAAGACCTTCTATGGCCTGAGGCTGATCTCCGGAGGGTTTATAGTCCGATTTCAGCACAAACTTGTCCGCCATATTCTCACCCCTTTTGCATTTTTAATTTAAAACGAAAATGTATAGTCGCCGGGTTCCAGTTCATAGGTTTTTCCTGCAAGTATAGCCTTCGCTTTTACCGGCGTGGTTATCTCATAAACCACCAAATCATTTTCGTGTTTCCAAGCGGATTTTATTTTTCCATAGGCTGTTTGGAGTTCTACCTGAATCCAATCAATTCGCCAGTCCGGAATCGGCGCGATCAACACCTTTTCGTAGCCGGGAGCATCCTCCAAGGGATTGATACCGCCACAAACAGCATACACCCAATCCATAACCGATCCATAGGCATAATGATTAAAAGAATTCATTTCACTGGACCACATTTCACCATTGGGCATAATGCCATCCCAATGCTCCCAAATCGTAGTCGCGCCTTTTGTGATGGGGTAGAGCCACGAGGGATATTCCTTTCTAAGGAGCAATGTATAGGCAAGTTCGTGATAGCCGTAGCGGCTTAACACATGAAGAATATATGGCGTACCCACAAAACCGGTCTGCAGTTTTTCACCATCTTGCCGAATACGCTCTGCCAGCGCTTTGGCTGCAAATTCCGGATTATTGGTCAGATCAAACGCAAGGGCCAAGACATACTCTGTCTGTGTTTGATAAGTGCCGTCAAATTCGCGGTTAAAAGCATCTACAATTCTATTATATAAGGTCTCATATTGAGAAACATCCCGTCCCAAGATATGACCGATCTTACACAAAATTTCGGTGCTTCGCCCGTAGAACGCAGAGCCGATCAAATCGCCTCTTGTATCGCCTATATATTGGCCTTCCTTTGCGCCCAATTCCAACCAATCGCAGAAATGGTCTCCGCCAAACCACAGATCCGGTTTTTCTGTTGTTTCCGTGATATAGTCTACCCATTTTTGGATGGGACGGAACATTTTTTCCAAAATGTCCTTATTGCCATAAGAAAGATACAGTTGCCACGGACAAATGGCTACCGCATCCGCCCAGGCTGCGCTGATTTGGCCGCCACTTCTTTCATAGGGCGCCACCATTGGAACTGCGCCATTTGCATATTGCGCAAAAGCCAGTTCTCCCAGCCATTTTTCAAAGAACTTATTGACATCATAATTATAACACGCTGTGCGGATAAATGCCTGGGCATCCCCCGTCCAGCCCATTCTCTCATTTCTCTGTGGGCAATCTGTGGGGACATCCAGGAAATTGGATCGCTGACCCCATAAAGTATTGCGAAATAACTGATTTAACATTGCATCCGAACTTTCTATATATCCAGTTCGTTTTAGGTCGCTATAAACCGCAATAGATGTAAAATCATTTGCATTTACCTTGCATGGGTATTGATCCAGACGAATATAACGATAGCCATAAAAAGTGAGTGTAGGCTTAAAACACTGCTTACCATCCTTACAGATATAAGTGTATTGACACTTGGCTTTGCGGTAGTTTTCGTTATAAAAATTACCGTCCCGGTCGAGCACCTCTGCAAAAGAGAGAGAAACGACATCTCCAGCCTTTGCGTTCAGACTGATTTCCACATAACCGGTTAAATTTTGCCCAAAATCAATTATCGTTTCCCCTTTGGGAGTGCGGATGATCTCAACGGGTTTGAAGCGCTCCTGCTCAATCACCTTTTCACCGAATTGGGGAACCAATTCCGCTGTGCTGTTATTTTCTGCAACAGTTGTTTCCAGGCAAAAATCCGGTTTTACCCTTGCATCAAAAACGAAACCATTATAAATCTCGCAATAACTGTAGCCGCTCAGCGCTGCTTCCCAATCTGTATTTGTATAAATATTTTCAATAGAGCCGTCAATGTAAGTAATTTCTATTTTGGCGATCAAGGCGCATATATGATCTGCCGGACAACTCCACCACATAGCAATATCGCCTTTATACCAGCCTGCAGCCACAGTCGCCGTCAGCACATTATTGCCGGAAAGATTATCTGTAATATCGTATGTTTGGTATTGAATACGTTTTTCATAAGATGTCCAACCGGGGGCCAAAACAAAATCGCCTAATCGGTGTCCGTTTAAGGTTGCCTCGTAAACACCTCTTGCGGAAATATGCAAAAAGGCAGACCGCACCGGTTTTGTTATCTGAAAATCTTTTTTATAAACAGGTACATTGTCTCCAACATTCTCTTTGCAATAGATCCAATTTGCGTTCTGCATCAGATTTCCCACCTTATGCGTTTTAATGCCTTATTTGATTTTACATTATCTGTTCAAAATAGTAAACCTAAATTTGCAAAAACCTCCCGACAAAGTCGGGAGGTTTGTCGTTATGTTTCCGGGTAACACTTCTGCTTTGCTTCGGCAAACTGTTTAAAAGTACTTTCAAACAGTTCTCTGTTCTTCTCTGTGCAGGTTTCCCAAGTAGAAACGATCATTCCGGGGAAACTTTCCTCCGGCGCGCCGTCGTGGTAATATTCCATCTGCTCGGCAATATTGCCTTTCTTTAGCGCCCAGGCGCACGGGGTAAACTGATAGCCGTCCTCTGCCCATTTCAAAATATTATCGCGGTATCTCTTCAGGTGGGGAATGTCCTCCACATATTTAAGGCCCAAGTGTGCATATTCAGACAGATCAAAATCGAACTCCGTAAAGGGGAAGAAATCTTCTTCCTTCATATGGTGGTAATACCAAGGAGCGATCAGCACCTCGTTTTTATCCACATGGCTGACAAAATTATCGTGATCTTTGATGAACGTATCATACCAAAGCCAGGGCTTGGCGCCGGTTGCTTTCACTGCATCGATAATATAACGCAAGTCGTGCCAGTACAGGTTGCCTTTCCGGTACATACAATAACCGTCAGGGTCATAGTTTGCGTGTTCATTATCCTCTTCATCCATACCGATATGGATATATGCAGGATGATCAAACAGTTCGTAAACCTCTTTGATCAAATCGGTGACAACACGGTAGTATGTATCCGTAGAGATCATCCGCTTGTAAGGGCCTAACCAGCGACAGTGGTTGGCTGAAAAATTCAATTTTGGGATCGGGTTCAAACCTAACTCCCGGCATTTACGCAATTCTTCCCGAAATTTATCCATGGACCAGGCGCCGGGCATTGCGATCTCCGGATGGCTCTCATATACCACGCCGTCCAGAGTGTCAATCAGGATCGTATTAAAGCCTGCTTTCGCCGCGCTTTCCAGCGTCCAGACCCAAAAATCCTGCTCAAGCGGCATCGTGTCATTGCGTTCGTACAGCCAGTGTTTCGTCAGGTGGACCAAAAGTGTCCACATTTTTTGTTTTGCCATACCGATTACCCCCTTTTTTGTTTAGTATAACAATTGTCTATCTATTTTCAAGCAAAAGTTCAAATCAGTGACTGATTCTGACAATAAACGGTCTGAAATTTAAAACCGACCTTTTATAGAAGGTCGGTTTTTGCATTTAATCATTAGGATAGAATCTTTGCTTTGCCTCAGCAAACTGCCGGAAACCGGATTCAAACAGTTCTTTGTTTTCCATCAAGCAGGGCCGCCAGTTCGCAATGATCATACCACAGAAACTTTCCTCCGGCGCGCCATTGTGAAAATACTCCATCTGCGCAGCAATATTTCCTGTCTTAAAAGACCAGGCGCAAGGGACCATTTGGTAACCTTCCCCTGCCCAGTTCAGAATATTTTTACGGAAACTTGCCAGCCGGGGAATATCCTCAATATAGTTTAGTGTCATTCCCGCATACGGAGTCAGGTCATACTTGAATTCAGAAATCGGAACAAAGTTCTCTTCCTTCAGTTGATGATAGTACCAAGGTGACAACATCACCTCGTTTTTTCCGATTTGCTCTTCATAAGTTTCATGATGGTTGATAAAAGAATCATACCACATCCAGGGTTTTGCTCCGGTTTCCTTTACCGAATCGATAATATAACGCATATCATGCCAGTAGAGATCTCCGCGGCGGAACATACAATAGCCCTCTCTATTATACCTGGCATGTTCTTCATCTTCTTCATCCATACCAATGTGGAAATACTCCGGTTGATCAAACAGTTCATATGTTTCGCGGATTAGATCATTTACAACGCGATAATACGCATCGGTAGAGATCATCCGCTTGTAAGGTCCTAACCAGCCACTATGGTTTGCGGAAAAGTTCAGTTTTGGAATGGGGGTCAATCCTGCATCACGGCATTTCTGCAATTCCTCGCGAAGTTTGGTTCTTGTCCATGCACCGGGAATCGCAATTTCCGGATGGGTGCCATACTGCACAGCATCTAACGCATCGATCACTATGGTGTTAAAGCCGGCTTTGGATGCGTTCTCAATCGTCCAATCCCACATTTCCTGATCAAGCAGCATCTGCGGATCGTTATACTTGTAACTGAAATGCATGGAAAGATGCACCAAAAGTGCCCAAATTTTCTTATTCGCCACAGCAATCTCCTCCTAAACTTTTTTCTTATTATATCAAATAGAAGTTTGATTGCAAGTCACTATTTTTGAATTCAAAACCAAATCAATCATTATCTGACAAATAACGAAACCGACCTTTCAAATAAGGTCGGTTTTTATGTTTAATCGTTGGGGTAGAACTTTTTCTTGGCTTCCGCAAAATCTTTGAAAGCATCGCTTAAAAGCTTAAGATTATCTGTATTGAACCAAGTACCGCGGCACATAGGAGACCAAGTGGATACAATCATACCCTTAATAAATTGGTCGTTTGCGCCATCATGGAAATACTCCATTTGAGATTCAATATTACCCTGCTTGTAGGACCATGCGCAAGGGGCAAATTCCTGTCCCTCATTGACCCAGTTCAAGATGTTTTTACGGAAACTTGCCAAACGGGGAATATCCTCAATGTATTTCAGATCAAGCCCAGCATAGGGTGTCAGATCGTACTTAAACTCAGAAATGGGGACAAACTTCTCTGCTTTCAATTGATGATAGTACCAGGAAGAAAGGAGAACTTCGTTTTTCTCAACCGTTGCCAAAAATTCCTCATGTTGGTTGATATATGCATCATACCACATCCAAGGCTTTGCGCCAGTTTCCTTTACAGAGTCGATCACATAGCGGATATCGTGCCAGTACAGATCGCCGCGACGGAACATACAGTAACCCTGCTTATTATAGCGGGCGTGTTCCTCGTCCTCTTCATCAAAGCCGATGTGGAAGTATTCCGGATGATCAAACAGTTCGTACAATTCCTTAATCAGATCATCAACCACACGATAGTATTCAGGCGTGGAAATCTTACGGGCGTAGGGGCCAAGCCAGTTTCCATGGTTTGCGGAAAAATTCAGCTTAGGGATAGGCGTCAAGCCCATATCCCGACAGCGCTGCAATTCCTTACGAAGTTTATATCTGGACCATGCGCCCTGCATCGCGATCTCAGGATGACTTGCGTACTCAACGCCGTCCAGCACATCGATAATGATGGTGTTCATGCCGGCATTTGCTGCGCTCTCCAGTGTCCACTCCCAGATATCCTGCTCCAAGGGCAGGGTATCCCAATGGCTATAGCCAAAATGCATTGACATATGTACAAGCAGCGCCCACATTTTCTTATTTCCGCTCATATCATTCTCTCCTTTTTCATATTGCAAAAATTGAAGATCTGCAACACGGTCAGCATAGCATGTTGTTTTCGAAAAAGCAACGCGCAATTACATTTTCATAATTTCATAAGACAAAATCGCAAATATCAGGTCAATCCGAATGGATAAGGCTGCTTTCGCCGGTAGCGTAGTCGATGGTCACGCCGGGCTGATTGTTATAGCAATAGACATTGAAGCAAATTCCCTCGCCTTCGTCTTCCACAGACCAGGCTTCCATCTGCACGCCCCGGGCGACCAGATTATCCCCGTCAAAGATAGGGGTTACCCGGTAAAGGACGTGGTTACCGGTTTCCTTTACGTAGTCAGCCACCATATTCTCAAAAGGCAGCATCCCCTCTACATTTAAGTAACGGGTACCGGTGATCAGGTTTTCTTCATTGGCGTTTTCACCGGTCAATTGGTAACCGATCAAATGACAGCGGTTGTAGAGGTACTTACCATCTACAAAATCGTATTTCACTGTGTGCCAACCTGATGGCTTTACCTGCCCGATACTGCCCCGATCCTCTGTAGGCATAATATCCCTGCCAATACAAGCCATTGCAACGCCGCAACGGTTCAAACTGTCAAGGGATGTGTATTTTTCATAGGATTTTGTGGTGATATCTGCCTCTGTAAATTCCGGCTGATTGTTATTTACAACCACATAAGACGCGTCAGAAAACGCAGGCACATTTTGAACAGAATCGCTGTAGGCAGGTTTTTCGTTTCGGGAGAGGAATACAAACAGCGCGGCAACCGCAAAAAGGATGATCGTAAGCGGTAAGGGCAATCTTATTTTTCTGCGACGTGCGCTCATAGTACATAAACCTCCTCTGTGATCTGCTCGTGGGAACTACCGGAAAATACCGTTTCTCCTGCTTTCCTTCTATCAGAAAGAATCTGTATTGGGAAAGAAATATCCGATGGATAGACCCGCCCCCAGCGGTAAATAATGACGTTACGGATTTTTTTCAGATAATCAGTTAAGTCATCTGTTTCCACAAAGCAATAATCGTTCAAACCTGCTTTCTCCAAAAAGGATTCATCCACGCAAACTGTATCTGCATGTGTTTCAAACTGACGGGCGGAATAACTGTTCATCCACAGTTTTTTATTACCTACAGTCTGCAACATTCTTGCCCGCAGCAAACGGTCCATACTCTGTCGACGGCCTGCAAAAGCCATTCCATTCCTGTCATCCAGGCAAACGATCAGGTGCATTTTCTTCCTCCTTTATCAGAAATCGATAAACTGACGGGGATTATACATCCTGGAGTCCGCCAGAGAGATGGTTTCATCGTCTGATACGATCACATGATCAGCCAGAATAATATCCAACGCAGCCAACGACTTTGCCAGTTGTTCTGTTGTGCGGCGATCATCCGCAGAAGGAAAGGCAAATCCGCCGGGATGATTATGGGCTAAAATCACGGTTGTGGCATTTACATTCAACGCCACCTCTGCGATCTTACGGACAGAAATAGCTGTTGTATGTATGCTTCCTTCTGCGATTCGTTTACAGCACAGTGGTTTGAATCTCGCATCCAGGCACAAAAGATATACCATTTCATTACGCTGTCCGTCAAAATAGTGTCGGATATGCGTACAATAATCCTTCGCACTGGTCAGCGGCTTGTCTATTTCACTTTTTTCAATATTGTACCGTCTGACAAACTCTCTGATAAGCATCAAAAAAGTTGAAAGATTTTCACCTACACCGGGTACTGTTTCCAGTTGCTCCGGCGCAGCATCCAACACTTGTGTCAAACCGCCAAATGTCTCAAGCAATTCCTCCGCCACGGGTTTGGAATCCTTTCTGGGCAGGCCATAGCAAAGAAGCAGTTCCAATGCGTGTTTATCCTCAAAACTATCCAAACCTTCTTTGCGAAAACGGTCTTTGATCCGCTGCCGATGTCCCGTATATGACATAGTTTTCACCTCTTGCTAATCTTTTGCTTGCTATTTTCTCAAACTTTGGTAAAATAAAAAAAGGAATTGTCGAAAATTCTCGATTATTATGTTTAATGAGACCAAACAGAAGGAGACGGAATATGGAACAAACAAAAAAACCAAATAACGCTCCTAATCTGATGATCTGCCCCGCTTTTCGCGTAGAAAACGGGATCATCACCCAAGTAAACAGCGCCGCTATCGTCTTCGGCATTCAGGAAGGCGCGAAGATCGACACGCTGATACACACCGGCGCAGAGGAATTCGCCCTTTTCCAAAGTGGGCGGCTGGATCTGACCCTATGGTTGGATGGATCTCTGGTTTCCGCTTGTGTCATTCCGGATGCGGAAGGGTTTACTTTCTGCATCGACTCTGATTTTGCTGTACCGGAACAACGGGCGCTTGCCTTGGCTGCGCAGCATTTGCGGGAACCCCTTTCCAATGCATTGCTGCACCTGGAAGACAACGCAAAGGATTTGCCCCAAAGTGAAAAGGAACGACTCTCCCACATCCACAAAAATTTACAACAAATGATGCGGATGCTGTGTAATATGTCTGACCTTGCCAACTACCACAACAGCGCAAATTTATGCAACCGCGATGCTGTCGCCATATTCCGCGAAGTGTTGGAAAAAGCCCAGGCGTTTTTGGAAAAGGCCAATAAGCGTTTGGTGTACACCACGCCGAATATGCCCATTTTCTGCCATTTGGACGCCCAAATGCTGGAAAGAGCCATTTTAAATCTCATTTCCAATGCCGCAATTTACCTGGAAGGCTCTGATGTGATCAAAGCCGATTTGGTTTATAAAAATCAACGGTTATTCTTCTCCGTGGAAAATACCTGCAACACTCAGATCGATCTGCAACGGGATCTTTTTGCCCGTTATATGCGTCAACCTGCTGTTGAAGACGGCAGAAACGGCATTGGCTTGGGTCTTCCCATCGTTCACGCCGTTGCATCTGCGCATGGTGGTGTTCTGCTGATGGATCAACCGAAAAACGGTCAGTTTCGTGTCACCATGACACTCTCTGCCAAAGAGAATGCACCAAACAATTTACGCTCCCCTATCCGCATCCCCATTGACTATGCGGGCGGTTGGGATCATACGCTGATGGAACTGTCCGGTATTCTCCCCGCAGAACTTTATGAATCATGATTTCTACATCCGGTCTGCTGACGCAGACCGGAATTTTTTATTCCAGGCATTTTTGCAAATACTGGCCGGTATAACTTTCTTTGACAGCCGCAACTTCTTCCGGCGTGCCGGCTGCCACCACATATCCGCCCTGGTCGCCGCCTTCCGGTCCCAGGTCGATAATATAGTCCGCTGTCTTGATCACATCCAAATTGTGTTCAATGACCAGAACTGTGTTGCCTGCATCCACCAGTTTCTGCAATACCTCGATCAGTTTATGCACATCCGCGGCGTGAAGTCCGGTTGTCGGTTCGTCCAGAATATAGATCGTTCTGCCGGTGGACACCCGGGAAAGTTCCGTCGCCAGTTTTACCCGCTGGGCCTCACCGCCGGATAGTGTCGTGCTGGATTGCCCCAGTTTTACATAGCCAAGGCCCACATCTACCAGAGTCTGCACTTTCCTTGCGATTTTCGGCAGGTTTTGGAAAAACTCCAGGGCTTCCTCTGCGGTCATATCCAGTACCTGGGAAATATTTTTGCCCTTATACTGGACTTCCAGTGTTTCCCGATTATAACGCTGTCCCTTACAAACCTCGCAGGGAACATATACATCTGCCAAAAAATGCATTTCAATTTTTACAAGGCCGTCACCGTTACACGCTTCGCAACGTCCGCCTTTCACATTGAAAGAGAATCTTCCCGGACCGTAACCGCGCATTTTGGCATCTGTTGTAGAAGCGAACAGATCCCGGATATCGTTAAACAGACCGGTATAGGTTGCCGGATTGGA
>CALBJG010000129.1 GCA_937892865.1 uncultured Clostridia bacterium
GTCGAGGATGTTCTGAATCTGGGCGATATGACCTGGGTCAAGTTTATGGGCTTCGACGAGAAGGGCCGCGCAAACTTCAGCCGCAAGGACGCGCTGAAGGAAATGGGCGAAAATCAGTAATATAAGCAATAAAATTCCCGTAATGCGCCAGCATTACGGGAATTTTTTGTGCAGTATTGGAGGAAAGGGATCGTTCAAAACCAAATAATCACTATGGTACTCCGCCCTTGGGGAGTTTTTTGTATTTTACGCAAAGGAGATCTCTTTTCCGGTCTGTGCAGATTCATAGATGGCATTCATAATGCGCATAACTTGGGTGCCCTGGTCAGGAGGACACAGACATTGGGTCTTGCCATTACAGCAGTCCGCAAAATGCTGCAGTTGTGGAACAAAAGGACTGACAGTGGCGGTAACTGTGGGCTGTGTCTCCACAAAATGATTGGTTTCGTCGATGCCCAGAAGTTTCACGACGCCATCTGTAATGTTTGCGCCACCTTTGTCACCCAGGATCTCCAGCCTTGTGCCGGGGGTAAAGGTGTTTGCAATATGCGCAGCCTTAATGAAAATGTTCTTGCCGCCCTCCAGGGTAATGTAGCCAGTGGCAAAACTTTCGATGGTTCGCTCCGTGGGTTGTCCGTTGGCAGAGACCCAACCGGCTGTGACGCCTTGTATCCGTTTGGGCAAGTCCTTGTTAATGTTGGTGGTATATCCCCGAACCCGCAGGACTTTGGGGAAACCCATAAAATAGAGCATCATATCCAGTTGGTGAATGGCTGCATCCATTAAACAACCGCCGCCGGCGAGTTCCTTGTCGCAGAACCAACCGTTGATCGTGGAACAGCGTTGCATGCGGCTTGCATCAGCATAGTAGATCTCCCCCAATTCGCCGTTGTCAATGGCTTTCTTTACGGCCATCGTTGCATTTTGGAAGCGGCACACAAAGGCGTACATCAAAACTTTTCCGGTTTCTTTTGCCAGACGCTCACATTCCAGGGCTTCCTGCCAGGTAAGCGCCGGGGGTTTTTCGCAGAGCACGTGCTTACCGGCGCGCAGGGCATCGGCAATGATCGGTCCGTGGCTGACGGTGGGTGTTGCAATGAGTACAGCATCCACATTGGGGTCGTTTAAAATATCGTGATAATCGCAGCAGTAGTCAGGCACGCCGAATTCCTCGGCCCGGGCTTTGGCAGATTCCGGGTTCCGGTTGCATACATAAGTGATCGTAACATCCGGAACACTTTTGGCGGCATTCAAATGGGATTTGGAAATATTGCCTGCGCCAATAATACCAATACGGATCATATTCATCCCTCCTGCTTCGGTAAAACATTCAGTTTTGACAGAATTCTTTATATAGTTTCACGGTGTCGGCGTTCCGCAATTCTATGGTGTCGCTGCCGAACACACCGATGATCAGAACCGTGCCGTTTTCATCAAAGGCGGATACCAAACACCAGCCTGCGCCTTGGGTGTGACCGGTTTTTAAACCAATGGTATTGGGACAGTAATAGGCGCTGTTGCTGTGAAGCAGATGATTGCTGTTATTCCAAGTAACAGTTTCGCCGCTGACATAGTAAGCGGTCATAGATGCGGTTGCCGCCGCCCGGCTGATAATGGGATTGGACATAGCCAGTTTTGCTATTTTGAGGACATCGGTGGCAGTGGTGTAATGCTCCGGTTCATCAATGCCGTCGGGGTTGGCAAAATGGGTGCCGGTCAAGCCTTGCTGTTCCGCCTGCGCATTCATTTCGGCAATAAAGGCATCAAAAGCATCTCGGGCAGGCGCATCCGGGTTGCCCAGCAAAACTCTGCCGGTGGCAACAGCCAGTATGTACGCCGCATCATTGCCGCTGGGAATGATCATGCCTTGCACACAAGTGGTGACATTTACTTTCTGCCCCTGGTAGATCCAGGCACGGGAGGATTGGGGATCGATCCACTTTATCTCTTCACCGGCGGTGATCACCGCTTCCGGGTCCATATGTTGCAGGGCGACCCAGGCAGAGAAAAGTTTGGTGATGCTTGCCATTTTGATTCGTTCCTGCTGGTCGCCAAAGGTATATAAGTATGTATCAGTCGTGGCGTTATATACAAAACCGTGGTTGGCAGAAATGCCGGATACCACCGGCGGCTGGTCTTCTATAACCGGGGGCTTTGTGGTCGTCTCCACCGGGGGCGCTGTAGGCGGCTCCGTAGGCGGCAGGGTGGTAGGCTCTGTAGGCGGTTCGGTGACCGGTTCCGTGGGCTCGGTGGTTTCCTCGGTAGGTTCTGTAACTTCGGTGGTTTCCTCTGTGGATTCTTCCGTTGGTTCAGTCGTTTCCGGAACAGTTGTGGCTTCCGTGGTTGGTTCTGTGGTCGGTTCGGTAGAAGGTTCGGGGTCAAAGGGGACAGTGGCGGTGGTGGAAGCAGGCAGTTCTTCTATGGCATCGAAAATGTCCGTAAAGAAGAATCCAAACAGCACTGCGATGGTGCCGGCCAGTAAAACCGACAACGCAACACCCAGAATGATCCAGCGTTTCATACCGCACCTCCTTTTAAAACCTAACTTATACAATATAACATAAAAGATGACAAATAGAAAGCCCTTTGTTTGACAATTGACAAATTCACGCAGCAGATATATAAATTCCGGTTTGTCGGGATGCCCCGACGGGCAATTCGTTACCAACGCGAATCTA
>CALBJG010000130.1 GCA_937892865.1 uncultured Clostridia bacterium
CCGTCGGGAGATCTTTGAAGAGGCGGCAGGTATTTCCAAGTACCGCCACCGCAAGGAAGAGACCGAGCGGAAACTGGCGCACACCGAGGATAATCTCCTGCGTATCGGTGATAAAGTTTCTGAACTGGAACTGCAGTTGGAGCCTTTGAAACAGCAGTCTGAAAAGGCAAAGAAATACCTGGAACTGAAAGAAGAACTCCAGGGTGTGGAAGTGGCTGTTTGGCTGGATACTTTGGACAAACTGTCTGCCGCTGCCCAAAAAGCGGAAGAGGATTATACCACCGCATCTTTCGTTCTGCAGCAGGCCCACGAGGATTTGGAAAAACTCTACGCCCAGGCAGAAGAGATGGGCGCTACCTTGCGCAGCCGTGACGAAGAACTGGAGAATATCCGCATCAAAGTCAGTATGCTGGATGCCAACCATCAGCAACTGGAAGGCCAGATCGCCGTTCTCCGGAGCAATGTGCAGAATAACGATGCCAATATCCAACGCATCGAGGAAGAACTGAAGGGGCAGGAAGACCGCAGTGGCGGTATCGGCACCCAGTTGGATCAGACAAAACAGCGTATTGCTGAAATCGAGAATACACTGGAACAAACCCGTCAGAATATTTCCAAGAATCAGCAGGAACTGGCGGCAATGACCGCCAGCGCCGAGGGTATTACCCGTCAGTTCCTGGAACTGCGGGCAAAGGAAGGCACACTGACAGCAGATTTGGCGGGCGCAGAGGCTGACATCCGGGGCCTGGAAACCAGTTTGGAAGAAAACGGAAGCCGTATGGAGCAACTCCGGGCTGACTTGGCGTCCGGCGACAGCCGTGAAAAGGAAGCCAAAGAGAATCTGGATGCCTGCCGTAAGGAACTCCGGGCAGCCCAGGACGAGGTGACGGCCTCTACCAATACCATTAACGGCTATAGCCTGCGTCAGGAAAACCGCGTCAAGCGCAGAGATGAACTGAGCAACGAACTGCGGGAACTTACTTCCCGTTTGGACAGCGTCCAGGCAAAGACCCGGGTCTTCCGGGCAATGGAGCGGGACTTTGAGAATTATCATAAGTCCGTCCGTGTGATCATGCAGGAAGCCCAGCGGGGCGCTCTGCGGAATATCCACGGCCCGGTTTCCCGTTTGATCCGTACCGACGATGAATTTACCGTCGCTGTGGAAATTGCGCTGGGTGGCGCAATGCAGAATATCGTTGTGGATACCGAAGCAGACGGCAAAGCAGGTATCGCTCATTTGAAGCGCACCGGCGCAGGTCGTGTAACCTATTTACCCCTTTCCACCATTCAGGGGAAAACTCTGAAAGAAACCGGTTTGGAATCCTGCCGCGGCTTTGTGAGCGTGGCATCCGAACTGATCGATTGTGAAGATCGCTACCGCAGTATCGTGGATTACCTGCTGGGTAAGACCGTGATCGTGGAGGATATTGACAGCGCCATTGCGATGGCGAAAAAATACGCGCACCGTTTCAAGATCGTTACTTTGGACGGTCAGGTGATGAATGCCGGCGGTTCTATGACCGGTGGCTCTGTCAACAAGGAAGCGGGTATCCTGTCCCGGGCAAACGAACTGGAAAAACTCACCGCAGAAGAAAAGACTTTGACCAAAAAGGTTGCTGACTGCGAGACCCAGTTGCAGGAAGCCCAGCGGATCGTGGACCAGGCAGAGTTTGAGATCAATGCCGCCAAGGACAAACTTCGTGAGGCAGAGGACCAGGTCCTGCGTCTCCAGGGTCAGGAAAAACAGCACGAGATCCTCCACGACGCTATCACCGAAGCATTGGCATCTGCTCACCGGGAGTGGGATTCCCTCCAGGAGCGTGAGCGGAACGATCGGGCTCGTTATGCTGCCCATGAGACAAAGATCCGTCTGTATACCACAGAATTGGAAAAGACCCGTGTCAGTATTGCCGCATTGGAGGGCAGTCAGGAGGAGGCCTCCCAGTCTATGGCAGGCATTACCGAGCAACTGACAGCCTTAAAGACCGAGGAAGCGGCTTTGGATGCAGAGCGGAATACCGCATTGAGCCATATTGCCGACTTGCAGCAACTGCAAAGCGCTATGGAAGGTGACCGGGAGAAGAAACTGGCATTGATCGATGCCATTCGGGATGATTCCCACCGCCAGGAAGCAGAGATCGAAGCCCTTTTGTCCCGCCAGCAGGAAAACAGTGAGGAAACTGTGGCAATGCGCAAGGAAATGGGCAATGTTTTGTCCCAGCGGGCGGAAGCCGAGGCGATCAAGACCCGTTCCGAACACGAGGCGCAGGAGAAAAATAAGGATATTCTTAACAAAGAGCGCGCCTGCGCGCTGTTGGAAAACAAAAAGACTACTACCGCAATGGAAGAGCGGCAGATCATCGATAAACTGTGGGATTCTTACGAATTGACTCCCGGCACTGCCGTGGAAAAACGGGGTGAAATTGAATCTGTTGCCGCCGGCAACCGCCGTATCGGCGAACTGAAGCGGAAGATCGGCGCTTTGGGTACGCCCAATATTGGCGCTATCGAGGAATATGCCCGTGTCAACGAGCGGTATACTTACCTTGCTTCC
>CALBJG010000131.1 GCA_937892865.1 uncultured Clostridia bacterium
TACCGGCCTGCAGCTTCTTGCGGGCGTCTTCGCCGTAAACGATCATTTTTGCCATTGTATTTGCCTCCTAAAATCAGTCCGTTACCACAGCCAGGATATCTTCCTGCTTTACGAACTTATAATCTTCGCCGTCCAGTTTGATCTCGCTGCCGGTGTACTTGCCGACAACGACCTTGTCGCCGGCCTTCACGGTCACGGTAACATCCTTGGTGCCGGGGCCTGCGGAAACCACCTCATAAATAGCGGGCTTTTCCTTGGTGGTGGTAGCGAGAATAATGCCGGAAGCAGTGGTCTCCTCTGCTTCGGTCTGTTTCAGCAGAATGTTGTCTGCCAAGGGTTTCAGTTTCATAACGAATTCCTCCTGTCAATAGGGTTATTTAGATGGCCGCAACGGATGCGACCTGCATCTACACAGCGATTAGCACTCAGTTCGGTCGAGTGCTAACGCCTAAAGGATACCATACCTAATTGGAAAAAGCAAGTGTATTTTACACATTTTATATAAATTTTTTATGAAGATTTTCTTCTGTCGGGTTGCCTGGGGGTGAAAAGGCGCTGTTTTTTGGTGATTATGATGAAAAAACATCAAAAAAGCCGCCAATAACTCTTGCTTTTTGTGCGAATTGGCATTATAATAGAGCCAAGTTTCGGTAAGGAGGTGTCAGCGCATGGGCGAGATCATCGCAGTTCTGTCCGGCAAGGGCGGAACGGGAAAAACATCTGTCTGCGCAGGTGTGGCAACGGCGCTGGCCCAAACCGGAGAGCAGGTCCTTTGCATCGACTGCGATGTGGGTCTGCGGAATCTGGATATCGCCCTGGGTCTTTCCGAGGTGGGTACATTATCCTTTTTGGAAGTGAGCCGCGGGGATTACGGCCTGGATATGGTCACCCGGCATCCGGTTTTTCCCAACCTTGCCTTTTTGACAGCTCCGATGAACTGTCCGGTGGAAGAAATCGACCAGAGCGCCTTCGGCGAAATGCTGGAAAAAGCCCGCCGCCAGTATCATTATATATTTTTAGATGCCCCTGCGGGGATCGAGGCCGGTTTTTCTATGGCCGCCCGCCACGCAGACCGGGTAATGCTGGTCACCGGGGCTGACCCTGCCGCCGTACGGGATGCCGCCCGGGCAGCAGAGTTATTGGAACTGATGGATAAAAATAATGTGCGGCTGGTGGTCAACCGGATCAGCAAGCGTATGGCTGCCGCTATGGATCTGACCGTGGACGATGTGATGGACCGGGCAGGCCTGCCGCTGTTGGGCCTTGTGCCGGAAGATCCGGATATGGTCCTTGCCGCCGCATTCAAACAACCCCTTTTGGGCTACACCCAAAAAGGCGCCGCCGCAGCCTGCCGCCGGATCGCCCGGCGAATCCAGGGTTTCAGCGTGGCGATAGGCTTGAAATAAGGAGTGAACTGTATGAATATTGCGTTTTTGGCTCACGACAAGAAAAAAGAATTGATGGTGCAGTTTTGCACGGCATATAAAAGTGTTCTGTTAAAGCATAATCTGTTCGCCACCGCCACCACCGGCCGGTTGATCGCGGACAATACCGGTCTGCCTATCACACTGCTTTTATCCCATAAGCAGGGCGGCCACCAGCAGATCAATGCCCGGATCGCTTATAACGAGATCGACCTGGTTTTGCTGTTTACCGATCCCAATACCACCGATGCCTGGGATGATGCCCAGATGATCGAGACCATCCGCCACTGCGACAAGCATAATGTGCCTATCGCTACCAATTTGGGCAGCGCGGAGATCGCCATTATGGGTCTGCAGCGGGGCGACCTGGATTGGCGTGAAATGTTCCACAACAAACCCCATTTCTAATGCGTTAACTGCCTTGACAGAAGGCAGTTTCAGATGGTGTCATTGCGAACCGGTGTCCGCTGGCGTGGCAATCTCAAAGAATAGGCTGGTACTTGAGATTCCCACGCCAGTGTGCGCACTGGCTCGGAATGACAATTTTCTTATGGAAAGGATAGACGATTATGGAAAGAATCAAACCCCGGACACTGTCCGGTTTTATGGAACTGCTGCCTCAAAAACAGCAGAAATTAGAGAAAATGATGCAGATCCTCCGGGATACCTATGCTCTTTACGGCTTTGCTCCCCTGGACACCCCCGCCATCGAGGATGCCCAGATCCTTTTGGCAAAGGGCGGCGGCGAAACGGAGAAGCAGATCTACCGCTTTATGAAAGGCGACAGCGACCTGGCGCTTCGGTTTGACCTGACAGTGCCCCTGGCAAAATATGTCGCTCTGCACTATAACGAATTGGCGTTCCCCTTCCGCCGGTATCAGATCAGCAAGGTCTACCGGGGCGAACGGGCCCAGCGGGGTCGTTTCCGTGAGTTCTACCAGGCGGATATCGACATCATCGGCGACGGAAAACTGGATGTGCTGAACGAGGCGGAGATCCCCACGATCATTTATAAAGTGTTCAGCGGCTTCGGTCTGAAGCGGTTTCAGATCCGGGTAAATAACCGGAAGATCCTCAACGGATTTTACGCAATGCAGGGTCTGACAGAAAAAAGCGGCGACATTATGCGCACCGTGGACAAACTGGATAAGATCGGCGCGGAAAAAGTCAAAACCATTTTGGTGGAAGACTGTATGTTGCTGGAAACCCAGGCAGATGAAATTTTGAAATTTATCTCCATTTCCGGCACAAATGAGGCGGTTTTGACCGCTTTGGAAGGCTATTTGGGAAAAAATGAGGTCTTTGACAAAGGCGTGGAAGAACTGAAAGCGGTCACCGCAAACCTTGCCGCTTTCGGCGTTCCCCAGGAGAATTTTGCCGTAGATCTGACCATCGCAAGAGGTCTTGACTACTACACCGGTACGGTTTATGAAACCACCTTGCTGGATCATCCGGAGATCGGCTCTGTCTGCTCCGGCGGCCGGTATGACGACCTGGCCGGTCACTACACCGAAAAGCAACTGCCCGGCGTGGGTATTTCCATCGGTCTGACCCGTCTTTTCTATGTGCTGGACGAGCAGGGGCTTCTGAATCCCGAACTGCCCAGCGCCCCGGCAGACGCACTGGTCCTGCCGATGACGGAAGATCCCGCTCCCGCCATCGCATTGGCAGAGAAACTCCGCGGCGCAGGTCTGCGGGTGCAGTTTTACGCCGAGCAGAAGAAATTCAAGCAGAAAATGAGTTACGCAGACAAGATCGGCGTTCCCTATGCGGTGCTGCTGGGTGAAGATGAGATCGCCCAAAATAAATGCTCCGTGAAAAATATGCGCACCGGCGAGCAGAACACCGTCACCGCCGAAGAAGCGGCAGAGATCATTCTCGCAGGCATCTCCGCCGGCGGCCCCATCATCCTGGAGCGGTAATATGGAAGAAAAATTTCTGCTGGCTTTGGAAGATGCCCGGAAAAAAGCCGAAGAAAATGGCGTCCGCATTCGCCCCGTAGCAGATATTTCTGCGGCGAAACGGTGTCTTTCCGGTCACCGGGTCAGCGACGGCTTTTATGCGTTGGCAGACAAAGGATTTTTACACTTAAGCCTGGAAGCGCTGGCTGTGAAAAAGCAGTTTACCGCCCTTTTTACCGACGAAGAGGCAAACAACGCCCTTGCCCGCCTGATGGATGCAGGCTACCGATTTTAACGGGTAAAAAACGATGTCATTTAGAGCGCAAGGGAAGTCTCTTCGCAGCACGGCTATTTTACGGGAAAGATTCTTCGGCTCCCGTTGGTCGCTCAGGATGACACAATCATTGTGCATTATGCATTTTGCACTGTGCATTTATAAACCAATAGCAAAGAAAAACCCCCAAACCGGGAATTCCGGTTTGGGGGTTGCTGTTTTAGCAATAGAAGTCCTTGATCTTCTTGGCTCTGCTGGGGTGGCGGAGCTTGCGGATGGCCTTGTTCTCGATCTGGCGGATACGCTCACGGGTGACGCCGAAGATCTGACCCACCTCTTCCAGGGTGTGGGTGCGGCCGTCGTACATACCGAAGCGCATACGCAGCACATCGGCTTCCCGCTCGGTCAGCGTGTCCAGAATTTCCTGAATATGCTTGTCCATGCGCTGCATGGCGTCATACGCCTGCGGACTATGGGTGCCGTTTTCATGGCGCATGGCATCACAGTCCACCAGGTGCAGGGTCAGAAAATCAGGTGCTTTTCGGGAGGACAGGATGTCCTTGCACAGAACTGTGGCATAGTCGTCCAGATCGGGCTGGCGGATGCTTTTGCGCTTTTTTCCGTGCAAAAGTTCAGTTTTCAGCAGCCACAAAGGGGAGGCGTAGCGCAGCATTTTGATTACGGGGCTTACCCCGGGAAGCGGCAGCACCTCGGGAAAATTTCTGCGGGTATAGGGGTTTTTGCCTGTCACGGGCCACAACACGGAGGCTGTGTCCCCGCCTGCTTCGTAGCAGGCCTGGTGCAGTGTTTTGACCCGGATATCCCCGATTTCCCAGTACCACTTGCGCAGCTTGGGCGGGGTGGACGGCTGAAAGGGCTGATTATGGTGAATGCCGTGTTTGTCCGGATAACAGCCGGTCAGGATACTGGTATGGATGGGATAGGTGATGGTAGGGTACACGGTCTGCACATTCTGGCAGAAAACACCGTTTTCCTTTAACGCGGAAAGCGCGGGCAGACTAAAAAGTCTGTCCGCGTCAGGCTTGGATACAGCATCCAGGGAAATGAGAATCAGCCG
>CALBJG010000132.1 GCA_937892865.1 uncultured Clostridia bacterium
GGTTGATATAGCGGATGATGGCCTTGGCACGGGCGTAGCCGGGAGCGGACTTGGCGCCGAAGAGATAAACGGTGGGCTGGAAGTCCGTGAGGCTGCCGTCTTTCAGACGGAAGTAGATATCCACAATGGACAGCGCGTTCAGCAGTTGACGCTTATACTCGTGAAGCCGCTTGACCTGTACATCGAACAGGAAGTCGGGATTCAGGCGGATGCCTTCCTTTTCGTAGACTTCCTTGCAAAGTTGCTCTTTCTTGACCCGCTTGATGGCGTTGAACTGGGCGATCATATCCTCATTGATACCCTGCTTCAAACCTGCCAGTTTATCCAGGTCTTTCAGAAAATCGCCGCCTACCCGGTACTTGATCATCTGACTCAGTTCCGGGTTGCACAGACCCATCCAGCGACGGGGTGTGACACCGTTGGTCTTGTTCTGGAAGCGCTCGGGGTATGCTTCATACCAAGCCTTAAATACATCGTCCTTGAGGATCTGGGAGTGGATCTCCGCAACGCCGTTGACATAGGTGCCAACATAGACGCTCAAGTTTGCCATATGGGCGGTATTGTCCCGGACGATGAACAAATTGGGATGCTCACTCTGCAGGCGCTGGTCGATTCGCAGAATAATGTCCACGATCTCCGGCACAACGCTTCTGAGCAGTTCCAGATCCCACTTTTCCAGGGCTTCGCCCATAACCGTATGGTTGGTATAGGAGAAGGTCTTCTGCGCCATCAGGAATGCCTGCTCGAAATCCATACCCTCCGCCATCAAAAGACGGATCAGTTCCGGAATGGACATTGCCGGGTGGGTATCATTCAGCTGCACAGCAACATACTCGGAAAAATGAGAAAGATCGGCGCCGTGGGCAGCCTTATAAGAGCGGAGAATATCCTGCAAGGATGCGGAAGACAGCACATACTGCTGCTTGATACGCAGGCGCTTGCCCTCCCAAGTGGAGTCGTTGGGGTACAGAACACGGGTGATGTCCTCTGCCTTGTTCTTCTGGGCCAGGGCGCGCATATAGTCCTGGTCGTTGAAGGCATTGAAATCCAGTTCTTCCTCTGCCTCGCACTGCCACAGACGCAGTGTGCCGATATTGGGGGTATCGTAGCCGATCACCGGTACATCGTAAGGCACTGCCAAAACGGTATGATCCGGGAACTGGACCTTAACGGTGTGGCTGTAACGGCGGTAAGACCAGGGATCGCCGTACTTGGTCCAATCGTCGGCGGTCTCAACCTGGGAGCCGTTATCATCAAAACGTTGCTTGAACAGACCGAAGCGATACCGCAGGCCATAGCCGGACAGCGGCACATTGATGCTGGCAGCGCTGTCTAAAAAGCAGGCAGCAAGGCGGCCCAAACCGCCGTTACCCAAGGCGGCATCTTCCACATCTTCCAAAATGGCAAGATCCACGCCGCGCTCGGCAAACAGTTGCTTCATCTCATCCAAGATGCCCAAATTATACATATTGGCATAAACCAAACGGCCAACCAGATACTCCGCAGAGAAATAGTAAGCCTTTCTCTGGGGCATACGGGTGCGCTTGGAGGTGTTCCAGTTATCACTGATGGCCATCATCACAGCCTCACCCAATGCCTCATGGAGTTCCTGAGCGGATGCCTCCTGCAAGGATACATCGTGGGTGTATTTCAGTTTTGCTTCCGTCCACTTCAAAATGTCCAGGCAATTATACTGCATATGATTTCTCCTATCTCAAACGGGGGTGACCCGGTAATTTTTTCTATGCATCAATATATGACTTTCCATAAAAAGGGTGCTTAAAATCCACCCTTTTATACTCTATGAGAGTAATATGTTTTTGCCCTTTTGTCAAGAAAAAACGCCCCCTTTTCCGCACTTTTGGCATTTTACAATAAAAAGGTCCAATATTTCGGCAAAAGTTTATCATAGCCGCTAAAGATAAAAAACAGACCTGCCGAAGCAGGTCTGTTTCTCTATAAATAAAATCAAATAACGCACGGTCGGTAAAAACAGCACGCCCCTGCGGCAGGAGATTTTTTGTCAGACGAAGGTTTTAAGCGGGCATTATACTTTGTGTATATGGCCGCTTAAATAACGCACGGCTGGCAAAAAAGATCCGCCGCATAAAAAACAGACCCGCCGGAGCGGGTCTGTTTCTTATGTAGGATTAAGCCTCCAGGTTGATCTTGGTTTCCTTGCTGAAGACGTGGCAGACATGGCCCTGGAAGTTGAACTTCACATTGGTACCTGCCTTCAGAGCAGCGATCTCTGCGCCGGTCATATTCATAGTGGAAACAACGATAACAACATCCTTGCCGTCGGCATTGACGTGCAGGTGGATGGAAGAGCCCATCAGTTCGTGAACGTCGATGCGAGCCTCAACGCCCTCGTCGCCCAGCATAATGTGCTCGGGACGCAGACCCAGAACGATTTCCTGCTCCTCAACATTGTTGGCAGCCAGTTTCTCCTGCTTTTCAGCAGACAGTTCTACCTGGTAACCGCTCAGGTCAGCATAGTACTTGCCGTCCTTCTTAACCAGTTTGGCATCGAACAGGTTCATCTGGGGAGAGCCGATAAAGCCGGCTACGAACAGGTTGTAGGGATGATTGAACACTTCCTGAGGAGTGCCGATCTGCTGGATGAAGCCGTCCTTCATGATGA
>CALBJG010000133.1 GCA_937892865.1 uncultured Clostridia bacterium
GAAATATACAAATTCGTATTCTTGAAGGGAAATGGGTGGTCATATCTAAGAACAAAGCACCGGCAATTCACTTTGTCATTCACAATCCACAGCTCCGGAATGCTTTGGAAAATATGTCCATTCCAATTTCCGAAGAAAACGATGAAGAATAAGAGAATCGTTATACCTAACAAAAAACTATCATATGAGAAAGGCGGTAGTGTTCAAATCACTACCGCCTTTCATCATCTGTATATTAAGTCTGTGTTCACCAATTCTGCGCCTTTTTCTTCATCGGAAAGGGTAAGATCAGGCAGATAATAGTCGCCGCATAAAGTGTAGCTAATGCCCGTCTGTTCATTATAAAGGTACTTTTCCATAAAATTACGCCTCCTTGTAGATTACTTTGAATTTCTTTTGCTTTGCATCAATAATTTTCAGCAAAACCTCGTCCACCGCATCGGTGTACTTGCCGTTTGCAATAAGGTTGTTCCGCATTTCGTTCAGGCAGTTCACAACCACCCGCCGTTCAAAATCATCAAGTGCTATGTAATACTTTCTATCCCGCATATTGTAACCTCCTTTGATTTTCTACCGTAATTGTACTCAAAGGCGGTGTAATAGTCGAATGTACCGCTATAAACAGAAAAATACCGAGAAAAACTTTTTACAGTTCTTCTCAGTATTTATCTTTTGCGTTTGGCCCTTGCCACACCCGATAATTAGTGTATTTTGATATATTTCAAATTACATCCTTATCGAGTGGTGTCAAATGTCAGGTGATTTTTTGTTAGGCTTTGATAGCGGCAAGGTTCATATTCAGGTCTTCCCAGAAGAGAACCTTTTCCACGGGAATCTTGTCGTCGGTCCACATTTTGTTCATGGTGTCTTCCGGACGGAATTCCTTGCTGTTTTCTGTCTCCAGCCAGGCCTTGAAATCTTCGGCGGAGATACCGCTGTCGGATTTCAGTTCCTCTGCGTGGGCAACAATGTAGGAAAGATAGTTGGCAACCACGGGGTTGTCCTTGTTTTCCACATTCATGGTGCTGATGATCAGATCACCGTCGCCAACTTTGAAAGAGAACAGATGGCTGAAATTACGCAGGGTGTCTTCGGGAACAAAACCCTTGACGCCGTCCCGCTGTACCCGGTAGCGGTCACGGACCGGTTTGTCCACGCCGATGATATGGGTGCGGACCGCGCAGGGCCAGTTGTCAAGATTGACTTTGCTGCCCAAATCCAGCAGGGGCTGCATATTCCGGTCAAAGTACTTATCATCGCCCAGAAGAGCCAGCACATCGGCATTTTGAATAATACCGCCCAAGTTGCTGCCTCTGTCCCAAATGCAGGGCTTGAACCGCTCAATGGCGCTGAGTACATTCCATTTGTTTTGAGGCGCCATATAGGAATAGTTCAGAACAACGGTCTCGCCCTTTGCCAGTTTCTCAAACATAGCATCGTCCAATGCGTTGGTGACCGTTACGCCGGCAGGGGCGGGCTTTTTTTCTACCCGGGGGTAGATCCACAGTTTCCAACTGTTGCTTACTTCGATCTTCTCGGAAACGAAGCGAACAGCCAAAGTGCTGACTTTGGTCTTGCCGGTGGGGTTCTTGGGCTTGATGTTCAGGCAGACCAGTTTCTGCAGACCGCCTGCCAGTTGGAAATGCTCGCCGGCATAGATCCGCTCGCCGTCCAAAGTGACTTCCAGCGTGCCGCCGATCTGGGCGTCCGGCAGGAAATCGGAGGCGTAAATATCCGCAACGATAGGCTCGTCTTCGTAGAGCCGTTCTTTCTTAAGATCAGCCAGCAACACAAGATCGCCGTTGATCTTCAGCATCCACGCGGGGTCGAAATACTTGTCATCGTCAAAGAAGTCCAAAATGCCGTTTTTGTTTTCATATTTCAGACAGTCGGAAAGTTGCAGCATTTCGTGACCGCACAGAGGGGAAAGACGGAGTTTTTCCAGGAAGATCTTCATGCAGGTCTTCTTCATCTCCTGGGATGCCTTGATGTATTCAGGCATAATTTCTTCAATGCCCCGCTGGGCAATGAGATCCCGCAGACCGGCAAAGTATTTGGGCTTCTTGATTCCGTGCTTTTCCAGATACTCGGGGCCGACTTTTTCACAGAAATCGTCGAACTTTTTCTCCAAAGCGGCATAGTCGGGAATGTCGATGTAGTGCATCGCCTCGTGAGAAAGACCGGGCCTTACCGGAACAGCCTGACGGTAAATGTCCGTTTCGGCGATCTCCGTCTGGGAGATCAACCGCATCGGCACCTTATACATAGAGCCGTCATAACGCCAAAGTTCATCACAGACGAACATATCGTCGTGGTGGGCATAGGGCAGGAAGTAGCCCATATGCTGAATGAACAGATCAGAGGATGAACGGTCAAATTCGCCCCAGCCGCAGTTGTCCAAAATCAGTTTGGTGGGAGCAAGCTGACGACCCTGGCGGATCATTTCGTGGACTTCCGGGAAACGACCGGAGCGGTGCATCTCGTTGCCGATGCAGAACATGGCAACGGAGGGGTGATTCCGCAGACGGAGAATGGTTTCCTCCCACAGATTCTCGCCGAAACTGGTTACATGTTTATAGCGCTTTCCGTCATCGTCTGTACGCATTTCGTATGTAAAGCCGATTTCCAAATGGATCAGCATACCCAGTTCATCAGCCGCCCGAACGAAATCCTCCGAGGGGATGGTGGTATGGAACCGCACCAGATTAAAGCCGTACTTTTTCGCCTGCAGAATATTCTTTCTGGCGGCTTCATAGTCGCTTTTGCCGGTCATATTGGGGTGATCGTGGGCGATGATGCCCCGAATGTAACCCCGGAGATAAATGGGCTTTTCATTCAGCAAAACCGTTGTATTGCCGAAGGTACGGATGGCGGTGTGACCGAACTGCTCCGTTTCACCGTCGCAGGTAAGGGTATACAGCGCCGGATGGTCGATTGACCACTGCTCCAACTGGGAGGCATCCAGGATGGTAACGAAATGGTCACCCTCCGGCTTTGTACCCAGTACCGGGCAGGAAATCTCCTGCCCGGCCAGGTCTGCCACCCGGCAGACCTGGGGAACGGTTTCAGTTTGTACATATAAAAGATTTGCAGAAATATTACTATGGATATACATAGTCTTTTCCTTTCCGTTTATGCCTTTACGGCGCGTTTCTTCCGCAGGATGATGAATACTGCCACGCCGGCGGCAACTACCACCACAGCAACGATCGCGATGATGATGGCAGGATGCAGACCCAGAGTTGCAAAGAGCGCTTCTGCTTCTTCCAGGATCGGCAGCAGTTTTACATACTGCTTGGAGCCGGGAGTCAGGGCGTCATAGGCAGCCCGGGCGGCGGCAATGGCGTCGCCGGAACTGTGGCTGACTGTATCACCAATGGCTTCGATCAGGGCATCTACTTCCGCAGCGGCTGCCTTCTGCAGCTTCTTCAGCGCTGTTTCGGCGGCGGTCAAAGTCAGATAATCCACCTTTTCACGCTCGGTAACGGTCAGCCAATTGAAGATCTCCATTGCCTCGTTGATGACAGGTTCGTCTTCCAAAGTGATCTCACCGAGACCGGCGATCAGTTTGTTCAAGTATGCGATTCTTTCCTGACGCAGCGCCTGGATCTTTGCCAGGGCATCTTCCAGATGCTTGGCGTCTACCAGCGCTTTTTGCGATTTGGTCAGTTCGTTGTATGCTGTTTCGATCTCCCGGATGGCAGCTTCCTTGTCCAGGGTGATCTCGCCCATACCGGGGATGGTATCGATGAGCGCCTGAACACGGGCAGCCTCGTCTGCGTCGATCAGTGCCTGCAGCGCCTGAAGAGCAGGAACAAGGACCGTGCGGTAGTTCTTCACATAGGTCTTGTTCTTAGCAGAGAGGGTATTGTACTCTGCCTTGATAGCCATAATGGCATCTTTATCTTCCAGGGTGATCTCGCCCAGTGCGTCGATCTTGCATTCCAAAAGGTCGATCTCTGCGGCGGTGAGATAATCCAGGTTGTAAACAAGACACTTCTGTGTCCAGGTCAGCGCTTCGTAGGCTTCCCGGGCAGCAATGATGTCTGCTTCGGATTCCAAGGTGGTGTTGTTCTTCAACTTGGCGAATACGGCATCCATATCCTCGGCGATCTTCCGGTCTTCATCGGTGACCACCATAGGGTAGATGTAAAGAGATTGGTTGCTGGGGGTGAAATAAACGTTGCCGTCATCGCCGATGGCGAAGAAATTGGTTGCGGGGATGGGAATGCGCTCACTGTCAGAAGGATTGCTCATATTGACCTTCTGGACACCGCCCACATTACCGAAGTTAGCGTACAGATAACCGTCGATCTGCAGCATTGCGGTGGGCTGCCACTCACTATTGTCTGCATACCCGAAGTTGGCTTCTCTGCGCAGATTTCTCATTTCTTTTGTGGTGGGGTCTATGGTAAAGGTGAACAGACTGCCGATGGCAGACATCCAGACTTTGCCGTTTTCGTCTACAGTCAGACCGCGGATTGATTGGATCACCTCTGCCGGGATATCTTTGAAGTAATCCCGCAGGTCATACTCAGCCACCTTTTGCTTGTTGGCAACATCATAAATAAAGAACTTGGCAGAAGTGCCTTCCGGTACAATAGAGCCGGAGCCACCCTTTGCACAAGAGCCGCCAATGACACAGCCACTCTTCTCGTCGTAGGCAACAGCAATGATGGACTGATCCTGAACCACATTTCGTTCCACGTGCTTGTCAAAGGTCTCCAAGTCGATCCAGGCAATGCAGCCGCCCAGTTCGTAACGGTCCGGGCAGGAGCCCACGAAGACCTTGTTATCACCGGATGCCAGAGCATGGATACGGGACTGTTTGTACTCAGCCTTCAAACTCATCAAGGGAACATTGCGGTGCTCATCATCCAGGTTGACCTGGGTCAGAACACCCTGATTGTAGTTACCTACGAAGAGCTTGCCCTGATAGAGCAGGATTGCATCGGTCTGACCGTTGGTAAGGAAGCTCTTGGTGATCTTTCCTTCGGCGGTATCGTAAACAGAGCAGAGGGATGTGTTAAATGCGCCGATATAGACCTGGCTGTTATCCCCGGGGACTTTCACGATGGGGCGGATATTAGAGGTAGAACCGTACTCAGGTTGAATGATATCGTCGCCGAGCCGCATATAACGTCCGGTAGTCATATTGTAAATTGCGATGGGGTCAGAGTCGTTGCCTCTCCAGGTCAGAATGGACTTGCCCGGGAACAGGTCATTACCTTCGACGGTCACGAAGCAACCTTCGTGACAGCGCATAGCGCCCATCAGGTTCTCCATGCCCTTCACAGGGGTCACCGTTCTGGTAGCGCCGTCAAACTCCCAAACACCTTCGGTGCTGGTAAAGATCCAGAACTTGTTATCCAGCTTTCCGGAAGGACCGTAGATTGCGGCGGACTGGATGCCCAAGTCTACAAATTCCAGGGTTTCGGTATCAAAAGCGGCTACTTTCTTGACGTCATTGCGCTCACCGCCCATCACGATCACGCCGCCGCAGATACCCATACCGCGGACCATAACTTCCTGCTGGCTCAGGTACTGGGTGATATCCTTACGCATAACCAGTTCATTGGTGACAGCGTTGAACTTGGAAAGTTCCATAGTCTTGACACCGTCGCTGTTGGTGTCGCCGGTGGTGGTGACGTAAACATAGCCGTTGTCGTAGAACGGAACGCTGGCATAGCAGTTGGCGTCGCCTGTGCCGACCGTGCCCATATTGGTAAATTCGCCGGTTGCCACATTGTACTTGCCCAGCACGCCAACGGGATAAGCGCCGAAGTACAGGCAGCCGTCATCGCCCATATGCAGGCCGAAAGAACAACTTACGCCGATGATACTGTCGGTTCTCTCTACGCCGGTGGTGTTTTTGTAGTAGTACACGCTTTCGCCTACATTCAGTACCGGGTCGTATTTATAAATGTAGGGGTTGTCACCTACTGCCCAGAGGATACCGTCATCGTCCACGCAAATACCCTTGACCTGGGTGAAGGGAGTCTCGGTGTAGTCCACAAGTTCCTTGGTGTCCAGGTTGTAGACAGCCATCTTCTTGCCTTCCAGAGGCAGGTACAGATAGTCGTCGCCGTTGACTTCGCCTACGGCAATGTAGGTACAGGTTTCCAGCGACTTGACAGGCGCGGGGTCAACAACCGTGGCATGGGGGACTCTTACACCCTGGGTGGTGGTCTTATCGCCCTTCTCACAGATCAGTTGAGAGAAGTACATATACGCCTGAGTGGCATAGGGGGATTTGTCGTAGGCCTCAATGACCAGGATGTACTCCTTGGCAGAGCCGAATTCCCAAGTGCCGACGACGGAGGTGTAGCCGTCTTGCAGTTTCACATCGCCGGAGTCATTGTGGAATTCCAGCTTACCTACCCGGTTGCTGTTATCCATAGCAAAAGCGATATCTTCCGTGTCAGCAGGCAGGATATACACCGCACCCACTGCGCCACGGCCGGACTTGCCGTGATTCAAGGAGAGGGTGTACAGACCCTTGCCGGGGGATTGGATCTTAATTGCCACATAGTCATCTGCCTTGCCGTAGGAGGTCAGACCGCCGGTGGCTTTGAACTTGGCATCGGTACCGCTGGGGCCAGCCAGTTTCCAGTTGATCTCCTCTAAGTCATACAGACGGGCGGTGTCTTCCACTTTCTCATTGATGTAAACATCTTTGCTGTAAATGCCGGTCTTGCTGTCCCGCAGATCAAAGTCATAAATGACCTTGGAGGTATCCACGACCTTGGCGGGAGGATTGGCAGTGTAAGTAAATTTCAGACCATTCAGGTACAGGTTGTTTGTAGTAAGACCGGTGGTCTCCTTACCCAGTGCATAAGAACTGCGGGTCTGCCGCAAGATCAGCACATATTCCTTGTCTGCTTCGAAGGTATAGTAACCTACTTCTGCCATCGGTTTTTCAACCGTGGGGTTACATGCGCCAACCAGATTCCGTTTCAGCAGGCAATCTTCGATGGTCGCCTTGCCATTATCCAGCAGGGAAGCTTCCACGATATAGGCATTGGTCCATACGGAGTGCTTCTGGATGGGATTGCCATTTGCATCCTTGGTGCTTGCCAGGTAGGTGTCGATCTCTACCTTGTGAGCACCCTTGCCGGGGCTGCGGAAGCGGATCGCATAGTACCACTCATAGTTAGAAGCGCGCAGCTGAATACCGGCGCCCTTCATCAACCAGTTGCGGTCGAATGCAGCCTTGCTGTCTTCGCCAACGGGGTTTTTGCCCAGGTAGCTCCAGCTGATATAGCCCTTTTCGTAGTACTCCTGGATCAGCTTCAGCTGATTCTCAATCTCGCCCTCTGTGAATTCCTCAGGATAGTTGGTGACCAGATTGAAGTCATAACCGGTCTTGGGAATTTCAATTACCGGAGGCTCAGCGGCCACAAACTCGATGTTTTTCAGGTACAAATTGTTGGTACGCAGACCGTCGACGTTGGCCTGGCTGCGGGTGTCGCTGGTGATTCGTAGAACAATGATGTAGTCCTTGCCCTCGGTGAATGCCACATTGCCCACATAAGCGGCGGGGTTCTCTGTGGTGGGGGCGAAAGTTCTGCACTTGTTCTCTTTGATCAAAAGATCATTGATAGTAGTCGTGCCGGTAACCTTAGCGGCATCGAAGATATAGGTTTCGGTCCACATAGAGTGCTTCTGCACACCACCGGAGGTGACCAGGTTGGTGTTGATGGTCACGTCATAGGTGCCGGTGCCAGGGGCTTTGACACGCAGTGCGTACCACCAGTCATAGCCGCTGGTGTAGGCTTGGATGCCCAGACCCTTATTGTACTGGTTCCGGACGAAGCTTTCGGCGGGATCGCCGGAGGCAGTTGTGCCGTTTTGCTTTGCTTCAAACAGCCAGCTGATCTTGCCGGCGGCGTACAGAGCATTGGTGTAGGCGATGTTTTCAGCATCCTCTACGCTGAAATCGCCGGTGACGATATTGTCATAGAAGGTCTTCAGGTCGAAGTTGTAGCCGGCGGCTTCCAGATCCTCGGGAATTTCAGGACCGACAGGCTCATCCACCGGAGGAGGTGTTACAGGGGGCTCTGCTGCCACAAATGCAATGTTATTCAAATACAGATTGGCGGTGCGCAGACCGTCTACATTGGCTGCCCGGAAGGTATCGATGGTCTGGCGCAGGACGATGATATACTCCTTGCCCTCAGTAAACGCCACATTGCCCACAAAGGCCGCGGTGTTTTCGGTGGTGGGAGCAAAGTCCTGATACTTGTTTTCCTCGGTCAGCAGATCGTTGATGCCGGTATCACCGGTAACGAGAGCAGCATCAAAGATATAGGTCTCAGTCCAGACGCTGTGCTTTTGCAGATCACCGGATTTGGCTGTGACGGTGTTGATGGTCACATCGTAGGTGCCGGTGCCGGGGGCTTTTACTTTGATGGCGTACCACCAGTTATAGCCGGTGGTGCGGACCTGAATGCCGGAGCCCTTGTTATAGTAGTTTTTGGTAAAGCTTTCGGCAGGATCGCCGGTGCCGTCAGCCTTGGTGTTGCCATTTTGACTGCCGGCAAACAGCCAGCTGATCTTACCGGCGTTGTACAGTGCCTGCGTGTAAACCAGATTGTCCGCATCCTCTACGCTGAAGTCGCCGGTAACGATATCATCATAGACGTTCTTCAGGTCAAAGCTGTAACCGGCTGCTTCCAGGTCTTCGGGGATGGAAGGAGCGGTTGTGGTCTCCTCGGGAGCAGTTGTAGTTTCCTCAGGAGTTGTAGTGGTCTCTTCGGGAGTTGTGGTAGTCTCCTCAGGAGCGGTGGTAGTAGTTTCCGTAGAGCCGGTGGTTTCGTCCGGTACATTATCGGAAAGGGTCATTGTAATGTTGTTCAGGTACAGGTTGCTGGTGCGCAGGCCGTCTTCATTGGCGGCGCGGTAAAGCTCCAGCGTCTCCCGGAACACAAGGATATACGCATTGCCTTCGGTGAAGGTAAATTCACCAAGACCGACAGAGGGCTGTTCCGTTAAGGGGCTGAAGTTACTTGCCAGCTTGTTTGCTTCTGTCAGACTGGCAGCAATGGTCGTTTCCTCTGCGTCAATGGGGGCAGCGTCAAACAGATACGCTTCCGTCCACACGCTGTGCTTTTGCAATGTGCCGGATTTGGCAGTATAGCTGTTGACGGTGATGTCATAGGTGCCGGTGCCGGGGGATTTCAACCGGATGGCATACCACCAGTCGTGGCCGGAAGTATAAATGCGGATACCTTCGGTTTTGTTGAACTGATTTCTGGAGAAAGTACCGTTGCCGCCATCGGCGACGCCCTTTCCTTCGTAGATCCAGTTGACGGTATCAGCATCATAAAGACCCTGGATAGTATCCAACTGGTCTTCGATGGAGAAGTTGCCGGAGTTAGAGATAGTATCTGCATAGTTGTCGGCCAGGTCGAAGTCGTAAACCACCTGGCCAGGCTCGCTTTGGGGTGCCGGGTCGCCAACGGCGAAAATGTTGACAGGGAAACAGGAAACAGTCAACAACAGCGCCAGCGCCAGTGCAAGAAAACGTTGAAACTTTTTCATAAAACCAATCTCCATTATGTATGGCAATGATCCTTAAAAGGAATAGCCAAAAATTTTGTTCCGAGATTATTATAATATGCTTATAGGAAACACGCGAGGAATAATCAAAAAAAGGCAAACGCGCAGATAAATTATGAAGAATAAGCAAAAGTAAGCGGAAAAGCAGGTGTAGGGGAAGGGGTGCCTTCCCCTATAAATATGCCAATCAGTAGCCGACTTTCTCCCAGCACTCGAAGGGAGCAGCCAGTTCTTCGGAAATGTAAACCTGGGTCTTCTTGGTCTGGAGCATGGAACTGGGAACCAGCGGGGTAACGGGACCGTGGGTGACCAGACGGGAGGTCATTCTCTGCCAGGAGGAGAAGGTGCCGTTGGTAGCCAGCGCGTGAACTTCGATACGCTCCTTGGCGCGCATAACATCGATGGGGCCGATGGTTGCAGCCATGGGAGGCACATTGGCGATGTCGCCGGACTGACCGAAGGTGCCGTTCAGGGAGTTCTGCATAATGGTCATGGGGTGCAGTTTTACCAACTGGGCAGGCTGATTCAGCCACTCTTCGATGTCACCGCTGCCGATAAATTCGGGAATGGGATCCACGAAAGCCACGTGACCGGTCCAGCCGGGGGAGGTGGAGATAATGTCAGCGCCGCCCTCGGTCACATCGTTGATGATGTTGGAGTAGTCATTGATGTTCTTGTTGGTGGGGTAGTAAACATTCTCCATAGGCATACGGAGTTTGGGGTCGATCTGGTGGACCAGATACTTCAGCATGGAGTGGGCAAAACCTGCCTCGTAAGTTTCGGGGGCGATGTTGCCGTCCTGGTCTGCCCATTCGTCTTCAGCGAAGATGCTGACCTTGGAGCAGTCCACCTGGAAGTAGTTAATCAGTTGCGCCAGGGGGATGTAAGTGTCGGGCTCGGGGTTACCCAGGATCATGGAGAAGGGCTTGCCTGCTTCGGAAGCAGCCTTCAGACGGGAGAACAGGGTAGCGATCAGCACGGGATGGGGGTTCATCATAACTTTGACATCAAATTCAGGGTGCCACCAGGGCTCACGCTGCTCCAGTTCCTTGCCGCTCATATTGCGGACGCGCTCACAAACAGCCTTGTCCTTAAAGGGTACAAAATCGGCGGGTTCAAAAGAAAACTTGGTGTTAGGCTCAAAAATATTGCTCATTTTATCGTTTCTCCTTCAAAAATTACTTTGTCTACTTTCATCCAGTGGTCAACAATGACCAGATCTGCCCGCTTTCCGGGTGCGATCTCGCCACGGTCATAAAAACCAACGGCTCTTGCCGGGTTATAGGATGCGAATTTAAATACGTCCACAACGGATGCGCCGGTATGCTTGAGCATATTCCGGCAGGCAATGTCCAGTGTCAGTTTCGACCCGGCGATCTCTCCGGTGTGGTCGAAGTTGATATCGTCCACATCATCGTATCCGGGAGGGATCGGACCATCGCAGGCGTAGGCGTCGGAGATCAGAATGATCCGGTCGTCGCCTTTGATCTTCCGTACCAGCCGCAGCATATAGGGGTCAACATGAATGCCCCGGCTGTCGCAGATCAGTTCTGCATAAATATCGGAGTTGTAGTTTACCGCTTCGTCCACGCATACACCCCGAACTTCCGGATAAAATACCCGGTCGCCGGTGGCGTTGGTGTGGTGGGTGCCGATGCGCAGGCCGTAAGGCATCAACGCTTCCACTTCCTGGGGTGAGGCCTCCGAGTGGGCAACGGAGAATACAGCGGCGGGATTCTTTTTCTTTACATCCAGTACAAAGTCCAGAATGTTCTCCCGCTCCGGGGCAAGCCCCCAGACCTTGACCAGATCCCAGCCGGCATCAATGACACATTGATAGTCTTTCTTATCCACCGGTCCGCGCCAGGGGTTGTGTTCTTTGTCACAGCCAAACTTGGGATTCATATAAGGGCCTTCCATATAGATGCCCGCTAAGTTGCGGCAATCCGGGTCTTCCATGGCTTTCCGCAGGATGCCCATGGTCTCCACCAGTTCCGGACCGTTCATACTGAAATACAGCGCTGCCAGCACGGTGGTAGAGCCGTGAAGCAAATGATGTTTGACGGACTTGGGATCTTCATAGAAGAACACTTTGCCGTCGGAGTGGGTGTGGATATCCACAAAACCCGGACCCACAAACTGATCTTTGGCATCGATGATCTCACAGCCTTCGGGAACGGTAAACTTCCGCATCTCGCCGAAGGAGTGGATCTTGCCGTCTTCGATCAGCAGCGCCGCCTTGGGGATCAGGTGATCCCGCATAACTAAGGTCGCATTGATAATCGCCTTCACGCAATCACCCTTTCTTTAATTCAGCCAGCAACTTCTGACCTTCTTCGATCAGTTGCTCGGCAACGCCGGCTTTAAATTTAGAAGAACCGGCTTCATAGCCGCCTTCCACATAACATTCCATCATGGGGAAGTAGCCCATTGCGCCGTTGGTAAGGCAGGTGGGGATCACCAGATCCCAGCCTTCAGTTTCTTTCAAGCCTCTGCCCACACCGGTGAAAGGCTCGCCGGGAATACCCACAAATGCCACATCGCCGATGGACAGGGCGGAAAGGCGCAGTTCAAACGCTTCCGGGCCGTTTTCCAAAAGCACCATGCGTTTGGAACGGGCAACCACAGTGGTGAGCATCATACCGGTGTAGGGCAGCTCGTTGTCCTTGCCGGCTTCATGCAGCTCGGTGATCCGGTGCGCTTCCGGCAACTCGGCAGGCTCGGGCATATTAGAGGGAATGCGAATGACTTTCTGGGCGAAAGACAGTTTGTCTGCCTCCACATACTTGACCTTATCAAATGCCTGCAGCACGCCGCCTGCCACAACCCGACCGATATACCGGGCGTGGGCATAGCCTCTTGCCACATCGTCGAAGTCTATAAACATATCATTTAAGTAGCCGCCGGTGGGGTGAACATTCACATGGTTCACATCGCCCTGGGCACCATTGAAAAGAATGCATTTGGTATTGTCCAATACTTTCTCTACCACGCCGCAGGTCAGACCCGGCCAGTCAGCAGAGATCTTGCAGCCGCCGACGGTGTCGGGATGGTCAGCGAAGTTTACCAGAACCAGCGTTTCCGCGCCCTCCCGGTCAAACCGGACAACGGAGACCCGCTCATCCACATCACCGATGGGGGCGACAATATCCGGGTTGTTGACACCGGGATTGGTACGGACAGAGCCGTCTTTCATACGGAAGCGGCGGACAAAGGCAATGTTGGGCGCCTGGCCGATACCGTAGCCTACCGTTGCAGGCTTCAGGTCTGCCAGCGCAAGTTTTGCCGCCTCCGCAGACTTTTCTGCCAGAAATGTTATATATCTTCTTTCCGGACTGTTTGCATCCGCATTTTGGTCGGTAAGGCTGGCACCGGTAGCAGGACCGGTGTGGGTGTGGGTACAGTGGTAATAGATCGCTGCCTCCGGCAAACTGGTTGCCTCCGCGACCGCCTGATTGACCACCCGAGAGTTTTCCCCGGCAATATAGCATAGATCCGCAGACAGCATAACCACCTTTTGATCACCCATCTGCAGAGCCAACGCCCGAACCATCAGTGGATCCAGCACACCCTCAGCTTTGCGTGGGATATAATAACCCACAACATCAATGCCCATTTCAGGGGTGATATCCACCCGGGAAAAACCGGCATATAACTGCGCCATAAAAAAGACCTCTTTTCTTTCGCATTATGCATTTTTACAAATGTGTAAATATTATAAAATAAAAAAATATCTTTGGCAAGACAAAAATGGAATTTTTATAGTAATAATTCAAGAAAATTGCCCTGAAAATATAATTTTCTTAATATCAGTGTAGCATAGCAACCGTAAGAGAACAAGTTTAAAATCGGCGGATGAATTCTGAAATATTTAATGTTTTTCTCCGCTGTTGCAAAAAGCCCATTTTTGTGGTAAAATATTCCGGAGAAAATAATAACCGGGAAGTGAATGGTTTGGCATACAACAGTTATGAGTTTAAACGCAATCTTCTTTTGAATATTATCGCCCATCAGGGTCCTGTCAGCCGGACAGACCTGGTGGAAATGACCGACTACCGTCCTGCCAGCGTTACGGACATCACAAGAGAACTGCTGGATGAAAAACTGATCATAGAAACAGACCATATTTCCGACGGTCCCGGACGGAAGCGTGTACTGCTGGAGATCAACAAACAGTACATCTGCGCCGTGGGCATTGCCATTACCGGAAAATCCGTTTGTTATGTGGTCAGCGCCATCGACGGAAGCGTGCTGAAGCAGGTCAGCCACCCCATCCCCGGGGAGGATGACAGAGAACAACTGGTCCTGCAGATCGAAAGCCAGGTGGATGCGCTGTTCAAGGCCTTTTCCCACAAGAAAATGGTGGGCATCGGTATCAGCGAGCCTCTGGTAGACCCTGCTGCCTACCGGAAAGACAATTCTCTGCTTGCCAACTATCTGCATTTTAATGAGTGGATCCACAGTTCCCTGAAGCCCCGGCTGGAACAGCACTTTGGGGTGCAGGTGGGCTCTTACAGCGGCGTGACCCTGCCTGCGATGGCAGAACAGCGGTACGGCGAGGCAAAGGGCGCCCAGAACTTTATCTGCGTGGAACTGTCCAACGGTATCGGCTCTTCCATTTGCTGTAACGGCCTGCCGGTGGCAGGCGCTATCGGCGTAGCGGGCGAGTTGGGACATACGGTGATCAGTTACGGCGGCGATGGGCAAAAACTGTGTTATTGCGGCAAGCCGGATTGTGTGGAAGCCACTACGGCATTTCCCGCGCTGGTATCTGCCATTTCCCAGGCGCTGGACAGCGGCGTTTTCTCCGCATTGTCCAAAGACCAACCCATTACGGTACAAGCCATCCGGGATGCGGTGGAGCAGGGAGACCGGATGTGCCGTCACCATGTAAAAGCCGCCGCCCAGCGGATCGGTGTCGTTATCGCTAACGCGGTAAATCTCTTGAATCCGGAACTGGTGGTGCTGTACGGCTTTATGCTGGATCTGGGCGACTATTTCCTGCAGAAATTAGAGCAATCTCTCCGGGAAAATGTGGTCAGTATCGCATCGGATTTTCAGTTGCGTACCTCCACGGCGATGGACACCTTGCTGCCTCTGGGCGCAGTAGCGGAAATCTTCTCCGAATATCTCCACAGCGACGATTATAAATGGGTCTACAGATCATAAACAACAGCCGCCTCACCGAGGCGGCTGTATTTCTTGCTGAAGTTAAGTTGCAATCCTGCCGGGGCTGTGGTACAATATCCCGGCAAAGGAGCGATATCATTTTATGAAGAAAAATTCAAAAAATCAGAAAGAAACGGCATATTCCAATATCAGCGTCCGATCCTTTGTGGTGGTGGCGGTGATCCTGCTGGCTGTGCTGATCTTCTGCGGCTCTCTTTCGTATTTTATCCCCCAGGGCGCGTTTGAAAGAGATGCCAATAACAATATCATCCCCGGCACTTATCAGATGGGGGAAATCAACGGCATCGAAATATGGCGTATCTTTACGGCACCGGTACGGGTGTTTGCCTCGGAAGACGGGCTTACCATTATTATGATCAGCGTGTTTCTGCTGGTTATGAGCGGCGTTTTTAACCTGCTGGAAAAGACCGGTGGCATCAAAACATTCATCGCTTACATTATGCGCCGGTTAAAAGACCGGGGCGGACCGGTGGTCTGTATCACGGTGCTGCTGTTTATGCTCTTTGGCAGTTTGTTCGGTATGTTTGAAGAACTGGTGACACTGCTGCCGCTGATCGTTGTGTTTATGCTGTCTATGCATATGGACACCATGGTTGGTCTGGGCGCCTGCCTGATGGCGGCGTGTTTCGGCTTTTCCACAGCGATCACAAATCCCTTCTCCGTAGGTACAGCGGCGCAACTGGCAGGGATCCCGGTGTCCTCCGGGGTGTGGCTGCGAATTCTGTTCTTCCTGATCGTCTACGCAGTTTTGTGCGCGTTTTTGTTGGGCTATCTGAAAAAGATCCGCCGAAATCCCCGGTATTCCCCGACTTACGAAGCAGACCGGCAAAAGCGGGAAAGCCTGATGGGAGAAGGAGAAGAAGCCCCGGCAGATTCCCAGCGGATATTCCGGGTCTACGGCGTCTTTTTCGCAGTGCAGGGGGTATTGCTGACAGCGATCGCCTGCATCCGCGCTATCTCCGGCTTTGCCATTCCGCTTTTGGCGGCAAGTTTTCTGATCGCCGGATTGATCGCCGGGCAAGTGGTGAGCAAAAATTTTCGCCGGGTGCTGGGCTGGTTTTTCCAGGGCGCGGCGGCAATGCTCCCGGCTGTGGCAATGATCGCCCTTGCTTCCTCCGTAAAACTGGTTATGGTGGAGAGCAACATCATCGACACGGTGATGAACGGGGCGCTGCAAATGCTGGCAGGCAAAGGGAAATTCGTTACGGTTTTGCTGATCTATGGGCTGATCCTGTTTTTGCAACTGTTCATCGGCTCGGCTTCGGCAAAGATATTCCTGGTAATGCCTATCGTTCTGCCCATCACCAATGCGTTGGGTATCTCTCCGACGCTGGTGATCCTGACCTACTGTATGGCTGACGGCTTTACCGATGTGATCCTGCCCACAAATCCGGTGTTGCTCATCGGCCTTTCTATGGCAAATGTATCCTACGGGAAATGGCTCAAATGGACTTGGAAACTGCAACTTCTGCTGTTTGCCATCTCCGTAGCCGTGTTGTTCTTCGGCGTTATGGTAGGCTACTAAACAAACAAAAACAGCCGCTGACCGATCGGTCAGCGGCTGTTCTCTTTACTCATATAGTTTTTCGTAGGCAGGCAGCGCTTTCCACGCTTCGGTAGCGGTCAGCCGATTGGCAATGGCTTCACATACGGATAGAAAAGCCTGCTCCTTTTTGTCTTCCGATTGGAAAGAAAGGCTGATGTTTTCCGCCTTGATCGTCTTTTCTTCTCCGTTTGCCCGAATGGTAAGGATCAGTGTCATCGGCGGTTTGGACATACCGTTTTTGAGGGTATAAACATCGGGGTAAGAATTGGCGTCCAGGGAAACGAGCAAGTCGTAAATATAGGCTTTGTCTTCTTCTGTAAGTTCGTAATGGGTGATATAATCTTCCGGATTTGTGGCATCTGTGGTTTTTACCAATTTGCCCGTTTGACTGTCATAGGAACTGACTCCGTAACAATTCCACACAAGGGAAAAGGAAAAATCCTCCGGGACACTTGTTTTCTTGCAGGCGGCCAGACCTAACACACAAACCAGCAATAAGACCAGGGAAAGAAATTTTTTCATAAAAGCACGCTCCTTCGTCAAATTTCGTGAACACTGTATTTTTTGTGGATTTTGAGATAGGTGCCGACCAAAAGCACGATGCCCACACTACAGCCCAAAACCAGAAAGACCACAGCAAGGACGGCGTTCCAAAATTCCGCCAAACCCGCCGCCAGATACCATAGGGAGTATACCTGCCACATGATGCCGTTTTCTCTGTTATAGGCTTTTACATCTGTGATCGTTGCAGGATCTACTTCCGTACCGGCCCAAAACCACATAGGCTTTTTCAGTTTCTTTGCGTATAGACCAATGGCAAAAAACAAGATCGCGCAGCCGAAACAAACAGCCCACATAATGATCTTCCCAGCCATAGCATATCCCTCCTATAGGGGCTACTCGCCACCCAGACATCTTTCTATCGTTCTAACAAAAACTGCTCGAGGTTTCTTTCGTGATGATATTTTATTGAGGCTTTCTTATCTTTTTCCAAAATAGCATCATTCAGGTTGATTTGGTTTAATGATGCGATCGCAAAAGCATAATGAATAACATCGACCAATTCATTGGCTAACTGGGATTTCAAATCTATGCTATTAGATGCTTTTCGTCCATCTCGTTTATTTAGAACTTCAGCAACCTCGCCTACTTCTTCAACCAATTTCATAAACAAACTGGCATCAATACCGTGGTTCTTATAATGGTCATATAGGTAATCTTCATAGTCTGTAATACTAACTTTCATCATCGTACCTCGTAAAATTGGAATTTGGCTTAATCAATAGCGAACATAAAGGTATTTTCTGCCCCAAATGCACCGAATGTTTTAACAGCCATCCGATACATAGCCTTTGCGTGGATTCTATCGTGCCACAGAAAACGGCGCATCACTTTGCGGAGTGACCAAAGTTCATCATAACTGCCCGCAATGACCACATTGTTCAAGAAGCCGGGTGTTTGTTCCAAACGCTCAAAACCTCTTTTTCTGCAATCGTATATCGTGTCTTCGTTATCAACATCGACACCAATTTCCCCAAAGTAATAGGCGTTCACATTCTTTGTGTGTTCGTACATCTCCTGGGCAGTTCGTGGCACAGCCCCGTAAAATGTCTGTCTTTGGGACAGACAACTCTCGTCCTTGTTTGAGATAGAGGAATACAAGTCATAGAAATCCCTTGCCGATTTCAAAACGAGTGACTTTAGTTCTTCATATTCCTCCCTTGAGAGCGGCGCTTTCTCGGAATTAAACAGAATGTCGGAGTCCGCATCCGCTATTTGCAAATTACTATCTTTTTCTTGGATGACATCAACATCAGTTTCCCATCCGCGCGCTTGACCGCGCCACAGGGAATATGCATCTATCTCAGCACGCATTTTTGACATGGCGACTTCAAGACTGCTTCCTCTCGTGTATGCTCCAACATAATCAACGGAATATAGCAAGGTATCATTACCATTATGCTCCCATACACATCTCATAGGTATTCCTCCGTCAAATTATTGTTTGCCTAACAGAATTATACTCCCATACCCCACAGAAATCAAGATTGCCAACACCCGCCCTTATCTGCAAAAGCCACCGAGAAAGCCTTCCCCTTGAGGGGAAGGGGGACCGCGTCAGCGGTGGATGAGGTGTTGACCGAGAGTGCATACACCTCATCAGTCAAAAATCGAAAGATTTTTGCCAGCTTCTCCTCAA
>CALBJG010000134.1 GCA_937892865.1 uncultured Clostridia bacterium
CGATCAGGTGGTGCTGATCTACGACGGCGACAAGGCCGGCCAGAATGCTACCCAGCGGGCCATTCCCATTCTGGAAAAGGCAGGTCTGCAGGTGAAGGTGCTGCAGATCAAGGATGCCAAGGATCCGGATGAATATTTAAAAAAGTTTGGCGCGGATAAGTTCAAGGTGCTGCTGGAAGGCTCTGCCAACCGGGTGGAGTACCAGTTGAATGCCATCCGCAGGAAGTATGATCTGCGGGAGGATGACCAGAAAATCAAATTTGTCCATGAGGCCGCGGAACTGATCTGCACCCTGGGCAACGCCGTTCAGCGGGAGGTCTACGGTCACCGTGTTGCAGAGGCAGCCCGGATCACTTTTGAAACAATGAATCTGGAGATCAATAAGGCCTATAAGCGCCGGCTGAACAGAGAAAAGAAAAAACAAGCGGAGATCGACCTTGCGCCGGCCCGTTCTTTGCAGCCAAAAGTGCGGTCTTTGCGCTATGACAATATCAAATCTGCCATCGCGGAAGAGGGGGTTTTGGGCCTTGTGCTCCGGGAGCCTGCGCTGCTGGATCAAACCAAGAGCCTTTCCGGCAAGGACTTTTCCGTGGAACTGATGGGCAGAGCCTTTGATCAACTGATGCTCCGTCATAAAAACGGGCAGGAAGTTTCTTTGGCGGTGCTGTCTGATTTTACCCCCGAGGAAATGTCCCACCTGACGATGGTCAGCCAAAAACAGCAAGGTCCTGTAAGCGAAACAGCCTTGCGGGATTGCGTTGCCACGATCCGCAGCGCCAATCAGGCATCCCAGGTGCAGAGCGATGACGATCTGCTGGCATTCCGCAATAAGTTAAAAGAAAGTAAGGGAACGAAAACTTGAGTGCAGAACTGTTAAACCGGGAAGATATTCCCGTTTCTGCGGGCGAAGACGATGTGCGCCAGTATTTGCAGGAGATCCGCCAGTTTCCCCGGCTGACCCCGGAAGAGGAGCGGACTTTGGCAGAAAAATGCATAGCGGGAGATAAAACTGCTATTCGGAAGATGGTCAATTCCAATCTTCGGTTGGTGGTCTCCGTTGCCCGGGAATACGCAGGCAGAGGCGCGCCCATGCTGGATCTGATCCAGGAGGGCAGTATCGGTCTGCTGATCGCCGCGAAAAAGTTCGACTATACCTTGGAATACCGCTTTTCCACATATGCCACCAAATGGATCCGCCAGCGGATCACCCGGTATATCATGAACCACAGCGATGCCATCCGGGTGCCTCTGCATACCGGCGATCAGATCCGAAAAATGCGCGCAGTTGCAGCGGCATTTTTGCAGGAAAACGGCGTGCCGGCAACGGATGAACAACTGGCCGGGCAAACCGGTTTCGATGTGGAAAAAATACGGAAATTAAAGACCCTTGCCCCGGAAGTATTCTCCATCGATTCTTTGATCCAGGATGGGGAAGACGGCACATTCGGGCAACTGATCGAAGATGAAAAGGCTTCGCAGCCTTATGAAGAACTGGTCCGTGATGAATTAAAACGCACCCTGGATACTCTTTTGGGAATGCTGGAGGAGCGGCAGCGGCAGATCCTCCGTCTGCACTTTGGTATGGAGGATGATGTTTGCTACTCTCTTTCCCAAATCAGCGAAAAACTGGATATCTCCAAAGAGCGTGTGCGTCAGATCAAAAATCAGGCGATGGACAAACTGAAGAAGTTGGGCGCTGATTTTGGACTGGAAGAATTTTTGGAGTGAATCAAATGGATTTTATATTTGAACAAAGCCCCTGGGAGCAGATGATCGAAAATCTGCCTGCAGGGAGCAGTATCTCTGCCGCGACACTGTTGACTCTGCTGGAAGAGGAAACGGAAGAAGGGGTAGAGACAGCCTTTGAAGCCCTGGAGCAGAAGCGGATCACCCTTTCCGTCCGGGATCTGTCTATCGAGCCGGGAGGCGGGGAAACAGCCCTTCGCCTGCGTAAAGAGCAGCAGTTTGCGGAAAAGGGAATGCCCTTTGGGGAACTGGAAGAAAACGATCCCCTGCGGGTGTATTTGGAAGAACTGGCGTCTGTCCCTGCAGCAGGTGACCCGCAAGTTTTGGCGGAAAAATTCCTGCAGGGGGATACTGCTGCAGCCAGCCGTCTGTCTGAATCTCTGATCGGCGGCGTTGTGGAACTGGCAGGCGCTTACACCGGCAAAGGCGTGTTGCTGTTAGACCTCATTCAGGAGGGAAGCCTCGGACTTTGGCAGGGGCTTATGGCATACAGCGGCGGCGATGTCCGGGAACACTGCAACTGGTGGATCCACCAGTATATGGCAAAAGCCGTTGCGTTGCAGGCAAGAGCCAACGGCGTGGGGCAGAAGATGCGCCGCGCTCTGGAAGATTACCGGGACATTGACCGGAAACTTTTAGATGAATTGGGCAGAAACCCCACCCTGGAAGAAATGGCAGAGGCGTTGCACATCACCCCCGAGGCGGCAATGACCGTAGAGCAGATGCTCCGGTCAGCCCGTACCGTTGCCAAAGCCCACGAAGAATCCGCGCCCCGGGAGGAGACCCCGGAAGATACCCAGGCTGTGGAAGACACCGCTTATTTCCAAAGCCGCCAGCGGATATTGGATCTGCTCTCCGGTTTGTCGGAAGAAGATGCCAAACTGCTGACTTTGCGCTACGGTTTGGAAGGCGGTCTGCCGCTGTCTGCAGAAGAAACCGGAAATAAACTGGGTCTGACCCCTGACGAGGTGGTCGCCAGAGAAACTGCCGCCCTTTCCAAATTGCGGCAGGATAACGATAAGAAATGAGGAAATGAAAATGGCTAAAACATATTCCATCGCCATCGACGGCCCTGCCGGCGCAGGCAAAAGCACCATCGCAAAGGCGCTTGCCAAGGAACTTGGCTATTACTATGTGGATACCGGCGCCATTTACCGCACTGTAGCGTACTTTTTGGACTTGCTGGGCATCAGCCCCAAGGATGTGGACGGCGTACAGCGCTATATTGACGAACTGACCATCGAGATCGAATACGATGAAACCGGCAAACAGCATATGATCATGAACGGTATGGATGTCTCCGATGAGATCCGCACCCAGGATATCTCCCAGAAAGCATCTCTGGTCTCTGCCCATAAGGTGGTGCGGGATGTTCTGCTGGATATGCAGCGCGCCGTTGCCCGGAAGCATAATGTGATCATGGACGGCCGGGATATCGGTACGGTTGTGCTGCCCAAGGCCACTGTGAAGATCTTCCTTACCGCTACCCCTGAGGTCCGGGCAAAACGCCGTACCGATGAACTGATCGCCAAGGGTCAGAAAGCGGTTTTCAACACGGTTCTGGAAGAGATCAAACTCCGCGACCATCAGGATTCCACCCGTCCCATCGCCCCTTTGAAGCAGGCAGAGGACGCGGTTTTGCTGGATACCTCTGATCTGGATATCCAGGGCGTGTTGGCAGAGATGAAGCGCATCATCGGGGAGAAGATCGCCCTATGAGCGTGACCGTTGCCAAGAACGCAGGCTTTTGTTTTGGTGTTGACCGGGCGGTAGGCTTGGTGGAAGAAGCGGCGAAAGCGGGCAAACAGGTGGCCACCTTGGGCCCTATTATCCACAACCGCCACGCGGTTTCCCACTTTGAGGAAATGGGCGTCAAAGTCATTGAAAAACCGGAAGATGCCCAGCCCGGACAGACGGTGATCATCCGTTCCCACGGTGTTTCCCGAAAAGTATACGAAGCCCTGGAAGACCGTGGTGTGGAGATCATCGATGCCACCTGTCCCTTTGTCAAGCGGATCCACGGCATTGTTAGCAAGGCAGAGGAAGAGGGGCGCTTGCCCATCATTATTGGCACCCGTACCCACCCGGAGGTGGAGGGGATCGCCGGCTGGTGTGGCGAGTGTCTTGTTTTCGAATCCTGTTCCGAACTAGCTGACTGGGCGGAAAAAGGGGAAAATCGGTCTGATTTGCCAATTTGTATGGTTTGTCAAACCACATCCACAGAATCTTTGTGGAAATCGTGCGTGGATTTTGCAAAAAAACAGTTTACTAATTTGAAAATTTTTGATACAATATGTAAAGCTACCGAATTTCGGCAAAACGAAGCGGCTGACTTGAGTAAAAAATGTCAGGCTATGGTGGTGGTAGGGGATGTGAGCAGTTCCAATACCGGCCGCCTTGCAATGATTTGCCGCGAACACTGTCAGAAAGTTTTCCTGGTGGACAACGCCGGAGAACTGAAACCGGAGGATTTTGACGGTGTCACCAAAGTTGGAGTCACTGCCGGCGCATCGACACCGGCGTGGATTATAAAGGAGGTCAACAAGACTATGAGCGAAATCACTAATGTTGAGGCTGTGCAGGAGGAAAGCTTTGAGGCACTTCTTGAGCAGTCAATCAAAACTTTAAATACAGGAGATAAGGTTCTTGGCATCGTTACCCGCATCGGTACCACAGAAGTGCAGATCGACTTGGGCACCAAGCACGCTGGCTACATTCCCTATGACGAAGTCAGTGCCGATCCTTCTGTAAAGCCCGAGGACATTTTGAAAGTCGGCGACGAGATCGAGGTATTCGTTGTCCGCGTCAATGACCAGGAAGGCACCTGCCAGTTGTCCAAGAAGAAACTGGACGGTATGAAGATCTGGGACGAGATGGCTACCTGGTGTGAAGAGAAGACCACCGTTGACGGTACCATCACCGAAGAGAACAAGGGCGGCCTGGTTGCTACCGTTAAGGGCATCCGCGTGTTCATCCCCGCTTCCCAGTCCGGCATTGCCAAGGGTGGCGATATGACCGGTATGGTCGGTCAGGCTGTTCAGCTGAAGATCACCGAAGTCAACCGCGCACGCCGCCGTGTGATCGGCTCTATCCGCGCTGTTACTTCCGAGGCCCGTAAGGCTGCTCAGGAGAAGATCTGGAGCGAGATCGAAGTTGGCGCAAAGTACCACGGTGTTGTGAAGTCCCTCACTTCTTACGGCGCATTTGTGGACATCGGCGGTGTTGACGGTATGGTTCACGTTTCCGAACTGAGCTGGAACCGGATCAAGACTCCTGCTGATGTGGTTAAGGTTGGCGACGAGATCGACGTTTATGTCATCGCTGTAGATCCCGAGAAGCACAAGATCTCTCTGGGCTACAAGACCGCAGAGATGAACCCCTGGAACCAGTTTATGACCGGTTACAATGTGGGTGATGTTGTGGATGTTAAGATCGTCAAGTTGATGACCTTCGGCGCATTTGCCGAGATCATCCCCGGTGTTGACGGCCTGATCCACATTTCTCAGATCGCTGACAAGCGCATCGCAAAGCCCGAGGATGTACTGAGCGAAGGCCAGGAAGTCCAGGCAAAGATCACCGATGTGGATGCAGAGAACAAGCGTATCTCCCTGTCCATCCGCGCTCTGATCGAGCCCGCAGCCGAAGAAGAGGCTGAGGAAGAAGCAGCTGAAGAAGTCGTTGAGACTGCCGAGGACGCTGAGTAAGCAAATGTTACATACCGGGGTCTGGGTGACCCCGGTATTTGCACATATGGAGGGATTCAAATGGTCAAGCATATTGTTGTTTACACATTAAAAGAAGGCACAGACAAACCTGCCGCTGTTGAACTGATCCGCTCTGTTTTGGAGCCGCTGGTGGGTGTGATCCCCGGCCTTACCAAAATGGAGATCCGCGCCTGCTACCAGGGCGGTATGGACTATGCGCTGTATTCCGAGTTTGAAAGCAAAGAAGCCTTGGCAGCCTATGCCGATCACCCTGCTCACCAGGCGGCAAAGGCGCACTTTTGGGAACTGCTGGACAGCCGTGTCTGCGCGGATTATGAGGTGTAAAATATGAAAGCGATCGTAACGGTAGTGGGTAAGGACAAAGTGGGCATCATCGCCGGTGTCTGCGCCTGCCTGGCATCTTACAATGTAAATGTCCTGGACATCAGCCAGACGGTTATGCAGGGCTATTTTACCATGATGATGGCAGTGGATGTATCTGCCGCCACACTGCCCCTGGCAGAACTGGCGCAGACTATGGAAGAAAAGGGTAAGGAAATGGGCCTTTCTATCCGCCTGCAGCGGGAAGATATTTTTGAGGCTATGCATCGGGTGTAAATTATGCTGAATATTAACGATATTTTATATACCCAGGATATGATCGATAAGCGCCACCTGGATATCCGTACCATTACCATGGGTATTTCCTTGCTGGATTGTGCCGATACGGATATCAAGACTTGCGCCCGGAAGATCTATGATAAGATCACCCGGAAAGCAGAGAATCTTGTAAAAGTGGGTCAGCAGATCGAGTGGGAATTCGGTATTCCCATTGTCAATAAGCGTATTTCCGTCACGCCGATCTCTCTGATCGGTAATACTTGCGATGCCGATTCCTATGTGCCTTTGGCGATCGCTATGGACGAGGCGGCAAAGACCTGCGGCGTCAACTTTATCGGTGGCTTTTCCGCTTTGGTGCAGAAAGGCTGTACCAAAGGCGACTGGATCCTGATGGACTCCATTCCGGAAGCACTGGCAGTTACGGAGCGGGTCTGCTCCAGTGTCAACGTGGGCTCTACCCGGGCAGGCATCAATATGGATGCGGTAGCCAAAATGGGCAAAATTATCAAGAAGACAGCAGAACGCACCGCAGACAATGACGGTCTCGGCTGCGCTAAACTGGTGGTTTTCGCCAACGCGGTGGAGGACAACCCCTTTATGGCAGGCGCGTTCCACGGCGTAGGCGAGGCTGAAACGGTAATAAACGTAGGCGTTTCGGGCCCCGGAGTCGTAAGCTCTGCAATAAAGAGAG
>CALBJG010000135.1 GCA_937892865.1 uncultured Clostridia bacterium
AGTCAAAATAGTTCCGGGGCTCGTAGTCATCAAAATTGATGTTATTTACCAGCCGCTCCAGCCATACGCCGCTGATGAGCCAGGTAGAGCCGTAATGCTCGATCTCAAACTCGGTGGGATCAGCAACTTCTGCAATTTCTTCCACATACTCCGGCTCATAAATGGTCACCGGGGGCAGGGTGCGGAGTTTTTCCGCCACGATACGCATCAGGTTTTTCGTGCCCTGGGTGGTGCCTGCGGAAATTTCATACAGTTCACAGCCGGCTTCCTCCACTCTTGCCCGGAGCCGCTCCAAATTGTCGCTGTCCGGCATCAAAAGGTCTGTCTTATTGGCGGCGACGATCATGGGCCGGTCACCCAAGTCTACAGAGTAGTTGTGGAGTTCCTCGCAAATGGCGTCAAAATCTTCCACCGGATCTCTGCCCTCACTGCCGGACACATCTACAATGTGCACCAGCAGACGGCAGCGGTCAATGTGCCGCAGGAAATCGTGACCCAGGCCAGCGCCCTCTGCCGCGCCCTCGATAATGCCGGGAATATCCGCCATTACAAATGACACGCCCTCATCCACATAGATAACGCCCAAATTGGGGAACAGTGTGGTAAAGTGGTAGTTGGCGATCTTGGGACGGGCGTTGGAAGTAACGGAGAGGAGGGTGGACTTGCCCACATTGGGGAAGCCTACAAGACCCACATCTGCCAAAAGTTTCAGTTCCAGAATAATGTCCCGCTCCACGCCCTTGGTGCCTGCCTTGGCAAACCGGGGAACTTGCCGGGTGGGGGTGGCATAGTGGGCATTGCCCCAGCCGCCGCGACCGCCCTTGGCGATGATGAAATCCTCCCCGGTGGACATATCCACGATGATCCGTCCGGTCTCCGCGTCTTTTACCACCGTACCTCTGGGGACATTGATGATCAGTGGCTCGCCCCGCTTGCCGCTCATTTTTCTGCCTTGACCGTTTTGACCGGCCTGGGCGGCATACTTGCGCTTATAGCGGAAATCCAAAAGGGTGGTCATATTGTCTACGGCGTGTAAGATGACACTGCCGCCGTGACCGCCGTCACCGCCGTCCGGACCGCCGGCGGCTACATATTTCTCCCGGTGGAACGCCACAGCGCCATCGCCGCCCCGTCCACCGATGACGGTAATTCGAACTTTATCAACAAACATAAAAATCACTCCTAATATTTAGGATAAAACTTCTGGTTAAGATGGATAGAAAACCAATGCATAATTCACAATGCACAATGCACAATTTTGGTGTCCGCGGAGCGGACAATCAAATACCTTCCCCCGGGGGGAAGGTGGCAGCCCGTAAGGGCTGACGGATGAGGAATGCGGGCGGCAATTTCAACATTCGTAAGTTGAATCAGACTTTGATAATGTTCAAAACTTTCCGTTTCTTAATTGTGCATTGTGCATTATGCATTTTGCATTTCACACAGTAAGGAAAAAGGCTGCCGCATATATTTTGCGGCAGCCTGATAAGGTTATTCCAAATTACTGAGCGGCGTACACGGAGCACTGCCGGCGATCCTTGCCCTTGCGCTCGAAACGGACAGTGCCGTCAACCAGAGCGAACAGAGTGTCATCGCTGCCGATACCGACATTGACACCGGGATGGATG
>CALBJG010000136.1 GCA_937892865.1 uncultured Clostridia bacterium
TGCACTGCTTGACTTCCTTCTGGCTCAGATTGTCGATCTTGACGAAGGGAGCCAGATAGGTATCGAAGGAGGAGAATGCCTGGGCGCCGGCCCATTCGTTCTGCATGATGCCCAGGAAGTTGACCATCTGGTTGCACAGGGTGGAGAGGTGGCTTGCAGGAGAAGAGGTGATCTTACCGGGAACGCCGCCCAGGCCTTCCTGGATCAACTGCTTCAAAGACCAACCTGCGCAGTAGCCGGTGAGCATACTCAAATCGTGCAGATGCAACGCAGCGGAGCGGTGGGCCTCGGCGATCTCAGGATCGTAGATCTCGGAGAGCCAGTAGTTAGCGGTGATAGCGCCGGAGTTAGAAAGGATCAGACCGCCGACGGAATAGGTAACGGTGGAGTTTTCCTTCACGCGCCAGTCGTTGATCTTCAGGTAGCCGTCTACCAGGTCCTTGTAGTTCAGCAGAGCGGAGTTGACATTGCGGATCTTCTCACGCTGCTTACGGTACAGAATGTAAGCCTTCGCTACATCGGCATAGCCGGCAGCAGACAGAACGCTTTCCACGCTGTCCTGAATGTCTTCCACGGCGATGACGCCGTCTTTGATCTTGCTGCTGAAGTCGGAAGTGACCTGCAGAGCCAACATATTGATGATGCTGATATGGTATTCACGGTTAACTGCTTCGAATGCTTTGATCATAGCGGCGCTAATCTTGGAAACATCAAATTCCACGGTGCCGCCGTCACGTTTCATTACGCGATACATATTTTTTCCTCCTATTTTCAGATAAATACAGGCACTGCCCAAAAGCGCGCAGAATGCCTGCGAGATTTACGCGACAGTGCCTGTATTATAACGCGGCTATACTCGTTTGTCAATACTAAAAAACAATATATTGGGAATATTTTTTATTTTCAAACACAATATGTTGTGGTTTACTCCAAACCACGGATTTGCACCGATTTTACATAGGGGGCGGCGGAATCTGCCATTTCGTGGAGTTTTTCTGCTGTGGGCGTGTGTAGTCCGCCGGAAAGCACAGTATCTCTGTCCACATAAGGCTGAATGAACAGCCGCTTGGCTTTCCGGGCAGGATCTAACCCTTGTAACCACTGTCCGATCTGAACAAAAGAGGCCGCATCATGAAGTTCGTCTGCTACCGTGGTACGGAATTCATAGTCCACTTGATCTGTCAGCAGGTAGCGGACGCTCTCCTCTATCTTTTCCAGTGTCATATTGGGAATGCCGGCTGTTTTGCCGTAAAGGTCGGGGCTGTTTTTAATGTCCATTGCCACATAGTCCAGCAGCCCTTCCGCCACCAATTCTTTCAGCACATCCGGACGGCTGCCGTTGGTATCCAATTTTACCAGGTAACCCAGATCCTTTATTTTCCGGATCAGATCCGGCAGGTCTTTCTGCAAAGTCGGCTCGCCGCCGGTGATACACACAGCGTCCAGCAGCCCCACACGCTTCTTTAAAAAAGCAAGAAGTGTCTCTTCGCTGATCGGCTCCGGGCCTTCCTTGCCCAAAAGGTCAGAATTATGGCAAAAGGGGCAGCGGAAATTACAGCCCTGGGTAAAAATCGTGCAGGCTACCTTTCCCGGATAGTCCAAAAGGGTCATTTTTTGCAAACCGGCTATCATATCTTTATCTCCATTCTTTTAATCGGGAAATTCCCAAAGGGTCTCCCGGATGATCTCGCTGACGGTGGGATGGGGGAAAATGATCTGCCGGGCATCATTGACCCGCATCTGCATCTCCAGCATTTCCGCCGCGCCCCAAATGATCTCCCCGGTATAGGCGCCGATCATATGGACGCCCAAAACCGTACGGCGTTTTTTATCAATTAAAATCTTGCACAGACCGTCTGCGCCCTCGTTTTCCGCCACAAAACGGCCGGAGTAGCGCATAGACAGTTTGGCTACTTCGTATTCCATACCCTTTTCCCGGCATTCTTCCTCGGTCTTGCCCACGGAAGCGATCTCCGGCTGGGTGTAGATCACAGAGGGGTTGGCGTGGTAGCGCATCGTATCCTGTTTTCCGGTAAGATCGTTCACCGCCACCTCCGCCTCCCGGTAGGCGGTATGGGCCAGCATATGATGGCCGTTCACATCGCCGATGGCGTAAACGCCGGGTACATTGGTACGGCAGAATGTGTCGGTGGGGATCCCCTTGGGGCTGAAATTGACACCCACGGTCTCCAGGCCCAGATTTTCCACATTGGCTTTTCTGCCGATGGACAGCAGCACTTTGTCTGCTTCCACTGTCACCTGCTTGCCGTCAGGGGCTTCCGCGGTGACACTGCCCGGGGCAACGGACAGACACTTATGTCCCAAAAGGAATGTAACGCCCTTCTTTTCCAGTTCTTTTTGCAAAAGTCCGGCAATTTCCCGGTCTGTTGCGCCGGCGATATGGTCCAGCATTTCCACAACCGTCACTTTTGAACCAACCGTTGCATAGTAAGCCGCCATTTCCAAACCGATAACACCGCCGCCAATGACGGTCAGTTTCCCGGGGATCTCCTGCAAGTCCAAAATCTCCCGGTTGGTCAGCACGAAATCGCCAAAGTTTTCCCGGATGCCGGGAATGGGCGGCACCGCCGGGGAAGACCCGGTGGCGACGATCAGATTTTGGGCGGTATATGCCTGCCCAGCGGCAGAAACGGTAAATCCATCGGCGGTCTTGCCGGTAATTTCTGCTGTTTCCATCACCACGGTGACCCCGTGGGCTTTCATTTTGGCTTTCACACCGGAAACCAGCGCCCGGACAACTCTGTCCTTGCGCCCTACCACTTTCTTTTGGTCGATGGTGACATTTTGGCAGGACACGCCGTAAAGGTCGCTGTGCAGAGCGTGTTCATAAGTCTTTGCGGAATTGAGCAGCGCTTTGGAGGGGATACAGCCTTCGTTGAGGCACACGCCGCCTAAAGCGCGTTTTTCAAAGAGCAGGGTCTTCTTTCCTGCCCGGGCAGCCCGCTCCGCCGCCAGGTAGCCGCCGGGACCGCCGCCGATCACGATCACATCATACATATAGGCTAACCTCCTATAAAATGTTCCGCCTGATAGGCCGCCACCGCGCCGTCTGCCGTAGCAGTGACGATCTGCCGTAATTCTTTCGTCCGCACATCACCGGCGACATAAACGCCGGGAATGTTCGTTTTTGTGGTTTCATCGGCTACAATATAGCCGTTTTTATCCAAAATAAGTTGGTCTTTTACCAACGCTGTGGCAGGATCTCTGCCGATACTGACGAACAAACCGTGGCAAGGGATCGTTTGGGACTCCCCGGACACCGTGTTTTTTACCATTATACCAGTCAGCCGCTCCCCGCGCAACAGTTTTTCTACGGTGCTGTTCCACACAAACATCACATTGGGGGCAGATTCCAGTTGATTCCGGTAGATCCGTTCCGCCCGGAGGGTGTCTCTCCGGTGAACCAGGATCACCTTTTCTGCCACACGGCTTAAAAGTAACGCATCTGCCGCGGCGCTGTTGCCGCCACCGACCACCACTACCGTCTTGCCCCGGTAGAACATACCGTCGCAGTGGGCGCAGTAACTGACACCCATACCGGTAAGCGCTTCCTCGTCGGGCAGGCCCAGTTTTTTGGGGGTTGCCCCCGAGGCATAGATCACCGTTTTGGCTTCCACCGTGCCGGTGCGGGTATGGATCTTTTTGATTTCGCCGGCAAGTTCCAAACTTTCCACCTGGGTCAGTATGGTTTCTGCGCCAAACCGCTCTGCGCCTTTGCGCATATCCTGCCCCAAAGTAAATCCGTCCACCCCATTGGGGAATCCGGGATAATTATCGATCTCCGTGGTCAGCGCCATCTGTCCGCCGGCTGCCATTTTTTCCAAAACCACAACGGAAAGGCCTGCCCGGGCAGCGTACAGCGCCGCCGTATATCCGGCGGGGCCGCCGCCAATGACCGCCACATCGTAAAGTTTTCTCATAATGAGCCCTCCTTTTATACCTTTTATTTATTATAGTATACCCCGCATCGGATTCTTTTTCTGTGATATTATCACCAATTGACAATACCCATACGGAATTGTATACTTTACTATATAAATGTAAGGAGGTGACTTGGGTGGAACTTAAGGATTTCTTTCCCTTTTGGGACAAACTGTCCCCGGAGCGGCAGGCGCAACTGCAGGATGTGATCCATCCCTACAAGGTCGCCGCCGGCACTGTACTGCACAACGGGCAGATGGACTGTCTGGGGCTGGTGCTGATCAAGTCCGGTCAGTTGCGGGTATACACACTCTCTGCCGAGGGGCGGGAGGTCACCCTCTATCGGCTCTTTGACCGGGATATCTGCCTCTTTTCCGCCTCATGTGTGATGCCGGATGTGCAGTTTGATGTGGTGATCGAAACGGAAAAAGACTGCGATCTGCTTATCGTGCCTTCCTGCCTTTTCAAAGATCTGATGCAGGAGTCCGCTCCCGTCGCCAACTATGCCAATGCCCTGATCTCCAGCCGGTTTTCTGAAGTCATGTGGCTGATGGAGCAAGTTATGTGGCGCAGTTTTGACAAACGGCTCGCCGCCTTTTTGCTGGAAGAGAGCAATTTGGAAAATTCCGTCAGTTTGAAGATCACCCACGAACGCATCGCCAACCATATGGGCACTGCCCGGGAAGTGGTCACCCGGATGCTCCGGTATTTCCAAAGCGAAGGGATGGTCGCCCTCACCCGTGGCGCTGTAGAACTGACAGACATCAAAAAACTGCAAACTTTGCAAGACGCATAAAACCCCAAGGAAGACCCTTGGGGTTTTTCTTTAGAACAGATTCAGAATATGCTCTTTCGGTTGCGCGCCGATGGTCTTATTGGCGATCTGGCCGTCCTTGAACACCAGCAGTGTGGGAATGGTGGTAATGCCGTAACGGATGGCCAGTTCCGGCTCTTCGTCCACATTTGCCTTGCAGACTTTGATATCTTCCCGCTCCTCAGCGATCTCATCTACGATGGGACCGACCATGCGGCAAGGTCCGCACCAGGGCGCCCAAAAATCCAAAAGTACAGGTCTGTCGCTTTGCAACACTTCCTGCTCAAAATTATTCTTTGTAACTTGAACAACTGCCATAATATTTCCTCCTTTTGCCCCGTAGGGCTTTTGTTCTTCACCGATAGGATACCGTATTTTCGGGATTCTATCTGTGACAAAATCACAAAAAACATTATACTTTAAGCCGTTTCCTTTTGCAAGGTGCCGTTTTTTCCATTTTTCGAAAATTTTTTAATAAATATTGAATGAAACAGGTGACATTTTGTCAAAAATGTGATATATTCAATCTGTATTTGTGGGAGGTGGCGCTTATGAATTTTCTGGAACAGCGGATTTTAAAAGACGGTATCGTCAAGCCCGGCAATGTACTGAAAGTGGACAGTTTTCTGAACCATCAGATGGACATCGCCCTTTTGGATCAGATCGGCGCAGAATTCAAGCGCCGCTTTGCGAATAAGCCCATCACAAAGGTGCTGACCATCGAAGCCTCCGGCATCGCCATCGCCTATCCCGTAGCCCGGGAATTCGGTGTGCCGCTGGTATTTGCCAAGAAATCCAAGTCCATTAACATTGATGGGGATATGTATGTGGCAGAGGTGGAGTCCTTTACCCACAAGAACAAAAACACCGTGATCGTATCCAAGAAATTTTTAAGCCCCGAGGATCGTGTTCTGATCATCGATGACTTCCTGGCCAACGGATGCGCCCTGCAGGGTCTTATCTCTATCGTGGAATCTTCCGGCGCCACTGTGGAAGGCCTGGGCATCGCCATTGAAAAGGGTTTCCAGGACGGCGGTTACCGGATCCGCAATTTGGGTTACCAGCTGGAGTCCCTTGCCATCGTGGATGCGATGGATCCCATTGAAGGCACTATCACCTTCCGGGAACAAAACAAGTAATTAAAGCCGCAAAGACTTTAATATAAAACAACTTTTTAGGAGGCATTTTCCAATGAAAAAGATCATCGCACTTCTGCTCGCCGTTGTTATGCTTCTGGCTATGGCTGCTTGCGCACCCGCTGCCCAGAATGGTGACAACGAAACCACCACCGGCGCTGCTGAAGACAAGGTTGACGCTTCTTCCCTGAAGGTCGGCTTCATCTTCCTGCACACCGAACAGTCCACCTACGACAAGAACTTCATCGACGCTGCTGTCGCCGCTTGCAAGGAACTGGGCGCTACCATGGTCCAGAAGACCGATATCCCCGAATCCAACGCTTGCTACGAGGCTGCTGTTGAACTGATCGAAGTCGAAGAGTGCGACATCATCTTCGCTGACTCCTTCGGCCACGAGTCCTTCCTGATGCAGGCTGCTGAAGAGTATCCCGATGTTCAGTTCTGCCACGCTACCGGCACCCAGGCGCACACCGCCGGTCTGAAGAACTTCCACAATGCATTCGCTTCCATCTATCAGGGTCGTTACGCTGCCGGTGTTGTTGCCGGTCTGAAGCTGAACGAGATGATCAACGCTGGCGAGATCACCGCCGAAGAGGCTAAGATGGGCTATGTCGGCGCTTTCACCTTCGCTGAAGTTATCTCCGGTTACACCTCTTTCTACCTGGGCGCTAAGTCCGTTTGCCCCAGCGTAACTATGGATGTTAAGTTCACCGGTTCCTGGTACGACGAGACCAAGGAAAAGGCTGCTGCCGAAGCTCTGATCAACGGCGGTTGTGTCCTGATCAGCCAGCACGCTGACTCCATGGGCGCTCCCACTGCTTGTGAGAATGCAAAGGTTCCCAACGTTTCCTACAACGGCTCCACCGCCGCTGCTTGCCCCAACACCTTCCTGGTTTCCTCCCGTATCAACTGGATCCCCTACTTCAAGTACATGATCACCCAGGTTGCTAAGGGCGAGGCTATCGCAACTGACTACACCGGCACCATCGAGACCGGCAGCGTCGTTCTGACCGAACTGGGCAAGAACGTTGCTGAAGGCACCCAGGCTAAGCTGGACGAAGTGATGAAGGGTCTGAAGGAAGGCACTATCAATGTCTTCGACACCGCTAACTTCACCATCAAGGGTGAAAAGGTCACCTCCTACAAGGCTGACGTTGACACCGACGAGAAGTTCACTCCCGATACCGAAGTTATCGAGAACGGCATCTTCCAGGAGTCCAAGTTCCGCTCCGCTCCCTACTTTGATGCTCGTATCGACGGCATCACTCTGCTGGACGAGAACTACGGCTAATTGATATACCCCAAGGCGGGGCAAGCCTACGCTTGCCCCGCTACATCCATTTTTGAACAGCGGACTGATACGGTCAGTCCGGCGTTGAGAACTGGAAAAGGGAGGGTCTTTTCTTGGAGAAACAACCGGCTATTGAATTAAAAAATATCACAAAAACCTTTGGCCCCGTGGTGGCAAACAAAGATGTTTGTCTGACCGCTCACCGGGGTGAGATCCTGTCCATTTTGGGCGAAAACGGCAGTGGTAAGACCACGCTGATGAATATGATCTCCGGTATTTATTTCCCGGACGAAGGTCAGATCTTCATCGGCGGTGAGGAAGTTACCATCGCTTCTCCCAAGGACGCATTTGACTACAAGATCGGCATGATCCATCAGCACTTCAAACTGGTGGATGTGTTCACCGCTACGGAAAATATCGTGCTGGGTCTGGACGAAAAGCCTTATAATCTGAAGCAGTTTTCTCAGAAGATCCTGGAGATCAGCAATCAGTACGGTTTTGAGATCGATCCGGACAAGAAGATCTACGATATGTCCGTTTCCGAAAAGCAGACCGTGGAGATCATCAAGGTGCTGTACCGCGGCGCTGACATTCTGATCCTGGACGAGCCTACCGCTGTGCTGACGCCCCAGGAGACACAGAAACTCTTTGCTGTTCTGCGCCGGATGCGGGACGACGGCAAGTGTATCATTATCATCACCCACAAGTTGCACGAAGTGCTGTCCCTTTCCGACCGGGTATCCGTTCTGCGGAAAGGCGAGTATGTGGGTACTGTCAACACTGCAGAAACCAATGAATCCCAGTTGACGGAAATGATGGTGGGCAAAAAGGTCGCTTTAAATATCGACCGCTCCGAGCCCAAAGATCCTCAGATCCGTCTGGAGGTCAAGGACATCAGTTGCGTAAACCGCCAGGGTACGACCGTTCTTGACGATGTGAGTTTTACCGCATACAGCGGCGAGATCCTGGGTGTTGCCGGTATCGCCGGCTCCGGTCAGCGGGAACTTTTAGAAGCCATCGCCGGTCTGCAGTATTTGACCCAGGGTGACATTTACTACCACAATCCCAAAACCGGTCAGGTGGACGACCTGCGGAACAAAACCCCCATTCAGATCCGTGAATTGGGCGTGCGTCTTTCCTTCGTGCCGGAAGACCGGCTGGGTATGGGTCTTGTGGGCAATATGGACATTGTCGACAATATGATGCTCCGCAGTTACCGCCGGGGCAAGAGCGCATTTTTGCAGCGCAAAGAGCCCAAAGATCTGGCAGAGCAGATCATTCGCGATCTGGAAGTGGTCACCCCCAGCGCATCTACGCCTGTCCGGCGTCTTTCCGGCGGTAACGTGCAGAAAGTGCTGGTTGGCCGTGAGATCGCCGCAGCCCCCAAGGTGCTGATGACTGCTTACCCCGTCCGCGGTCTGGATATCAACTCCTCTTACACCATTTATAACCTGCTCAATGAGCAGAAAGAAAAAGGCACGGCTGTGATCTTCGTGGGCGAAGACCTGGACGTGCTGCTGGAACTGTGTGACCGGATCCTGGTCATTGGCTCCGGCAAGATCACCGGTCTGGTGGATGCCCGGACGGCAACCAAAGAGCAGATCGGTCTGCTGATGACAAAATCTGAACCGATGGATCCCCAGGAAGGAGGCGAGGATCATGGCAACTAATCAGAAAAAGCACCGGGAGCCCCTGATCCACATCGCCAAGCGGGACAACCTGCCCGGTTATAAAGCCTGGTTGATCCGTTTTATCGCTATTTTGCTGGGCTTCCTGGTGATCGGCGTTTTGTCCTCTGTGCTCACCGGCGCAACCGTTATGGAAAGTTACCAAATTATGTTCAAAGGCGTATTTGGCAGACTTTTAGAGGGCAAGACCACACTTTTGTGGCGTTTCCTGCAGCAAACTGCTGTTCTGCTGTGCCTTTCCCTGGCTGTGACCCCCGCTTTCCGGATGCGGTTCTGGAACTGTGGCGCGGAAGGTCAGGCATTGATCGGCGGTCTGGCTGCTATGATCTGTATGATCGAACTGGGTGGCAAAGTTCCCGACAGCCTGCTGATCCCGATCATCGCTGTCGCCAGTATTGCCGCCGGCGCGATCTGGGGTTTGATCCCGGCGCTGTTCCAGGCCCAGTACAAAACCAATGAGACCTTGTTTACCTTGATGATGAACTATGTTGCCACCCAGATCGTGGCATACTATGTTTATCTCACCGGCTCCGGTTCCGGTATCATCAAGCCGGTGAAGACCGGCAATCTGCCCGTGATCTTCGGTGAAAAGTGCCTTTTGAATGTGCTGATCGTGGTCGTGCTGATGGTCGCTTCTTTCATATATCTGAAATACAGCAAACACGGCTACGAGATCTCCGTTGTGGGTGAAAGCCAAAACACCGCCCGCTATGTGGGCATCAACGTGAAAAAGGTCATTATCCGGACGATGGTGATCTCCGGCGCGCTGTGCGGCGTTGCCGGTATGCTGCTGGTTTCCGGTATTGACCACTCCATCAACACCAACACCGTGGGCGGCCAGGGCTTCACCGCCATTATGATCTCCTGGTTGGGTCAGTTCAATCCCTTTATTATGGCCGGTATGGCTGGTTTGGTCACATTCCTGCAAACCGGCGCTGCCAAGGTGGCTGACAGTTTCTTCCTGAACAGCGCGTACGCCGATATTGCTTCCGGTGTGGTTGTTCTGTTCCTGGTTGGTTGCGAGTTCTTTATTCAATACAAAATCCGGTTCCGTCATAGCAAGAAAGGGGGCGCAGCATAATGAATATGTTTGTTGCATTTATCAGTTCTGCCATCCCTCTGGGTGTGCCCCTTCTGTACGGTTCCACCGGTGAGATCATTACGGAAAAATCCGGTCATTTGAACCTGGGTATTCCCGGCATTATGTATGTTGGCGCTATCAGCGGCGTTATCGGCGCATTCCTCTATGAAACGGGCTGCGATGCCGCCGGTGTGGCGATGATCCCACTGCTGGCGATCCTGATCCCGCTGCTTTGCTCCATCCTCGGTTCTGTGCTGATGGGTCTTATTTACAGTTTTATGACCGTTTCCCTCCGGGCAAACCAGAATGTTACCGGCTTGGCGCTGACCACCTTCGGCATCGGTCTTGGCAACTTCTTCGGCAGTTCCCTTACCAAGTTGACAGACAGCGATTTGCCCATTATCGCCCTGAAACGGACCAGTGATCTGTATCGTACGGCTCTGCCCTTTGCGGATGATCTGGGTTGGTTCGGTCAGATCTTCCTGTCCCACGATTTTCTGACCTATGTTGCCGTTGCTGTGGCATTGGTGGCATCCTTCGTGCTGACCCGCACCCGTGTCGGTCTGAATCTGCGTTCCGTAGGTGAAAACCCCGCCACTGCAGATGCCGCAGGTATCAATGTTACCCGGTATAAGTACCTGGCAACCTGCATCGGCAGCGCCGTTGCCGGTCTAGGCGGTCTGCAGTATGTGATGGCATATGCCAACGGCATATGGTCCAACAACGCCTTCGGCGACCGGGGCTGGATGGCCATCGCACTGGTTATCTTTGCTCTGTGGAAGCCCAATATGGCAATTTTGGGTTCTTTCCTTTTCGGCGCACTGTGTAACGCCAATAACTATATCCGCGGCTTGGGTACCGCTACCCAGGAACTGTTCAAACTGCTTCCTTATGTGGTTACCCTGCTGGTGCTGATCATTACCAGTATGCGTAAGAAGCGTGAGCATCAGCCGCCCCAGAGTCTGGGCCTTTCTTACTTCCGTGAAGAGCGATAATCCAATTACGCATAAATCCCCCAAACCACAGTGGTTTGGGGGATTTTATTTATACATTCACAAGTTTTTTGGCTTTTCTGTCTTTTAAGTACCAGGGCAGGTAAGACAGGAAGAACAGCGCTGTGACCGCAGCCGCCATAATCAGGATCCGCAGCCAGAAGATAGGGGGCAGGATATCCAGAATGGAGGGGGTATCCTCCGGCTTTGCCATAAACAGATAGTTGGCGCCGGGGCCCAGGATCTGATTGGATATGTAAGCAACAATCGCAAGGACGATCATCCAGATATATGCCCGGACAATGGACTTGACCGTGGGGCGCATTTTATGTACGAAGATCATATAGAACACTGCCACATAGCCCAGCAGATGTTCCGCCCAGAACTGATAGTAGCGGAAGCGGGTAGGACCGGTGTAGGAGATCACCGTGGGGGTGATCAATGCAAAGATCGAACCAGAGAACAGCCAGAAATAGCAGATATCAAACAGTTTCTGATTTTTGCCCACCAGCATATAACTGGAGAATACCACGACCCAGCCGCACACGGTAATGGGCAGGTGATCAACGGGGTTGGGATCCAGTTCTCCCGGCAAGGCGATCAGCCGCCAGTAATAGGACATTTCCGACACGATCAGCATAAATGCCAAAATGTAGCGGAATTTTTCTTCAAACTTGCAATTCCATATCTGATCCCGTTTCCGGTAGATCAGATAGATCAATGCCGCCACCACCAGAATCGGCAGAAAATGGGCAAGACCGAAATTGGTAAATTCAATACTGTCGCCCTTGCCGAAAAAATAATGCAAAAATGCTTTCATGCGTCGCCTCCCAAACTGAAATGTTGCTTAAAATATACCACAGAGGCATCATAAAAGCAATATTTTGTCGAAATATATCAAAAAAACAGCACTCTTTACGAGTGCTGTCAGTTGTTATTATCCTTTTCGCCGGAAATTTCGCCATGTTCGTTTTCAAACTCCCGGATACACTGGCGAATCAGATGCAATATCTGTCCATTACCGGAACGCCCCTCATATTTGGCTATATAGTGGAGTTTCCGGTGCAGTTCCGGATCGACTTCGATTCCCAAATGCTTGTTATTCTTATTGCGCATAAGCCACCTCAAAATAAATTTAAGTATATTTTAAGATGATTTTATCTTTCTTTTGTGATAGTATACTTATGTTAAGTATACTATATTTAGGAGGACACATTATGGCAGAATTTTGCGTGGATTGTTGGAACAAGATCATGGAATCAAATGAAGACCCTAAAACATTTACGCTCTCCCCGTATTTAGATCTTTGCGAAGGGTGCGGTCAGTATAAACCGGTGATCATCAGCATCAAACGCCGTTATTTCATCCGGCTTTGGTTTTCGGAGCATTTCCCCCGAAAATCCCGATCAGCACCTGGGAGGGCAGGTAGAAAAACCAGGCGAGGTTAAAGGGCATAAACAAGATCCGGTACAGAAGTGTATCTGCGCCGATGGGCAGATACCCTCCTGCCGCCACCTGTAGACCGATAACCGTATCGCACAAAAGAAACAGCAAAAACGCCAGGGACAGCGGTTTGTTTTTCGTAAAAGACTGAATGAGATTTACAATGAGCATCACATAGTAAGCCACGCTGATCAGCGCCAGCGCATCGGTCTTACTGCCCAGAATTGTCAGGGTGATCACCTCTATCGCCGCCACCGCGCCGATCCGCAGCCACAAAAACACTTTTCCCGGTGTTTCCCGGTGCAGCATAATGGCATATAAGGTCTGGGCCGCCAGAAAGAACACCATGCCCGGCAATTTTTCGCCCAAAAGCACCAGGAAAAAGTCCGCGCCCACGGTACACACCAAACCTGCCCGCACCCAGTTGTTTCTTCCTGCAAAAAACGCAAAGGCGCAACACAGAACGATGGATAGAAAACTGCTCCATATCAAAAGGCTGCCGCCGGTGGTGAGGATGCATATATAAAGCGCAGCCTCGATGCCGAGAAAGGCAGGCAGTAAAAATTTCTTCAGATTCATATACACTTCTCCTGCAAAGAAAGGAGGCTCTGCCTCCTTTCTTTAAATTGTCTGCTTTATCTTTTTCTTTTGTGTCAGGTAGTATCCGCCGTAAAACGCGCCGATATACACCAAAAACAGCGCTACCACACTCAACGGATAAAGCACCTGATTGCCGCCCACCAAATTATAGAGAATATCGTAAGGTGTGCCGTCGCCGGATACCAAAAACATATAATTATAATCTGCCAGCATATTGGCGGTATATGCCAATACGCAGAATGCCAGCAAGATGCCGAAGGTGATACCGATGTTGCATTTTTTCATACTTGCCATTCCGGATATGAGAATGTAAAGGGCAGCAAAGCCGGAGATGCAATGGGTGATGCCGGATACCACATTATCCAGGGACAGCACCGGGTATGCGCTGTAGTTTTGAGCGGCGCCGTATGTACCCAGGATCGCCCCCAGGAGGCCGAAAATACTCACGAAATCCAATGCTGCCTCTTTGATTCGGCCTTTGGAAAACGCCGCCAGTGGTATGGTGATCAACTGGATACTGCACAAAAACAGCGGCAGATTGTAGAGGATCGGTTCAAAACTCTCACTGCGGATACACAGCACTGTGATCTTGAAAATTTCAAAGGCATCGATCAGGATCGCTGCCCAGATCAGGGCTTTATTCTTCCCGGAAAGGTCTTTGTTCCGGTTGCGGATACCCAGAATCACAGCCAGCAGGATCATCACCGCCACCAACCCGGTAACGAATGTCAGATGCTGCCAGGAGTAAGCCCCTTCCGCCGGGCGGGAATAGCCGCCGATACCCAAAAATTCCCTCATAATACACCTCTTGTCGTATTCTGTGTGGTATTATAGCAGAAATTCTCGAATTTTGTCGATTTTAGGGGAAATATAAGATTTTCTTAAGATTTTTCTTTCGTTTTTTTAAAATTTCTCCGCTTTTCTTATGCTCTGCGTCATTTCAGGAGGGCATATTGCCTTTTTTATCCTATGTGTTTTTTTGTAAAAATTCCCCAAAAAACACAGATTATTCAGGTAAAACACCCGTAAAAAGGACGAATCTGCTGCAAAGGGCGAAAATTTTTCATTTTTTTAATTTTTTCTGTTGAAAGACAAGTGTCTTTGTGCTATAATACACTAACTCGTTGAATTACTTTAGAACGGAGTCACGGTATTGGGTTATCGGGAATTTGCAAAAGACTACACGATTGAATATGTGGACCGTCCGGGACATAAACGCCCGAAGGCGGTAAGGGTCTATGTAGGTCCCTGGTATCGATTTACAGAATCTCCGGAGAAGATCCGTTTTCTCAAGTGGTTCTATCTGATCGGCCTTGCCGTGATCGCAGCGCTGTTACTGATCCCTATGAGCATCGACTGCACCTTCACCCGCATATGGTATATTCAGGTGCCTGCCGTAGCAGCCTGGATCCCCTGGATATTCGCCGCCTGCGCCACCTGGCGTCTGTGGACGGCAAAAGAAAAGGTGACCCGGGAACACAACGCCTTGTTAGGCGCCCGTATGAACGGCGCGTGTCTTTTCCTGATGGGTTTGTGTATGGTCAGTTTTGCAGGCTGTCTTTATGCCACCACCGGACACACCCCGGAAACAGTGGACTATGTGATCTGTTCCTGCTTTATGCTCTCCGGCATCTGCGGCATTGCCCTTTTTTCCAAGCGCAAGGGTTTGGATATGGTAAGAATCGAGTCTTGACAAGATTTTTTAATAGGAGAAGCAGGCATGCCTGCTTCTGCGTGGATGCGTAGCATCCACGGCGCTTTTGCGTATATATATTATAATGTATATTTTTCGGTATGACCGATGAATATAAAATTGTTAGGAGGAATTGTGAAATGAAATCCACCACCATTAAGCTGTTGGCTCTGCTGTTGGCTCTGGTTATGGTTCTCGGCGCATTCGCCGGTTGTGCCAAGCCCGAGACTCCCGCCGGCAATGAGACCACCGGCAGCAAGAACAACGAAGACCCCGCACCCGAAACCGCAGACACCTTGGTGTTTGCCAACGACTACATGTCCCAGAAGTTCAGCCCCTTCTTTGCTGACACTTCCTACGACCAGGATGCCGCTGGTATGACCCAGGTCTCCCTGCTGACCTCTGACCGTGAAGGCAATGTTGTCCTGAACGGCAAGGACGGCGTAGTTATCCCCTACAACGGCACTGACTACACCTACAACTCCCTGGCAAACTGTGTGATCACCGAGAACGCAGACGGCACTGTTACTTACGCTATCGATATGCGTAACGACGTGACCTTCTCCGACGGTGAAAAGCTGACCGCTGACGACGTCATCTTCTCTATGTACGTTCTGTCTGACCCCACTTACGACGGTTCTTCCACTCTGTACTCCCAGGCTATCGTGGGTATGGAAGAGTACCGCGCAGGTATGGACACCCTGTTCAACCTGATCTGCGCTGCAGGCCGTGAGAACACTGACTACACCTACTGGGATGAGGCTACTCAGACTGCTTTCTGGGCTGACGTAGACCAGGCTGGTGAGCAGTTCGCTCAGGAGATCGTTGACTACTGCATCGCTGCAGGTTACGGCAAAGTCGTATCCGAGGCTGCTGCTGCATGGGGCTTCGCAGGTCTGGCTGCTGACGCTACCGCTGCTGACTTCTTCGATGCTCTGTTTGCCGCTTACGAAGGCGATCTGGCTGAGATGAGTTCCGTTGAGTCCGCAGGCACTTCCCTGTTCGACTTCATGGAAAACTACGACAAGTACACCATCGGTGTTTCTACCGGCGACGGCGCTGCCAACATCTCCGGTATCAAGAAGACCGGCGACTACTCCCTGGAGATCACTGTCGCTAAGATCGACCCCACCTTCATCTATCAGCTGACCCTGGCTGTTGCTCCTATGCACTACTACGGCGACGCTGCCAAGTACGACTACGAGAACAACTCCTTTGGTTTCCCCAAGGGCGATCTGTCCTCCGTCCGTGCTAAGACCACCACTCCTCTGGGCGCTGGCCCCTACAAGTATGTCTCCTACGAGAACAACGTTCTGTCCTTCGAGGCTAACGCTACTTACTTCCTGGGCGCTCCCAAGATCAAGTACTTCAAGATGCAGGGCGTCGGTTCTTCCGATAAGGTCACCGGTATGACCACCGACCTGTTCGACGTTACCGTTCCCAACTTCAACGATGATGACATCGCTGCTATCAAGAAGCACAACCCCAATGGCGAGCTGGTTGGCGACAAGCTGACTACCCTCACCACCGACTTCCTGGGCTACGGCTACATCGGTATCAATGCTGACAACGTGAAGGTCGGCGACGACAAGGCAAGCGACACTTCCAAGGCTCTGCGCCGCGCACTGGCAACTCTGCTGGCTGTTTACCGTGAGCCCGTTGTTTACGCTTACTACGGCGACCGCGCTTCCATCATTCAGTACCCCATCTCCAACACCTCTTGGGCTGCTCCGAAGCCCGCTGACGAGGGTTACAACCTGGCTTACTCCAAGAACGCTGCCGGCGAAGTGGTTATCACTGCTGACATGACCCAGGAGGAGAAGGTTGTTGCTGCTAAGGCTGCTGCCAAGACTCTGTTCGAGGCTGCCGGCTACACCTTCGGCGCTGACGGCAAGTGCACTGCTGCTCCCGAGGGCGCTGCTAAGTCCTGGGAGATCATCATCCCCGCTGACGGCGTTGGCGATCACCCCGCTTACGGCATCCTGACCGAGACCAAGAATGCTCTGCAGGAGATCGGCCTGGATCTGATCATCAACGACCCCGCTGACTCCAACGAGTTGTGGGATGCTCTGGATGCTGGCACCTGCGATATGTGGGCTGCTGCATGGGGCGCTACTCCCGATCCCGATATGTATCAGGTTTACCACTCCACCAACGTCCACGGTCTGGAAGGCTCTTCCAACTCCAACCACTACGGCATCCAGTCCGCTGAGTTGGATAAGTTGATCATGGACGGCCGTTCCTCCACCGATCAGGCATTCCGTAAGGCAACCTACAAGGCTGCTCTGGAACTGCTGATGGATTGGGGCGTTGAGATCCCCACCTACCAGAGACAGGAAGCTACCCTGGTCTCCACCGAGCGTGTCAACATCGACACCATCCCCGGCGACCTGACTCCCTACTACGGCTGGCTGGCCGAGGTCCACACCCTGGAGATGAACTAATTCCATCCTTTTTGGAATTATAATTTCTGAAACTTAATGCAATCGCAGCCATGGGCGGAGAAATCCGCTCATGGTTTGCGTTGTCTTAAAGGACAACCCCTGTTTGGGCTGTTTTTCAAAAAACACCCTTGAACACACAAATCTGCACTTGGTTTTTTAAGCAAATGCAGATTTGCTTGCTCAGGTACGACCGCAGTTACTCTGCGTATAGCAAAACGTTCCACGAAGCGAGAAAAATCTTGAAAATGGTGATATAATGGGTAAATTTATATTAAAACGAGTTCTTTTGTCCATTGTCATTTTGTTCTGCGTTATGCTGATCATCTACACACTGATGCACAGCCTGCCCACGAACTACATAGAGACAATGGCCCAACAACTTGCCCAGCGCCCCGGCGGCAATAAGTCCGCGGCGGAATGGCTGGCAGATCTGAATGCCAAGTACGGTATGGACCAGGGCATTATTGGCGGTTTCTTCACCTGGATGAAGTCTGCCATCGTGGGCGATTTCGGCGTCAGTTGGGTACATAATGTGCCTGCTACCGAGAAGTTTGCCGATGTCATTGGCGTCAGTTTTGTTCTGGGCGCGGTTTCTATGTTCTTTGAGATCCTGATCGCGATCCCTCTGGGCGTTCTGGCTGCCAAGCGGCAATACGGCGCTGTGGACTATACCGTTACGGTTGTGGCGCTGGTGGGTATTTCTATGCCTACCTTCTTCGTGGCAACATTACTGAAACTGGTATTCGGCGTATATTTAGGATGGTTTGAGATCACCGGTCTGACCTCCGCCCGGTACTATGATACCTTGTCCGACTTTGGTAAGATCATGAACCAGGCATGGCACTTGGTACTGCCTGCCATTACCATCATTATCATTTCCATCGGCGGTCTGATGCGCTATACCCGTACCAATATGCTGGAAGTGCTGAATGCTGACTACATCCGCACCGCCCGTGCAAAGGGTCTGCCGGAAAAGAAAGTCATCAATTACCACGCTTTCCGCAACACTTTGATCCCCGTTGTCACCATTCTGGGCGGCAGCCTGCCCAGTTTGTTCTCCGGCGCGCTGATCACGGAGCAGTTGTTTTCCATCCCCGGTATCGGTTACACCGCCTACCAGTCTATGATCGTGGGCGACATTCCCTTTACCATGTTCTATCTGTCCTTTATGGCAATTTTGACGCTTTTGGGCAACCTGATCGCGGACGTTTTGTACGCGGTGGTTGATCCCCGTGTGCGTCTGAGTTAAGGAGGTTGCGCTATGGAAAAACGTAATTTTAACGAAGCCCTGAAGCAGCGCGAACTCCGGGAACGGGCAGAAAACGCGCGTCGCAGCGGCGAAAATGAAATGACGCTGGACGATGCCGCCCGTGTCAAAGTCCTCAGCCCCGGTATGCTGGTTTTCAAGCGGTTTATCCGCAACAAACTGGCGATCGTCGGTTCTGCAATTCTGATCGTTATGTTCCTGTTCGCTTTCCTGGGACCTTATTTCTACAAATATGAGCAGACCCAGGTATTCAATGCTTACAAGGAACTGAATATCAACTATGCCAACGCGGAAGAGCGTACCGAGTATACGGTATACACCGCAGAAGATCTGGGCATCAGCACCACCACCAAGAATCTGTTCAACTCCATCGTTCTGAAAATGGAAGAAAATCAGCAGACCCAGTATGTGATGCAGGATGCCACCACCGGTCTGACCGTTTTGGTGGAAAAGCAGGGTGACAACATCTACACCATGTCTGTCAATGAGCCTGCTGAAATCGGTACTTTCACCCTGGAGAATATCGGTAAGTACAACACCAAGTTCAAAAAGGTCGCCTATACCGGCGAGGCAATGGACGCTTCCTTTGACCAGGCTGTTGCCGACGCGGTAAACAATGGTCTGAATCAGTTTGAGTATGAAGGCAATGTCTATCTGCTCCAGGAAGGCGTCAACGCCCGGGAAAAGATCGTTATGGGTACCAGCGGCGGCGCTGTTGACTATGTTGGCGAAAATCTGGGCGCAGAATTTGATTCTCTGGTTGCCCAGTGCGTTCTGGAGGGCAACACCGGCTTTACCTTTGCAGATTCTCTGTATACCGTAACTGCCGGTAACGACGGTTCTTACCACATCACCGGCTTGGGTGAGAGCAAACTCTCCTATGTGGCATCTCCCTTTGTTTTTGACACCGTTACCCCCGGCACCAAACTGTCTGATGCCTTTAAAGTCAACGCATTGCTGGCGATCTACGGCGAGGGCAAGTTCTCCGCTGACGGCGTGGACTACACCGTGGTAAAAGACGGCGACGATATCGCCATCAACACCGCAGATGGCAAGGCTTTCTCCGCTGTTTCCACCTTCGTTGTCCGCCGTTTCAACGGTGAAGACACTCTGGATATCGCTTTTAAGAACATCACTCGTGATGTGGTTGCCAAGATGGAGGCTGAAAACCTCTCCTCTGCTACCTTCACTTACAAAATTCCCCAGTTGGACGAAAACGGCCTGGTCCTCACCGATGAAAATGGCGAGGTCTTGCTGGTGGAGTCTGAACTGACGGTTTATGACAAAGTGACTGACTATGTGCTGGTCTGTGAGCAGTACACCAATATGATCGACCGTTTTGCCGCTCCCTCCGAAGACCACATCTTCGGTACTGACGGCGACGGCATGGACATTTTCGCCCGTATGATGGCAGGTGGCCGCGTGTCCCTGCTGGTGGGCTTTGTGGTCGTGATTCTGGAGATCATTCTGGGTGTCATTATGGGTGGTCTTGCCGGCTACTTCGGTGGCTGGGTCGACAACCTGATCATGCGTTTGGTTGATATCTTCTACTGCATCCCCTCTATGCCCATTCTGATCATCATCGGCTCTATGCTGGATGCGCTGCGTCTGGAGCCTTACATCCGCTTGATGTGGTTGATGGCTGTTCTGGGCTTCCTGGGTTGGGCAAGTATTGCCCGTCTGGTCCGTGGTCAGATCCTGGCTCTTCGGGATCAGGACTTTATGGTCGCGACCGAAGCCACCGGCCTGCCGGTCAGACGGCGTATCTTCCGCCATCTGATCCCCAATGTTATGCCCCAGTTGATCGTTACCGCTACCATGGGTCTGGGCAGCGTCATTCTGACTGAGTCCACCCTTTCCTTCCTGGGTCTGGGCGTGAAGCACCCCATGGCTACCTGGGGCACTATGATCAACTCTGTGGCAACCAGCGCCCAGTCTATGATCACTTACACTTACATTTGGATTCCCGTGGGTCTGCTGATCTGTCTGACCGTTATCGCCTTTAACTTCGTAGGCGACGGTCTGAGAGATGCTTTCGATCCCAAGATGAAACGTTGAGAGGGGTGGAAATATGAGCATCTTCAAGAAAAAAGACAAAAAGGAAGTTGGCTATATCTCTGCCAAGACCTCCAGCCAGATCTCCCGTTTCAACCGCAAGGTGACCAAAAAGTTGGAAAAAGAGCGGGAAGATGCAGGCAAAGATCCTGCCCTGTATACCACCACAATGAAAAATCCCAACAATGTTGTGGAATTCGACAATGTCTGCACCTACTTCTTTACCGACATCGGTACTGTGCGGGCTGTTGACGGCGTTACTTTTGATGTTCCCAAGTGCTCTACTGTTGGCATCGTGGGTGAAAGTGGCTGCGGCAAGTCTGTTACCAGCCTCTCTTTGATGCAACTTTTACAGCGTCCCAGCGGTCAGACCGTTGGCGGCGAGATCCGCTTCAACACCGGCGACGGAAAGGCCTTGAACATCGTCAAGACCCCCACCGCCAGGATGCAGCAGATCCGCGGCAACCGGATCTCTATGATCTTCCAGGAGCCTATGACCAGCCTGAACCCCGTGTTCACCATCGGTAACCAGCTGGCTGAGACCTTCGTGCGCCACCAGGGCATGAGCATGAAGAAGGCCATGAAGAAGGCTGTTGAGCTGCTGGAGATGGTACATATTCCCGAACCCGCACAGCGTGTTAAGGAATTCCCCCACCAGCTGTCCGG
>CALBJG010000137.1 GCA_937892865.1 uncultured Clostridia bacterium
AACGGTTTTTGAGATTGCCACACCAGTGACATCGGTCACTGGTTCGCAATGACACGATAGATGGTACGGTTCGACAAACCGGAATTTGAAAGGTGGTGGTAATATGGAGTTAACATATACGGCAACCCGCTGTGGACGGCTTTCCGCGATCTTGAAAGAGGAAATGAAAATTTCCACAGGGCTGATGAACCGGTTGAAATGGCAGGACAAACTGTTTGTCAACGGCATGTCCCAACATACGGACTATCCGGTGCAGCCGGGGGACGTGATCACCGTCCCTCTGGACGAGGAAACGCCCCAATACCCGGCAGAAGCCGGGGACTTGACGATCCTTTATGAGGATGACCATATTCTGGCTGTGGACAAGCCTGCCGGTATGCTGATACACCCCTCCCGGGCAACTATGACCGGTACATTGGCAAACCGGGTTTTGCATCACTACCAAACCACCGGGCAAAACTCCGCTTTCCATCCGGTGACCCGGCTGGACCGGGACACTTTCGGCATCGTATTGCTGGCGAAAAACTCCCATATCCACGCCCTTTTCACCGACCTGCATACAAAAGGAATGCTGCAAAAAACCTACCGCGCTTTGGTCTTCGGCGGACCGGCAGAAAACAGCGGCATCATCGATGCCCCCATTGCCCGGCGGGAACTGCCCAGCCTTTTGCGGTATGTAGACCCATCCGGCAAACCCTCTGTAACAGAATTTGAAGTTTTGGAAAGAAATGAAGGGTACAGCAAGTTATCCCTGCGTCCCATCACCGGACGCACCCACCAACTCCGTGTCCACTGCGCCTATAGGGGCTACCCCATTTTAGGCGATCCCCAGTACGGCTCGGAAGACTCCAAAGCCTTTTCTCAATCTTTGGGTCTGCTGACCCAATCCCTTTGCGCAAAAAGTTTGTCCTTTTCCCACCCCATTACCGGGGAAGAAATGCGCCTTACTTCCCAAATGGACACCATTTTATAATTTGGGAATGGTTATATTCAATACGATCATACTTTCTGTTTCCCGGCACTCGGAAATGGCGGGAATGCCGCTCAGTTGGATCCGGGCAAGACTTTGATTGACATTTTTGAGAAACGCTCCCACATTGGCTTTGGGGGCGTTTTCCTTTGGCTCGGCAAGGAGCGATTCTATGTACTGCTCCGTCCGGGAAACGCTCATATTCAGCCTGGTGATCATAGAGATGGCCATCAGTTTTTCCGGCTCTGCAGACAGTTTTAAAAGCGCCCGGGCGTGACGCTCGGTAAGGCCTCCCTCCCGGATTGCCCGGAGCACCGGCTCTGAGTGGCGCAAAAGCCGCAGTTTATTGGAAAGGGCGCTTTGGCTTTTCCCCAGGGCTTTTTCCGCCTGCTCCTGGCTCATATTCCACACATCCATCATCCGGCAGATGCCCTTTGCCTCTTCAATAAAGTCCAGTTCCTGCCGCTGCAGGTTTTCCACCAGCGCCGCCATACCGGACTCCTTATCGTCCATCGTCATTACAATGCAGGGAATTTCCGACAGACCCGCTATTTGGGCTGCCCGCAAACGCCGCTCCCCGGCGATGAGTTCATACCCTGCCCCTACTCTGCGGACAGACAGCGGCTGCAAAATACCGTGGCGGCTGATGCTTTGGGCCAGTTCTTCCAGGGCATCCTCATGAAATATCTTCCGGGGCTGTTCCGGATTGGGCCGGATCGCTCTGGGAGGCAAAAACACCACCCGTCCGGTTTCCATATAAGTTTTCAATTTCTGGCACTGCATAGCCTGTCCTCCTTGGTTTTTTCCTAATTTTACCGCTTATTTCCATAGAAAAAGCACGAACAAGGCTATTTTTCAAACAAAATCCATCGACAAGATGTCCTATCATTGCAAACACATTTCCCTTGTGTTACAATATCCCAAACAGATAGACAAATTCCGGTTTGTCGGGATGCCCCGACGGGCAATTCGTTACCAACGCGAATCTAATCGTGCTTCCGCTATAATGCTCGGTAACGAACAAAAAACATATTCAAATTCCGGTTTGTCGAGCAGTTGGTTAGACGTACATAGAGGCTTCTCCTTGAGGAGAAGCTGTCACCGCAGGTGACTGATGAGGTGGAGATGCTCGCAATACGCCCCTTTGGGGCTACACCTCATCCGTCAGCCCTTACGGGCTGCCACCTTCCCCTCAAGGGGAAGGCTTTGCGAACAGCGCGTTAAACCAGAATTTGAACAACAAACGAGGTGTTACTATGGAAACACGGAAACTATATTACGAAGATTGCCATCTGGAAAAATTCTCCGCTACTGTTACCGGCTGCGTGGAATCAGAGAAAGGCTTTTTGGTGACTTTGGATGCCACCGCATTTTATCCGGAAGGTGGCGGCCAAGCCTGCGACACCGGTATGTTGGGAGATGCCCGGGTGCTGGATGTACGGGAAAAAGAGGAAAGCATCCTCCACCTTTGTGACAAAGCATTGCCCATAGGCAGTACCGTCACCGGCAAGATCGATTACGCCGGCCGGTTTGACCGGATGCAGCAGCACACCGGCGAGCATATCGTTTCCGGCATCATTCACCGGATGTACGGCTACCACAATGTGGGCTTTCATATGGGCGCGGATCTGGTGACCATCGATTTTGACGGAATGATCCCTGCCGAGGCGCTGGCCCAAATTGAAAAAGAAGCAAATGAAGCGGTTTGGAAAAACCTGCCGGTGAAATGTTGGTATCCCGCCCCGGAGGAACTGCCCAATGTGGGCTACCGCAGCAAAAAAGATCTGCCCTGGCCGGTACGGGTGGTGGATGTTCCCGGCTATGACAAATGCGCCTGCTGCGGCGTCCATGTGGAACGCACCGGGGAGATCGGTCTTATCAAACTGTTCTCCTGCGTAAAATTCCATCAGGGTGTCCGCATTGAAATGGCCTGCGGCGGCAAAGCCCTCTCTATGCTCAGCCGCGTCTATGAACAAAACAAACTGGTCTCTCAGGCATTCAGCGCAAAGATCTTGGAGACCGGCAGCGCAGCCCAGCGGATGAACGATGCCCTGGCCCAGGAAAAATTCCGGGCTTCCGGTCTGCAAAGGCAGGTCTTTGCTTCTATTGCCAAAGATTACGCAGGAAAAGGCAACTGCCTGCATTTCGAAAAAGACCTTATCCCCGGTGATGTCCGGGTGTTGGCAGAGGTCATTGCAAATTCCTGCGGCGGCATCGCTGCGGTCCTCTCCGGAGAAGAGGGTAATTATCATGTATGCCTTGCCTGCCCCGGCGCAGATGTAAAGACTTTAGGCAGCGAAATGGCAAAGGCGCTGGACGGACGGGGCGGCGGCAAACCGGGCTTTTTCCAGGGCAGCATAAAGGCTACCCTGCGACAAGCAGAGGAATTCTTCCGAAACGCCGGTTTTTGACATCTATGTCAATGAAAATCGATAAAAAAAGATGGATTTTTACAAATCCGCTACTTTACAACAGAATTTTCTTATAGTATAATGGCACTGTATGGGGTCTTTTCCCCGAAGCGATTTTATCTACAATGCTGCGCAAAGCAGTAAGTTATTAAATGGAGGAATTTATCATGTCTGTAAAAGTTGCTATCAATGGTTTTGGCCGTATCGGCCGTCTGGCTTTCCGTCAGATGTTCGGCGCTGAGGGCTTCGAGGTTGTCGCTATCAACGACCTGA
>CALBJG010000138.1 GCA_937892865.1 uncultured Clostridia bacterium
GCCGGGAGGACCCTGATAACAACTAAAAAAAGCACCCCATTTGGGGTGCTTTTTTAGTTGATAGTTGATAGTTGTCAGTTGATAGTTTCGGTATTTTGCTATGCAAAATGGATTTAAATCCGTCCGCTTTGCGGACACATTCATTGTGCATTATGCACTGTGCATTGTGCACTGTGCATTGTGCGCCGAGATTGCCACAGCCCCTGCGGGGCTTCGCAATGACAATGAAGATTGTGCGTTACCGGGAGAAGGCTTTGGTGCGGTGGGTTACCGAGGGGGAGGCTTTGGTGCGGTGGGGGATGCGGGAGATAGCGATGGCTACCAGCAGGATGATCCAGGAAGCGGCGGTGAAGCCCAAAATGTAGATCAGCAGGTTGATGGGGAAGGGGACTGCGTTATGCACCAGGCTGTAAACGGGCAGGGTACACTCCCAATAGGGGCTGACAAAGAACATATTAAATGTTTCTTCCAGGCCGGATATGTGGGCGATCTCGTTCATGATCGCCGCAAGGCACACGCACACCGCAAAGACAGATGCGGCTTTTAAGATGGTTTTCTGTTTGGCGTAGCCGGTATACAAAAGGTAGATGCCGATAGCCACCATTGAGCCGTGGCAGATCATAGTTTGGATGTTGATGCCCAGTGTGCCGATGAACACATCCCCGGGGTAGATCATAACGCACAGACCCGCAAAAAGGGCGAAGGTCGCCAGGTAACTGCACAGGGCGTCGTGAAATTTGCCTTTTGTCAGGCCGGCCAGCAGGCCGATATACATTGGCGTGGAGCAGAACTGGAAGGGAAATGCGTACCACTGGTAGTCAAAGGTGATGCCGTTTTCATAGGAGAAAGAGTAGTTGATCTGCTTGTAAATTTCCAAGAGGATCACTACCACCGATGTCCAGAGAATGATGCCTTTCTCTTTGCCTTTGCCGAACCGGCAGAGCAGAAATGTCACAGCGCCGGTGATGATGAGCCACAAAATGTGAAACCAGCCGAAAAGCGTCGGGGTCTCCATGGGCGTATCCAAAATGCGCAGAATGTCAGCCATAAAATTGCCTCGCTTAAAATTCTTTTTTCAGCCCCATTATAGCAAAAATCCGATATTTTACCACTTAAGAATTTCTTAAGGGCGGGCGGCGAGTCGCCGCTGACAATTCGTTAAGAACGCGAATCAATGTTTTTCTTCCGTTATAATGCTCGGTAACGAACAATGTAAAAATCGTGTCATTGCGAGGGCGGGATGGCCCAATTGACAACTATCAACTGTCAACTGTCAACTGACAACTATCAACTGCTATTCTGTCTATTCATAAATTCTTTACATTTGGAAAAAAGTGTGCTATAATCAGCATATCCTAAAAAATACAGGAGGTATCTTTATGAAAACACGGCAAGAATTAAAAGCAATGGCAAAAGAACAGATTAAGGGCAATATCGGCGCGCTGTTTGTGATCACTTTGATCATTGGCGCTGTTTCCGGTGTTGCCGGCTTTCTGGCAGGTCTGATCCCCGGCGTTGGCGCTGTAGTCACCGTGATCGTGACCCCCGCTCTGTCTTTGAGCCTTGTTCGCGTCTATCTGGCGCTGGTCAACCTGGGCAAGAAACCCGAACCGAAGGACGCTTTCTCCGGCTTCGACGATTTCTGGGCTGCTTTCAAGGCAACTTTCCTGGTAGGTCTGTTCACTATGCTGTGGAGCCTGCTGTTCTACATCCCCGGCATCATTAAGGGTCTTTCTTACTCCCAGACGATGTTCATCGTTGCTGAAAACAAGGGTATCGGCGCCCGGGAAGCCATCAACCGCTCCAAGGCTATGATGGAAGGTCACAAGATGGAACTGTTCGTTCTTTCCTTAAGTTTCATCGGCTGGCTTCTGCTGGTTGGTATCACTTTCGGTATCGCTGCTATCTGGGTCGTTCCCTATATGGAGGCTACCCTGGTCAACTTCTACAACAACATTAAGCCTGCTGCTGTGGAAGAGATCCCCACTGTCGAGAATTTCTGATACATATATAAAGAAAACAGCACCCTCCGGGGTGCTGTTTTTTTGTACGCAAGGGCGACAAAAAAAGGTTGCTTTCTCTTGTTTTCTTTGTTATAATCTATTTCACAAGTGCATATGCGCAGGGTTCGTATATCGGTAATACAACGGCTTCCCAAGCCGTGAAGGCGGGTTC
>CALBJG010000139.1 GCA_937892865.1 uncultured Clostridia bacterium
ATATTACCGATACCGGGCAGGTCAAAGACCTGCTCTGTGATGATCGCGCCGGAGAACAGACTGGGCAGTAAGCCTGCCAAAGATGTGACCAGAGGGATCATGGTATTGCGGAATGCGTGCTTGTTGATAACGACCTTTTCCTTTAAGCCCTTTGCCCGGGCGGTGCGGATATAGTCGGAGTTCAGCACTTCCAGCATATTGGTACGGGTCATACGCATTCTGGCGCCGATACTTAAGATCACAACCGTCAGCACCGGCAAAAATACGTGGTGGGCATAGTCAAACAGCAGATCAATACCGCTTAAAGACGCGCCTGCAGATTGCAGACCCAAAGACGGGAACCAACCCAAACCACCTTCACCGAACACACCCCGGAGGATGTTGCCGAAGAAGAAAGCAGGCAGGCTGATACCCACCATCACCAAAATGGTGACCACATAGTCCCGAAGGCTGTACTGGTGGGTCGCAGCAGTAATGCCCAAAGGAATGGCGATCATAAACTCAAAGATCGTTGCGATCAGGGCAATGGCAAAAGATGTACCCATATGCATAGCGATCTTCTCGCTGACGGGAATACCGTACTTAAAACTGGTGCCCAAGTCCAGTTTTACCAGGTCGCCCAGCCAGTTAAAATAGCCCTCCATAATGTCTGTAAAGCCCGCATCGGCGCTGAGGCCGTAGGACTTATACATGGCATCCACCATCTCCGCAGAGACGGTGGCGCCGGAGGTCTGAATGGAGTTGACCTTATCACGGACAAAGTCGATGGGCATCAATCTGGTCAGAAAGTAAATGATCAGAGAAACGCCTACCAAGACCAGCACAGAATAGGCCAGTCTTTTGAGAATGTATTTTAACATAGTTTGACACGCCCTTTATCAGTTGGCGAATTCCAGTTCCCAAATACGGTCCAGAGGAGAGGAGTAGGGGTTGATCTCGGAGGGAATGGTATCGGAATTGATGACCTTGGAGTTGTAAGCATACAGAACATCACGCTGGTAGACGGGCAGTTCCACTGCCAGATCCAGCACATAACCCATTGCCTGCTCGTACAGATCGGAACGGGTAGCCTGATCGTTGGTCTCACGGGCCTGGTCGATCAGATCGCTCAATTCGTTGAGGATCTGGGTTTCTTCGGCAGAGCCGCTGTTGCGCAGGTGGTTGTAACCCCAAGCCAGAGTAGAAGTTGCGGAGGAATCCTTGTGGTAGACCTGGTACATATCCGGATCCAGCGCAGAAGACCATGCAGCCGCCCAAACAGCCAGAGAACCGGTGCTGATCTTGGTCAGAGCCTGGGTGTCACAGACAACGCTGATCTCCCAGCCCATATCGTTCAGCAGGGTTGCAGCATCACGGAAGACCTTGTAGGTGGGGTGATCCTGCAGGGTAGAGCCTGCGATGGTGAAGGTGATCCGCAGATCGCCGTCACCGGCGCTGACACCGGCTGCTTCCATATACTTCTTGATATTTGCCCGGGCGGTATCCTCGTTCCAAGTGCCCATCTGGGGATAGTCCTTGCCGTTATCGGTGGCGGAAGCGCCGTCGGGATATGCCCAGGAGACCTTGGACATATTCCAGTAGATCTGCTCTGCAGTACCGGCGCGGTAGTAGTCCAGCGCCAGGGCGGTGTTCATTGCGCACATAATGGCCTTACGCAGGTTGATATCGTTGATCTTGGCTGCGTTGACACCGATGTAACCGTAACCCAACTGATCGGTGGAGAGCATCTTGAAGCCCTTGCTTTCCATACCCTGGAGTTTCTCATAGTTGGCATTGGTCAGCGCGGGGGAAATGTAGTGGACAGTGCCGCTTTCCAGCGCGGTGATGGCGTTGTTGGAACTGACGATCTGATAGCGGATCTTTGCGATCTTGGCATTTTCGATGCCTGCGCCGGTGGTGGAGAACTTGTCATTTGCCTTGAAGTAAACAACATTGTCCTTGTAGAAGTTATTCTCACCGGGATTGTCGTTATTATCGCTGTCGGTAACCTTGTAAGAACCTGCGCCCATAGGCAGTTTCACATTACGGGGAGACTGGATAACATCGGACATAAAGTCAAAACTTGCGAACTCAACGCCGAACTTATTGTTAGCGATGTCCATAGCAACCTTGCTGCCCTCGCCGTAGTAGTGCTGGGGCGCAACGGTAACTGCAAAGTTCCAGATCGCCTTGGGGTCGATGCCGTCGATGGTGATCTGCAGAACATCGTACTCTTCCGCATTGGTAACAGTGCCGTCATCATTGTGGCCGGAAGCGATGGTGTACTCGGTGCCGTTGACGGTGATCTTGGAGCCGGCCTTGTCGGTATGGCCCAGGGAAACGATACCGGAGATATTCTGCACAGCCAGAGAGCCGTCTGCGCCTACATTCTCATGCAGGACGACTTCCTTTGCCTTTGCGGCATACTCGGTGGCCAGAGTCGTACCGGTTGCCCAGTACAGCAGGATCTGATCCAACGCAGTGCTGACCTTATCGTTGTAAACATAGTCAATAGCGGCTTCCTTGCTGGTGATGGAAGCGGGATAGTTCTTGGTCAGTTCCTTGATCTGGGTGCGATCTTTCTTGCCGTCGGCGCCTTCTGCGTACTCAACAGAAACATAGCCTTCGGTGAACAGGAAGCAGAAGATCTCATCTTTGAACTCTTCGTGGGTATCATAAGGTGCGTCGGTGTAGGACTCCTGGGCGCTGAGGTAGTCTCTGCCCAGTTCTTCCTTGAACAGTTCCAGGGCGTACTCGTAATCCTTCAGCAGGTCTGCATTGGAAACTGCGGAAGCATCGTTGGAGATAGCGGACTTATAGCCGGAAGAAAGGCTGTGGCCGTTGATGGCGTCCTTCATTTCCGCGATAGAAACCTCGCTGGTGGAGGATGCCTTCCGCTTTGCCTGGTACAGAGAAACCAGTTCCATCATACGGGCCTGGGCTCTGGATGCGGCCTGGTCGGAGATCAGGTCATCGTTGTCACCGGAGGAAGAACCAACGGTCTGGGTGCGGTACTCGTCCAGACCCAAAATATCGGTGGAGTACAGGGTGTTGGAGCCGGTGTACACAGGGTCTAAGTAGACATAGTAGTTAAACAGCACGTCTTCCATGGTCAGAGGATGACCGTCGGAGAACTGAA
>CALBJG010000140.1 GCA_937892865.1 uncultured Clostridia bacterium
CCGCGAGAGGAAAGATAGAGATGCAATATGAAATCAGCAGATTGGAAAAGGTGCGGTTTTGGATATTTACCCTGCTGGTGACCATGGCCCTCAGCGCCGGTACGTGGCTGAGCAGTAACTTCCCCAAATGGCTGAAGGAGGCCCCCGTTATACTCGACAGCATCCGGGTCATATTGGATAATATCCGGTATTCTGTGCTCTTTCTGTTCAGAACCAACCGGACATTTGCCATCATTATGACAGTGGTGCTGGTTGTTGCTTTGGGGGCGGGTATTTGGGTCTGTTCCCCTTGCGTTCCCAAACGGAAAAAGAAAGAGATCCGGGTGCAAAACTGGACAGATCCACTGATGATCGTCGGGGTATTTCTCTTAGCGATCATTTTGCGCCAGGTCGCCACGATGTTTAACAGATACACCTGGGTCGCCCAACTGATCGTGGGCGTGTTATCCCTTTATGTGGCGTATATCGCCTGGCAGGCTGCCGGAGATATCTCCGACAATCGGAACAGCGAGGATTTCGATTACTTTGAAAAGAACAAAAAAACCGTTTTAGCCATGGCTACCGGGTTGGGTCTGGCGCTGATCGGCCCTCCTCTGTGGCTTCCGGGGTACTGGGGTATCGACCTTACCTGGTCTGTGCCGGTGAAAGACCTTTTGGAGTACTACGCCGCGCTGCTGTCCCTGACCTTCATCTCCATTTCTGTTATGAGTATGCTCTCTGACCGGAGCGTGGTCATCTACTGGGACAACATCGCCGAAGGCAAACTCATTAAGCCCATCTTCTCTTCTTTTGCCGCATACACCTACTACTCCATCGGCGCTACCATCGGCGCGGGTATTTCCGCGGTGGCGGGAAATGGCAGCGCCTTTGCAGTATTCTTTTTGATCAATATGTTTACCATTATTATGCTGACGATAAATATGGTGGACGTTTACTATGACCGGGAGGGCAAAAAAGCCAACCGGGTAATGGAACTGCAGGAAGATCTGGAGGACTATCTGTGGCTCAACGATGAGCAGGACGATACAGAGGATCTGACCGATGACGAGTTCCGGGGCAAGTGCATCGGCGCGCGGCACTATGAGCAGAAAATGCTCCTGCTGTGCCAGCACATCAGCCGCGCCCGGGACGAACACGATATGGTCTACCTGGAGGAAGTTTATAAACTGTTCGTGGAGAATATCCGCTGCTTCGATACTCCCGACGGCAGGCGTGTTGCCCAGATGCTCTACACCGAATGCACCAATGAGACCTGGCCGCTGGTGATGCACAGCATCCGGGATATGCTGGATGGGATCGAGGCGCTTCAACCCAAAGAGGAAGATCCGCTGTGCAAAGGGTTTGACCGGAGTCGGTATGGCTGGGATCAGGATGCCATTTTGTGGCAATGTCTGGCCCGGACAGAGTTGTTGCCCCAGTGGATCCGGGAGGCGGATCAGGATTTCCTGGACAAGCAGGAACTGAAAGAATTTATGCATCTGATGATCCGGCGGCTGGTCGCCCTTTACAATGATATGGTCGCCCACAGCAATTACCCGGATGTGGTAAAGCCCACAAAGAAGGTACAGCAAAAAGCGGCTGTGCAGATATTCTTCCGCTCCGTTAAGAAGCAGGAGGAAGCGACAGTACAATCTGCGGCAGAATACAAGCGCCTGGAGACCCAGTTGCGGGGCGGCTGCATCCAAATCCGGGATGAAGAGGACAATATGCCGGATAAGGCGGAGATCCGAGCGGTATATAAAAACAGCCTGGGTATGGAAATGACCAATTCCACCCTGCCGGAGCGGCTGCTGACGGTGATGACCCTTATGCTCCAGAATATGGACGATGTCAGTTGCTATTCGTTGAAGGTATTTCTTGCGGATATGCCACTGCCCGGAGAAATGATGAAACAGGAAAAAATGTATGCCCCGGGCAGCCCGGAAGACGCCCTGTGGCAGAAATATTTCCCCCGGGGGGAGAAAGTTGTCAGTTGATAGTTGACAGTTGATAGTTGTCAGTTGACAGTTGTGGTGTCCGCGGAGCGGACGGATTGAAATAAAGACACCTCATCCGTCTG
>CALBJG010000141.1 GCA_937892865.1 uncultured Clostridia bacterium
CCTTGATCCGCACATGCACACGAACAGTGTCGCCAACCCGCATTTCGGGCAGCTCAGGCTTCATGTACTGGCTGGACAATGCCTTTACCAAATCCATATCTTTGTCCTCCTTAATATTAGGCGTTCGTACAGCGTATGCTCCGGCGATATGGTTCCCGGCGCCGCAGAGGACTCACCTTGATTTCAGACTACGGTAGTATATCATAGGTTTTTGGAAAAATCAAGCATTATTTTTGTTATTTTAGCATTAAGGGCATCTTGCAATTCCTTGCGCCCAAAGGCATGCGCCGCAGGTAGGAAACGGACTGTAGGAGCAATCGGTTATATTCTCCAAACGGTCCTCACAGCCCATACAATACGTGCAGTCTGAAAATTCAAAATTCAGCACTCTCCGGCGAAAATCGCTGTATGCCTCCCCTGCCCATATTTCCTGAATACTACTGTCCATTATGTTACCAAAACTTTTATAATGGATTCTGCGCCGTTCTTCGTAAAAATATGTGTAACACCCGTGAAGCAGCTGCATACAAGGGACGATGTCTCCATTCCATTTTATAAAACATCCGTTTTCACCGACAAACGGACAATAATCCTTCGGCGGTGACATATGTTCGCCTTCAGTTACACGATACTGTTTTCCCACACTGTACACACTGTCGTACAAGGCATCTTCCGGTGTAGTGGCGTCACCCGGTATGGCGTAACTCAAGTTGATCATATCAACACCGTATTTATCAGCAAACGCATTGATACATTTCAATTCGTGAACATTATCCTTCATGATTACAAATGTTATGCCAAGTTTGCAGTTGCGGCGTAATTTTTGAAAAAGTGAAAGATTATTTGTAATCAGATCAAATTGTGAGCCGATATGTACTTTTTCATAACTTGCCCGTTCAAAACCATCTACAGACACCCACAACATATCCAAACCGCTGTCGACAAGCATTTGAATTCGATCTGCAGTCAACATTGTGCCATTCGTCAACAGTTCTGTACGAACACCCCGGTTGTGAAATATTTTGATCATTTCACCAATTCGCGGATTCACTAATGGTTCACCCATACCGGAGAACATAACTTGCTCCAAGGCAGGCAATTCCCGTGATGATGACAACAATCTCTCTATGGTAGCGGCGGCCATTGTTCCGATTTCTTCATTGATCCAGCCGTGTCGAAAACACATACTGCAATTCAAATTGCAGGCAGAAGTCGCTTCAATATATAATTTTCGAATCTGTCGATCCATATCATTCACCTACCAAAACAAAAGAAAAAAGCAAAGACAACAATCGTCGTCTTTGCTTTTTGGTCCGAGTGTCGAGATTCGAACTCGAGGCCTCTTGAACCCCATTCAAGCGCGATACCAAACTTCGCCACACCCGGATATATGCTTGCAACACGCGGTTGCCAAAGTATAGTAACACACCGCGACAAAAAATGCAAGCATTATTTTTATCTTTTCTGAAAAATTATTCGCCTACGTCACTTTTAATGACTTTTCCCAGATTCCAAAGGCGTACGACCTGCTCTTCTGCCGCTTTTTTCTCTGCATCAGAGGAATATTCCACATACACAGTATGGGCGCTGCAATCGCTACACTCCACCTGAACATTCCAACCGCCTTCGTGCATCAAAAAGCCATTGCCTCTGCAAATAGGGCAGTCTTCCAAAATATAATTAGGATTGATTTCCATAACGGTCTCCTTATCTGAATATGGTTTCTTTGTTATCATACAATTCCTGCCGGCAGCATTTCGAAAAATCCGGCGCAAATTGCGGCAAGTACAGTAAAACTGCACTTACCAGTTGTTGCGGATTCAAAGTAGGATTCTGGCAACAGATTAAAGCATTCAGTTCCACTGCCCCATTCTTTTCTGAAATATCCATTTTGCGGATCATAGGAATGATGTCCTGATCCTGCATACCGCTTTTTGTCTTTTTAGGTACAATCAAACTGCTCTTTGCAAAAAGATCGCGTATCGATGCGCAAGCATCAAAAGGCACACCGTTATCATACTCCATTATAACTTTGCAAGATAGCAGTGACAATTCCCGAAGTTTTCTGCCGCCTTGATAAACGGAAAGCACTTCAATACCGTCAACAAGCGTCCGGTTTAAACGGTTTGTAATCTCATCGCAGTCCACTTGTTCTCCATCCAGATCAAAGTCCAGCAATTCACACACACTGGACACACCGACAGAGAGCGGCAACGCGATAGACACCGAGGGCCTGGGATTAAATCCCTGGGTGTGGGTCAATGGCAGGCCCGCCCGTTTGAATGCCCGCTGGAACAGCCGCATCAGATCCAGGTGGGATATCCAAACAGAATTGCCGGTCTTTTTAAATAACATTCTATACATCGCATCCCACCTCCTGCAAAAGGCAATTAGCGCCACAAACGCTACAACCGTGCCTGCAATCAGGCGTTACATCAGCATTGTAGGCTTTTTCCCGCTCCTTACGCAGAAATGTTTTGCTCACGCCAACATCGATCATATCCCACGGAAGCGTCTCCTGCTCATCGAATCCACGGACGGTATAGAAATCCGGATCTACTCCGCAGGCTGCAAAGGCATCCAACCAGGCGCTATAAGAGAAGAACTCGTCCCAGCCATCCAACCGTGCGCCATTCTTCACCGCTTCCTCCATCACGGCTCCCAGTCGGCGATCACCACGGGCCATAACAGCCTCAAGGCGACTTAAATCCGGAGCGTGATAATTGTATTCAATGGATTTGGAATAAAAATGGCTCTTCAGCAATTTACAACGGCGCAAGTACTCATCCGGTGTGATCTGCTTTTCCCATTGGAACGGCGTATGGGGCTTTGGAACAAAATAGGCCGTTGCCACATGGACACGCAAACCGCGCTTTTTATTGGATGCGTATTCTTTCCAGGCGTTGATGATCTTAAACACAAGATCCGTAATTCCAAGAACATCTTCATCCGTCTCCGTAGGCAATCCCAACATAAAGTAGAGTTTTACATTGTTCCAGCCGCCGGAGAAAGCATGGGTACAAGCAGAGAGGATCTCCTCTTCTGTCAGATTTTTATTGATAACATCCCGAAGGCGTTGCGTGCCGGCTTCCGGCGCAAAAGTCAACCCGCTTTTTCGCAGAGTTTGCAGTTTTTGCATCAGTTCCCTGGAGAAATTATCCGCGCGCAAAGACGGAACCGAAAGATTCACCTTATGATCCATACAATACGGGATCATTGCATCTGTCAATTCTTTTAATTGCCGATAGTCAGAAGTGGACAAACTGGATAGTGTGATCTCATTATGCCCGGAATCTTCCAAAGTTTCCACAGCCTGCTGATACAGAACTGCCGCGCTTTTCTTACGCACCGGGCGGCAGGAAAAACCAGCCTGACAAAATCTGCAACCCCTTATGCAGCCGCGGAATACCTCCAGATTTGCCCGATCATGTACGATCTCTGTGGAAGGCACGATCATTTTCGTTGGATAATAGGCGCTGTCCAAATCTTCAATAATACGCTTGGTAACTGTTTCCGGTGCGCCGTCCTTTGCCTCTATACACTGCAGAGTCCCATCCGCATTATAGATCGGCTCATAAAAAGAGGGTACATAGATACCGGGTATTTTAGATACCGCAAGAAGGAACGCATCCTTTGTCCATCCCTCAGCCTTAGCCGTATCATATAAACGGAGGATCTCCGGGGTGATCTCCTCGCCTTCCCCAAGGGAAAAGAAGTCTATAAAGTCCGCCAGAGGCTCCGGATTGAATGCGCAGAC
>CALBJG010000142.1 GCA_937892865.1 uncultured Clostridia bacterium
CTCCTCTGCTACCATCCGCAACGAGATGGCAGACCTGACGGCGATGGGCTACCTGGAGCAGCCCCACACCAGCGCAGGCCGTGTCCCCTCTGCCGCCGGTTACCGGCTGTATGTGGATGAACTGATGATGGATTACCGGCTGAGTTTGGATGAGACTGCATCCATCAACACCGCCATCGAAGAAAAGATGCAACGGGTGGATAAACTGGTGGAAAAAGTGGCAAAACTGGTCTCCCAGGCCACTGACCTGCCTGCCATTTCCGTGGCTTCCCGCCAGGGCGGCGCAACAGTGAAGCACTTTGATCTGCTTCTCACCGGCGGCGGCAGTGTGATTCTGGTGGTGATGCTCTCCAATGATGAGGTACTGAACAAACTGATCAAGTTGCCCGTGAGCGTCACAGAGTCAGATCTGAAAATTTTAGCCGCGGTTTTGAATGCGACGATGACCGATGTGGCTGTGGATGATTTCACTCAGGAACTTTTGGAGCGGGTGATGAACTCCGCCGGGGCGGCATCCTGCCTGGTCCCCGTCGTAATGGAATTTACCGCAGAGGCTTTGAACCGGCAGAACAGCACCAATATGGCTGTGGCCGGACAGATGCGTCTGCTGGGTCAGCCGGAATACCGGGATGTGGACAAAGCCCAGCGGCTGATGACCACCCTGGACGAAGACGCCCTTGCCAATCTGCCTGCCATTATGCAGAATCAGAACGGCACAAAGGTTCTGGTAGGCCCTGAAAATGTGGCCCAGGAACTGAAGGACACATCTGTGGTTATGACCAAGTTCGATATCGGCGACGGTATGCAGGGTATGATCGGCGTGGTAGGCCCCACCCGAATGGACTACGCAAAGGTCACGGCAAGACTTTCTTACTTTGCCGAAAGCCTTTCCAAGATGTTCGCCAAACCCGAGCAGCCCCAACTGCCGGAACATAAAAACTCCGAGGAGGCATAAAAGTGTCTAAAAAGGAAAAGAAGGAAATCCCGGTAGAAGAGACACCGGCAGAAGAGACACCGGTGGAAGAAACACCGGTGGAAGAAACGGTTGAGACCCCGGAAGTCAACTGGGAAGAAAAGTATAACGAAGAACACGATTCATTCCTGCGTCTTGCCGCAGAGTTTGATAATTTCCGCAAGCGCACCACCAAGGAAAAAGAACAGTCCTATTCCAACGGCAAGTGCGACGCCGTGGAAAAACTCCTGCCCGTCTATGACAATCTGGAGCGGGCGCTGAATCAGGAAACGGAAGATGCCGCTTACAAAAAAGGCGTGGAAATGACTATGACCCAACTGGTAGGCATCTTAAACGGTTTGGGCGTGGAGATCTTCGGTAACCCCGGGGATGTCTTCGACCCCAACATCCACAATGCTGTGATGCATACAGAAGATGACAGCGTTGCAGAAAACACCATCACGCAGGTGTTCCAAAAAGGCTTTAAACTGGGTGATAAGATCGTCCGGTTTGCAATGGTCCAGGTGGCCAACTAAAATCGTAAATCATTTAACTTTCATATAGGAGGAATTATATTATGGGTAAAATTATTGGTATTGACTTGGGTACAACCAACTCTTGCGTTGCTGTTCTGGAAGGCGGCGAAGCAGTTGTAATCGCCAACGCCGAGGGCGGCCGCACCACACCTTCTGTGGTTGCATTCAGCAAGACCGGCGAGCGTATGGTCGGCCAGGTGGCAAAGCGCCAGGCTGTTACCAACGCAGACCGCACCATCGCTTCCATCAAGCGTCATATGGGTGACAACTACCATGTGACCATCGACGGCAAGGGCTACACCCCCCAGGAGATCAGCGCTATGGTGCTGCAGAAATTGAAGGCTGATGCCGAGGCTTACCTGGGCCAGCCCGTCACCGAGGCTGTTATCACCGTTCCCGCTTACTTCTCTGACGCACAGCGTCAGGCTACCAAGGACGCAGGCAAGATCGCCGGTCTGGAAGTCAAGCGTATCATCAACGAGCCCACCGCTGCTGCTCTGGCTTACGGCCTGGATAAGGAAACCGAGCAGAAGATCATGGTCTACGACCTGGGCGGCGGTACTTTCGACGTTTCCATTCTGGAGATCGGCGACGGCATCGTGGAGGTTCTGGCTACCGCAGGCGACACCCGTCTGGGCGGCGACGACTTCGACCAGAGAATTATGGACTATCTGGTTGCAGAGTTCAAGAAGGCTGAGGGCATCGACCTGACAAACGACAAGATGGCTATGCAGCGTTTGAAGGAAGCCGCAGAAAAGGCAAAGATCGAACTGTCCGGTATGACCACCACCGCTGTGAACCTGCCTTATATCACCGCTGACGCCACCGGTCCCAAGCACCTGGACGTTTCTCTGTCCCGGGCAAAGTTCAACGAACTGACCGCAGACCTGGTCGAGCGCACCCTGAAGCCCGTCCGTCAGGCTATGTCCGACGCCGGTCTCAGCGCTTCCGACCTGCACAAGGTCCTGCTGGTTGGCGGTTCTACCCGTATCCCCGCTGTTCAGGAAGCCGTTAAGAACCTCACCGGTAAGGAAGGTTTCAAGGGCATCAACCCCGACGAGTGCGTGGCTGTCGGCGCAGCCATCC
>CALBJG010000143.1 GCA_937892865.1 uncultured Clostridia bacterium
GTGGCCTGCAGCCACTATTTAAATCATTTTGCGAAGCAAAATACCTTAATTGTACATTGTGCATTATGCCTTTCGAGCAACAGCCCGACAAACCGAATTTGAAGGTATGCATTCTGTTCGTTACCGAGCATTATAGCGGAAGTTTGACTACCGCCAGGGTTGGTAACGAATTGCCTGGCCGGGCATCCGGCCCGACAAACCGGAATTTAACTAATGCACTTTCGCATGGTATTGATAGCGCTTTTTTCCAGCCGGGACACTTGCGCCTGGGAGATCCCCACCATACCGGCTACCTCCATTTGGGTCTTGCCGTCATAAAAGCGCAAAGACAGTATTTGCTTTTCCCGCTTGCCCAATCGCTGAAAGGCATCCCGCAGGGCGATCTGCTCCATCCAGTTATGCTCAATATTCTTCGTATCCCGCACCTGATCCATCACGGTCAGGGGATCGCCCCCCTCGGCATATACCGGATCGTAAAGACTGATAGGCGCGCATACCGCATCCAACGCCTCCGCCACATCCTCCCGGGGCAATTGCAACTGGCCTGCCACCTCGTCGATGGTAGGCTCCCTTCCCAACCGCAGAAGCATCGCCTCTTTGCACTGGAGTACCCGGTATGCCACATCCCGGATGGACCGGGAGACCCGGATCGCCGAATTATCCCGAAGGTACCTCCGTACCTCTCCGGCGATCATCGGCACACCGTAGGTGGAGAAACGCACTTGTTTGGTAGGATCAAAGTTGGCAATGGCTTTCATCAGGCCGATACACCCTACCTGGAACAGATCATCGGGACTTTCGCCCCGTTTTTCAAACCGCTGGATCACCGAAAGCACCAGTCTTAAATTCCCCTCGATGAGTTTCTCCCGGGCTTTTTCATCCCCTTCCTTTGCCCGTTTGAGCAACGCATCCATTTCTACCTGGGACAGAACTTGCAGCCGCGCAGTGTTCACACCGCAGATCTCTACTTTCCCCTGCATAAGGTTCCTCCTGTATTTGCAATGATAAAATCAGTATCCCACGGAGACAAAAAATCATACGGTTTCCAGTTTTGTGCAAAATCGACAAAAATTTTGTCGCAATCGGGCGAAATAAGGGTTCAGTTGGGCATCAATTATACATTTTGCCAACTTTTTGATGGTTTTTCCCGAAATAATTCCCGGAAAACCGCGGCAACATAACGCCCCACACAGCCGCCTTTTCTTCAACTTTTTCCACTTTTCTCACCCGGGAAGCAAACCTCCGACCGGGGATAATTTTTACCGTTTTTTTGTTGATAACCTTAAGTTTTCCACATTCTCCACAGGTTTTTCCACAGGTGTTTTCTTTGGAAAAACTTCGATTTTTTTGCCTTTTCAGGTTTACATAAGTTATTTCGACACGTTCCGACAAACCCGCCACTTTTTTGCTGTGCAAAACTTTCACAATGCCGATTTTTCCGGTCCGAAAAAAAGGTCTTGACAGCCATTTTTTCTGTCCGTTTCCCCGAAAGCGCCATTCCATTTGGCTCGCGCTTTTTTCTGCCTGTTTTCCAAAAAGGCAAAAAAATAAAAAAAGGTATTGATTTTATGGAAATTAGGCGTTATAATGTGTAACTGCGTAAATTAGAATTGCAGAATAGGAGGTGTCACCATGCCCAACATTAAGTCCTCTAAGAAGGATGTCATCCGTTCCAAAGTTGCTTACGAGAAGAACAAGGCTGACAAGTCCGAGATGAAGACCGTCATCAAGAAGTTTGAGGCTGCTCTGGAAAGCGGCGAGCGCGCTGCTGCAGAAGTTGCTTACAAGGACGCGATCGTCATCGTGGACAAGGCTGTCAACAAGGGTATTCTGCACAAGAATACTGCTGCCCGGAAAAAGAGCAGCATGACCCTGCGGCTGAACAAGCTGGCCTAATTGATTTCTCTGAAAATATCTCCTTCCCTTAATGATTGGTATCAGTCATTCGGAAGGAGTTTTTTCATTTTATTGGCAGCGGATCTTTTTCCGCAGTGGTGCGTGGCGGCTGCCTCGAAATACACAAAGTATGTCTTCGGCGCCGCCGCTTCCCTCGGGAAAAAATCTCTCGCTGCCCGTATTTTTTGAAATTTCTACCATTTTCATTTTTTATATGCTATACTATGTAAAAAGGAGGTGAGACCGTGGCGAAATTATCCGACCCCATTACCATACTGAAAGGCGTCGGCCCTACCAAGGCCAAACAGTTTGCCAATTTGAACATCTTCACGCTGGAAGATCTGATCTGCCATTTCCCCAGAGGTTACGAAGACCGCACCCGGCTTGTGACCATTGAAAAGTTGGAAGTGGACAAGCCTGCCTGCTTCAAAGCGATGGTGATGAACACCCCCCGCACCGCCCATATCCGCAAAGGGCTGGATGTGACCAAAGTGCAGGTAGCGGACCATACCGCCCGGCTGAATCTCACCTTTTTCAATCAGAAATACGCCATTGATAAGTTGGAATACGGCAAGTCCTACATCTTTTACGGCGCGGTCTCCGGAGATTTCATCGGCTACTCTATGACCAACCCCACCTTTGAGGCCATCGACAGCCCGCCGATCACCACCCGCCGGGTCCTGCCCCTTTATCCCCTCACCGCCGGTCTTTCCAATGCGGCGATGCTGAAAGCCGTTCAGCAGGCCCTTGCCATCTGCGATCCCCCTGCAGAAGTCCTGCCTGAGGCAGTACGCCGGGAATATGACATCATCTCCGCAGACCGGGCTTACTATGCCATCCACGAGCCTGCCTCTATGGCGGAAGCGGAAATGGCGAAGCGGCGACTGATCTTTGAAGAATTTTTTGTATTCTCTGCCGGTCTTTCTCTGCTCCGGGCATCCCGGGCGACCAAGAAAGTTCCGCCTTACCAAACCACCGACCTTTCCGCCTTTTATAACGCTCTCCCCTTTACTCTCACCGGCGCCCAGACCCGGGCCATCGGACAGATCGCCGAAGACCTGGGCAAAGGCGCGCCTATGAATCGACTGGTACAGGGCGATGTGGGCAGCGGCAAAACGATGGTAGCGGCGGCAAGCGCCTATCTTGCCGTAAAAAACGGACATCAGGCAGCCCTGATGGCGCCTACGGAGATCCTTGCTGAGCAGCATTTTGCCTCTCTTTCCAAACTGCTTACCCCCCTGGGCATCAACACCGTTCTGCTCACCGGCTCTATGACCCCCAAGCAGAAAAAAACCGCCCGGGAGTCCATTGAAAACGGCGATGCCCAACTGATCATCGGCACCCACGCCCTGGTTTCGGAAAGCACCGTTTTCCACGATTTGGGGCTTGTGATCACCGACGAACAGCACCGCTTCGGCGTGGGACAGCGCTCCGCTCTGTCCGGCAAAGGCACAGACCCTCACCTGCTGGTTATGTCTGCAACGCCCATTCCCCGGACGCTGGCGCTTCTGATGTATGGCGACCTGGAAGTTTCCATTCTGGATGAACTGCCTCCCGGCAGACAGACAGTGGACAGTTTCCTGGTGGATGAATCCTACCGCTCCCGGATCAACGCCTTTATTCGCAAACACGTTTCCGAAGGGCATCAGTGTTTCGTGGTCTGTCCCGCTGTGGAAGAAAATGAAGAACTGGGCTTAAAAGCCGCAACGGTCTGGGCGGAATCCCTGCAAAAAACCGTATTCCCGGACTTGCGGATCGCCCTGATCCACGGACAGATGAAGGGCAGCGAAAAAGAAGCGGTGATGACCGCCTTTGCCGCAGGACAGGCCGATGTACTGGTTGCCACTACCGTTATTGAGGTTGGCGTGGATGTACCAAACGCTACCCTGATGGTCATTGAAGATGCGGACCGGTTCGGTCTTTCCCAACTCCACCAACTCCGTGGCCGGGTGGGCAGAGGCAGCGCCAAGAGTTTCTGCATCCTCACCTCTCACACCAAAAACCCCGACACCCTGCAGCGGCTGAAAGCCCTGTGCAAAACCACCGACGGTTTCAAAATCGCGGAAGAAGACCTGCGTCTGCGGGGCCCCGGTGATTTCTTCGGCAGCCGGCAATCCGGTCTGCCGGTATTCCGTGTTGCCTCGTTAAGTTGTGACCTGCACACCCTCACCCAGGCCCAGCAGGCATCTGCCCGGTGGATTGACCGGGAGGGCGCTGCGGACACCCCGGAAAGCCGGAATCTCCGCCGCCGTATCGCCGGCCTGTTTGCCCGGGCCGAAGGCACATTAAACTAATGTTGAATCTTGCAGCAAAAAAGCAGCCCACTGGGCTGCTTTTGTTATAAATGAGGTGAATTATACGACTAAGTGTAAATGGAAAATTCTCCAAGTTACCGATCTTTGACAGCAGCAATATAGCGATCCACTATATGCAACAAATATTTAAACTGCATATCAGTAAGTACACTACATCTGTCATTGATCGCACTCTGGCGATCCGTCTTTGCGCTGCCAAAAATAATTTGATCACTGGAAATACCCAGCGCGATGCAAGCATTCCTCAATGTGCTCACCGTCCTGTGCTATTAGTTTAACTAAATGCAGGCTTGACAAACACAATGCGTTGACTTTATTATCACTAATAGCAACGCTATTAGTGATAATAAAGTCAAGGTGATGAATAATGGACAATAAAGCTTGTGTCCAAATTCCCAGCACACACAAATCATTTTTAGATATCCTGCGAATTATTGCTGCTTGTTCTGTTGTCCTGTTTCATACAATCGGGATTTCAACCAGCAGCGATCCAAATGCTCCAGCCGCTTGGAGTGAGATATTGAACGCCTTTGCGCTCGGTTTAAAGTGGCACGTTCCCGTTTTCTTTATCATTACGGGATACCTTTGGCTGAACAACCAGAAAGTTTGCCATTACGATCAAGTGTCCCGAAACATTTTTCGTTTTCTTGCAGTTTTATTTACATTAGGCTTTTTTTACGCAATGCTTGAACGGACCTTTGAACTTAAGACAGTTTCTCTAAATGTTTTGTTGCTTTCTGTAACAGATGTTCTGACCGGTACGCTTTGGGATCATATGTATCTGTACAGCATTATAGGTGTATATCTCCTGCTTCCGGTTATCAAACCGTTTTTTGACAGTCAATCTGTCAAGGCAATTCTTATTTTTGTTGTGTTGCTGTTCGGTTTTACAATTCTTGCTCCTTGTGTTTCAGAATGTTCCGGTTATACCGTTCCTATTACTTACCCTATCACCACGCCTATGTTTTATGTGTGCGTCGGAGGGTTATTCAGCAAGACCAAAATCAGCCATAAGACAGCATTCGCGATGATTCCCACCGCTGCGTGTGCCTGTGTGTTGCTGTTTACAAAAACCGCAAGCGCTTTTTCTGAAGTTTGGATAGCTGTCGCAGCAGTTTCTATATTTATAGCTGCGGCGGGATTTGGGAAAGCATATACCGCATCCAAAATAGTGTTACACCTTTCAAAACTGACCTTCGGCGTATATTTGCTTCACCCGCTGTTCCTTAATCTAATGGTCAAAGCGCTGCATATATACCCCATGCAATGGTTTCCCCCTCTGTCTGTTCTTTTGACAACTGTAATTATCTTTTTACTTTCCTCGAGTACGGTATATTTGTTGAGAAAAATCCCTTTTGTCAGAAAATACATTTTGTGAGGGACAGCGCGTTTTAGATAAACCGGAATCTGAACACTTTTGTTATAATTATTTAACATTTCCCCGGGGAAGTGCCGAAAAGCAACGCTTCCCCGGGGCTATTTTTCTGCCAAATGTGAAAAAATTCAAAAAATGGTTGTATCTTTACAGAAAATGTAGTAAAATGATATGGCTATAAAGATGTATTCTTTACATATACTACATTCTTAGGAGAAAGATTTTTTATGGAAAAACCCATTGTTCTGGTTATTATGGACGGCGTCGGCAAGGGTGACGGCGGCAGCGGCGATGCTGTTGTAGTCGCCAAGACTCCCACGCTGGACAATTTGCTGGCTACTTGCCCCCACACTTATTTGAAAGCCCACGGCACCGCTGTCGGTCTGCCCTCCGACGAGGATATGGGCAACTCCGAGGTCGGCCACAACGCCCTTGGCTGCGGTCAGGTCTACTCCCAGGGCGCAAAGTTGGTCGGCGAGTCCATTGAAAACGGCACTCTGTTTGCCTCCGCCACCTGGCTGGACCTGGTAAACAACGCAAAAGATGGTAAGGCGATGCATTTCATCGGTCTGCTCTCTGACGGCAATGTGCACTCCAACATCGCTCACCTGATCGCTTTGCTGAAGCAGGCAAAGGCAGAGGGTGTGAAGAAGGCATACTGCCACATCCTGCTGGACGGCCGTGATGTGCCCGCTACTTCTGCGCTGGAGTATGTGGGTCAGTTGGAAGATGTACTTTCCCAACTGAACGGCGAGGGCTGTGACTACGCCATTGCTTCCGGCGGCGGCCGTATGCAGGTCACCATGGACCGTTACGAAGCCAACTGGGGCATGGTGGAAGCCGGCTGGCGTACCCATGTAGAGGGTAAGGGCAGAATGTTTGCCTCCGCCACCGAAGCCATCGAGACCTACCGCGCCGAGACCGGCTGCATCGACCAGGATCTGCCCGCATTCGTGGTGGCAAGAGACGGCGCTCCCGTTGCCAAGATCGCCAACGGCGACAGCGTTGTGCTGTTCAACTTCCGTGGCGACCGTGCCCAGGAAATTTCCCTGGCCTTTGACAAGAAAGATTTCGACAAGTTTGACCGGGGCGATTACCAGGGCGTCAAATTTGCCGGTATGCTCCAGTAC
>CALBJG010000144.1 GCA_937892865.1 uncultured Clostridia bacterium
CGAAGTCCTGGAGCTGCACCATCCCGAAATGACCGAGGAGCAGGTCAAGGCCCGCACCCTGGAAATGCTGGAGCTGGTTGGCATCGCCAACAAGGAAGGCGTCTACAATATGTATCCCCACGAGCTGTCCGGCGGCATGCGCCAGCGTGTGATGATTGCCATTGCGCTGGCCTGTACCCCTGAGCTGATCATTGCCGACGAGCCTACCACCGCGCTGGATGTGACCATTCAGGCCCAGATCCTGGACCTGCTGCGGGAACTGAAAGACAAGATCAACTCCTCCATTATGCTGATCACCCACGATCTGGGTGTTGTGGCAAATATGGCGGACTATGTGGTGGTTATGTACGCCGGCCGTGTGATCGAAAAAGGCACTGCAGAGGACATTTTCCACAATCCCTGCCACCCCTACACCATTGGTCTGATGAAGTCCAAGCCCGTTGTCGGCAAGGAAGTGGAAGAACTGTACAACATCCCCGGCAGTGTTCCCAACCCGGTGAATATGCCCAACTACTGCTACTTTAAGGACCGCTGCGAGATGCAGTGCGAACACTGCAAGGGTCAGTATCCCCCGGAGATCCGTATCAGCGATACCCACGTGGTTTCCTGCTACCGGTTCTTTGACCAGGGCGAAGTACTGGGCTATCCCAAATCCACCAATGTAGAGGAGCTTTGATATGGCAGAAGAAATGAATAAGAACACTACCGGCATCAACAGCTTCGATGGCGCAGAAAACGACGAACAGTATCTGCTGGTCGTTAAGAATCTGAAAAAGTATTTCCCCATTAAGTCCAGTTTTTTCAAAAAGACCATCGGCAATGTAAAGGCCGTAGACGGTATCTCCTTTAAGATCAAGCGGGGTACCACTATGGGTCTGGTTGGCGAGAGTGGTTGCGGTAAGTCTACCGTTGGTAAGACCATTCTCCGTCTGCAGGAAAAAACCGACGGTGAAGTTTTCTTTAACGGCGTGGACATCTTTAAGTTGAGCAAGAGCGATCTGCGGAAAAACCGTCCCAATGTGCAGATCATCTTCCAGGACCCCTACTCCAGCCTGTCTCCCCGTCTTCCGGTTTCCGAGATCATTGGCGAAGGTGTCCGGGAACACAACATCGTTCCCAAGGAAGAATACGACGAGTACATCTCCCGTGTTATGCGCGCCTGCGGTCTGCAGGAGTACCACAAAGACCGTTATCCCCACGAATTTTCCGGTGGACAGCGGCAGCGTATCTGCATTGCCCGGGCTTTGGCGCTGAACCCAGACTTTATCCTCTGTGATGAGCCGGTTTCCGCGCTGGATGTGTCCATTCAGGCGCAGATCATCAACCTGCTGCGGGATCTGCAGAAGGAATTCGGCATTACTTATCTGTTCATCTCCCACGACCTCTCTGTCGTGGAGCATATCTCCGACACCGTCGGCGTTATGTATCTGGGCAATATGGTAGAGTATGCGCCCACCAAGCGGGTCTTCGAAAATCCGATGCACCCCTACACCCAGGCGCTGATCTCCGCAATTCCCGTTCCCGATCCGGACTATAAGATGGACCGTGTTGTGCTGGAAGGCAGCATTCCTTCCCCCGCAAATCCCCCTGCCGGCTGTAAGTTCCATACCCGCTGCAGCAAGTGTATGGAGGTTTGTAAGCACTTTGCGCCCGATTTCCAGGAACTGGAAGAGGACCATTTCTGCGCTTGCCATCTGTACAACTCCCCGGAGCGTCAGGCAGAACTGGAAGCCGCCCTTAAGGACAAATAAATGGAAAAGAAGAAAAAGACCTTTGAAGGTGACGACGGCAGAGTCGTAGCCAAGATGAATGTGGACGGTATGCCCTGGTATATGCGTTACCAGAAGCAAAATGTACCGGAAAACAACGATTTGAGCGATCTTTCCAAGGGTGAGACCTGGGAGATCATAAAAGGCTCCGTGAAAGCAGGTCTGCTCATCGGCGGCGTATTTTTCCTTGTATTTTTGCTGTTCATCTTGTTCTGTATCTTCGTTTGGTTCCGGTAAATGCATAAAAAAGGAGAGGCTTTCGCCTCTCCTTTTTATTTGTACTTATTTATGCAGCGCCTTGCGCAAGACCGGGGTGATCAGCAAAGCGACAGCGCCGCCGATCAGCGCGGTAAACAGCTGGGGCCAGGAAAAAGTGGCGGGAAGCATTTTCAGCATCGGCGGCTTCATCGCCCCGGATGCCAGCAACCCTTCGGCAAACACGCCGCAGATAAGCCAGACCACAATGGCGTACAGCGCCGCAAACTTTGCAACGGCTGCGCTGACCCAGGCAAGGATCTGCCTTGCGATCTTCCTGCTGTCCTTACCGGCGATCCGGCACAGTAAAACAACATAGATCACATTGCCTGCCATAATAGCAGGTACGGTCAGAATTTGGGGAGCAATCCCCAACAGATATGCCAGCACCGGGGAGATCAGCGCCACGGTGATGCCGCTGGAAAGACCGGCAACCAGTGCTGAAACCGCCAAAACGGCATTGACAAACGAACCGGTGACCAACTGCCCCATCGGCTTGGTGATCGCCTGCAAGGCAACCAAAAGCGCCAGCATAACCGCCGTTTCCGTGATCCAAAGTACTTTCTTGTTCATATTTCCGTCTCCTTTGACGACACTTTGGTATGATCATTACTTTTGTTATTATACCACCTTAAGGCAAAAATCACAATCTTTAAGTTGCAGTTACTTATTATCTGTAGTAATATAGTATCATTCAGAACATAGGAGTTGGTCATATGCAATATAGTCTTTCCAAATCCCGGTATTGTTCCGGCTTGCAATGTCCCAAAATGCTCTGGCTGAAGCAGAATATGCCGGAGGAATTTGACGATTCTTGTATGAATCAATCGGTCCTGGAGACCGGCCTGGAAGTGGGCGATCTGGCAATGGGGCTCTTCGGTGATTTTACGGAAGTGCCTTTCGGCGATCTGGGCGAAATGATCAAAATGACCGCTGAACTGATGGAAAAGAAGACCCCCGTGATCGCAGAAGCCTCTTTTTCCGTGGACGGTTTGTTCTGCAGTGTGGATATTCTGAAAAGACTTGACGACAAAGATGTCGCATTGTACGAGGTAAAAAGTTCCACAAGTGTAAAGGATGTCTATCATCACGATGCCGCTTTCCAGTCTTATATTTTGGGCAAACTGGGCTATCGTGTGGTTTCCTGCAACATCGTACACATCAATAATCAATATGTGCGCCACGGAGAACTGGATATCCATCAACTGTTTGAGATCGTGGATATCACTGCCCAGGCGCAGCAGTTGCAGAAAGAGATCGGCGGCAACATTACCTATATCCGCCAGTATATGGCGCAGCCCACCGAGCCTGCGGACGACATTGGTATGCACTGCTTTTCCCCTTACTCCTGCGGCTTTTTCGCCCACTGCACCAAGCATTTGCCCCAGCCCAATGTTTTTGATGTAAACGGCATCCACAAGGACAAGGCCGTCGAATATTACCGCAGGGGTATCACCTCTTTCGAAGCCTTGGACGCCGCTGATGTGCTTTCTGCCAATCAGTATATGCAGGTGGAACACGAAGTGCATCCCTGTCCGCCCCGGGCTGATATCAAAAATATAAAGGCGTTTTTGGAAACCCTCACATATCCCATCTATTTCTTTGACTTTGAGTCTTTCCAGCCGGCTATTCCCCCCTATGACGATACCCATCCTTTCCAGCAGATCGTGTTCCAGTACTCTCTGCATTATATCGAGCGGGCAGGCGGACCGGTACTGCACAAGGAGTTTCTTGCCTATCCCGGCGGCGATCCCCGGAGAGCATTGGCAGAGCAGATGTGCGCGGACATTCCTCGGGATGTATGCGTCGTTGCCTACAATATGAGTTTCGAAAGGACCCAGATCAAGGGTTTGGCAGAACTGTACCCGGACTTACGGGACCATTTGATGAATATTCACGACCATTTTGTAGACCTTATGGTGCCGTTTAAAAAGAAGTGGTACTACTGTCGGGCAATGCAGGGCTCTTACTCCATTAAGTATGTCCTGCCTGCGCTGTTCCCGGATGACCCGGAGTTGGATTATCACAATCTGGAGGGCATCCATCACGGCGGCGAGGCCTCTGCGGCCTTTGGCAAAATGGCGCGTATGACCCCCGAAGAATTGGAAACCACCCGAAAGCAACTGTTGGCATATTGCGGTTTGGACACTTACGCCCTGGTCAAAGTGTGGGAGAAACTGAAAGAAATTTGCAGTTAAATGAAGGGTTATTTCACATAAAGGAGAGATTTTTGTGGATAGTTTTGAGCCGAAAAAGTTGGCGCTGCTCCGCATTTGGCAGATATTGCACAAATACAGCGACTACGATCATCCGCTGACCCAGGATGATATTGCGCTCCATTTAAAAAATGACTATGGCATCGTGATCGAGCGGAAGGCCGTCGGCCGCAATCTTTCCTTACTGAAAGAAGCGGGGGTCGAGATCGAGTCCCGCCGGGCAGGAAACTATCTGGAGACTCGGGAGTTCGAAGATTCAGAACTGAAACTGCTGATCGACAGTGTGCTGTGCAGCCAGCATATCAACCCCCGGCAATCTTCTGATCTGATCGAGAAACTCTGCGCGCTGTCAAACAAATATTTCCGCAGCCATGTGAAAAATGTTCACACAGTAAAGGATTGGAACAAGACGGAAAACGCCGCTCTGTTTTACAATATAGAACTGGTAGACACCGCCATTGAAAACGGCAAGCAACTGCAATACGACTACAACAAATACGGTTTGGACAAGCAACTGCACAAGTCCTCTTTCCAACGGGTCACTCCTTACCAGTTGATCCTCCATAATCAGCGGTATTACCTGATGGCCTACAGCGGCTACTGGGGCAATATGGTGTTCCACCGGCTGGACCGCATCAGTAATATGCGCCTTTATGATCAGCCGGCGCAGCCGATCCGGGAGATCCCCGGCTACGAAAGCGGCATTGATTATAAGAAGATATCCTCCACCATGCCCTATATGTACACCGATGAGCCGGAACGGATCGAGTTTACCACAGAGCCCTGGATGGTAGATCAGGTGATCGACTGGTTCGGCAAGGATATTGCCGTAAGAAAAACTGACGACGAGAACAAAGTCATCGTATCCCTCTGGGCAAGCCCCTATGCTATGGAGCATTGGGCAATGCAGTACTTAAACTATGTAGAGATCACCGCCCCGACACATTTAAGAGCGCGCATTCAAGATAACTTGAAGAAAGCCATAGGTAAATATGTATAATGCTATAAATATGCAAGCCACCCTGACAAGTTTGTCAGGGTGGCTTCTCTTTTGTTTGAATTTGCGATAACTGTATATCTAGATAATGGTGATGCTATTGAAGATTAAAGCAATATCTCTTTTAGCTTTTCCAGCATAAGACTTTTCTCCTTTCAAGAAACACTTCAAAATTATCGAGTGTATATTCAATGCCTTCTGGAAGGAACTGCACGCTTTCTTTATTTGCAGGTACTTGTAGCCACTCTATAAGAGGCATATCATTTTTGCTTTCATTTTCTCTGCCCTCCAATAGTTGCAAGTTTGCGAGCGTATTTCTTTGGTGTCTCCACAAACTTATTCTTTCATCGGTCATAATACTGTTATCCGGGAGTGATAGTGAAAACAGCGTTTCATCCTTTTCAAAACCGGAATATGGGTACATGTGGTCCTGATGAAATCCTTTTTGCCCATATTTCAAGTTGGGATACAGGAGAGAATGAAGCATAGATGCGGTTCCTTTTTTGCGCATTTTTTAATTAGTACCATTTTTAGGACATTACTTATGATACGATAATTTCACGGATCTTCTGCCCATACTATATACATTTTTACAAATCGGAGGAATTGCGTATGCAAATGTACAATCTGGCTGTTAAAAAGGGTGCAAATGCGGCAAGTCACAACGCCGTTGTTACATCGGATTCTGAACAACTTTCTCTTTTTGATGATTTGTTGAAGGAACTGAATAAAGCCGGGGGCAAACTGTCCTCTGATCAGATCACCACCGCCATCAACAAACTCAAATCTGCCCGGGATACTGCCAAAAAGAGAGAGGCGCAGGAACGCGCGGAAAAGGAGAAAGAAGAAGCGGCGCGAAAAGCCGAAGAGGAACGTGACGAAGCTATTATGATCAATATCGAGATGAAACGCCAGAAAGAAGAACTCGATGCGAAGATCAAGAAGTTTGAAGAAAGAAAAGAAAAAGAACTTGAAAAGGCTAAAGAGGAGGCACGTGAAATCATCAAAGAAGCCAAAATGGTTTCAGATGAAGTAAAAGAAGAACTGAAGGCACTTGCCAAACTGGAAAGCATGGGAGAAAGAAATGTCAAATTCGATAAAGGCAGGAAACGGCTGCGTGAAATCGAAAAGAAAAATCAGACTGCCATGAAACGT
>CALBJG010000145.1 GCA_937892865.1 uncultured Clostridia bacterium
GTATTCAGCCAGCATCCGGCTCTATACCAACAATATTTACGAAGAGAGCAAAGGAGAGGTCCAGGCAGGTCAACTGACCGCTGCTGCATACCTTGCAGAGGCTTATATGATCATTTTGGAAGGCAAGCCGGTGCTGAATGAAGTTTTAAAAGCCACCGAACTGCAAGACAAGTATACTGTAGATCAACTTCGGAGCATGATCAGCGCAGATACCGTCAATCAAACGGAGATCTTCCAGGTGACGATCACTTGTCCGGACAGCAAAGAAGCGGCTGTACTGGCCAATGCTTTTGCAGAGGTGCTGCCCAAAGAACTGCCCAACATCGTAAACGGCAGTGATGTGCGCCTGGTCGACTATGCGGTGGAGTCCAAGCAGGTGGTATTTCCGAAATACAATATTATTGTGTTGATAGCCGCCATTGCCGGCGCGCTGATTGCGTTGGCAGGATTGATACTCCGGGAATTCCTGGACGATGGTATCGATTCTGAAGAATATTTGACCACGGTGTATGAAGAGATCCCCTTGCTGGCAGTTGTCCCTGATGCCAAAGAACCCAAGGGCAAAAACTATCGCAAGTATAAAAATTACTATAAACGCTATTACCGCAGTTACTACAACTCCGGAAAGAAAAACACGAACGGAGGGAAGGCTGTATGAATCTTTTTAATCGCAAGAAAAAGAAAGATCCCAGCGCGTGGAATGTCCGTACGATGTTTGGCCCCGGCCTGAACTTTGCGGCAGCAGAAGCCTACAAACTGCTCCGTACCAATCTGATGTTTTCCTTCTCAGGCGAACAGAAATGCCGCATTGTAGGCGTTACCAGCGCCATCGAGGAAGAAGGCAAGTCCACGGTCATTTGTAATCTGGCATATTCCATTTCTCAATCCGGCGCCAGTGTTCTGCTCATCGACGGTGACTTGCGGAAACCCACCATTGCCTCTAAGTTAGGTGTGAATCGGGTTCCCGGTCTGACCAATCTTCTGGTCTCCCGGGATGATTATAAAAAATTCATTCAGCAAAGCCCCCACGCCCCGGGTATGGATCTGCTGACAGCCGG
>CALBJG010000146.1 GCA_937892865.1 uncultured Clostridia bacterium
CATCGAAGCGGTTTCCAACGGTGTCATCGTGGTCAACCGTGAGTTCAAGGGCATGACCCCTGCCGGTATGACCTTCGGCGAGCTGGCATCCTGCACCGGCGGCGGTGTCCAGACTCCCGGTTATATGGGTCACGGCCGTCACTTTATCAGTTCCAAGAAGTTCATCGCCGCAGAAGGCGGTATCGAGCGTATCGTTTGGATGCCCAAGGAACTGAAAGAGGATGTGGCAGAGCGGCTGAACAAGACCGCTATGGAACTCTACGGCATTGAGAACTTTGTGGATATGGTGGCTGACGAGACCGTTACCACCGACGGCGAGGAACTCTTAAACTGGCTCACCGAAAAGGGTCACCCGGTCTTAGGTATGGATCCGCTGCTGTAATGTGATCCCATTTGGCGCGGTGAGGATCTCTCACCGCGCCAACTTTTACAAAGGAGGAAACTTATGGAGCAGCAATTTGAACTTCATTCTACGCCCAACTATCGAATAATCGTGGAAAATGCCAGAAAGTATGGCGTGGGTCCGAGAATACCTACGGTGATTATTACATTATTAATTATGATTTTCCTTGTTATTTATGCCGAACAAATGGGTTTTTTGGGTAAAATTTGGCATATTATAGCGATTGTTGCAGGCATTGACCTTATCCTTTTCTTTTTGCCTCACGCCTTTACACTTTATGGATTTAGCGTACTCAAAAAGCAAAACAACGGAACATTGCCGGAGGCGATAATTACAGTTTCAGATAAGATCATTTGTCGGTCAGGAACTGAGGAGATCGTATATGAATGGGCTGATCTTGTAGGCGTTGTTCGCCTGAGGTATAGTTATAAACTGCAATTTACAAAACGCAGGGCTTTGCTGTTGGACCCTGGTGCGTTCACGAAAGGTAATTTTGAAGAATTTAAGCGGTTTATTCAAGAAAAACGCCCAGATTTGTTGATTCCTCAGTAAGCAAGAAATTTTTTGTAGGGGTGGACACGCATATCAACTTCTACAATGTGTGCAAAATATTTCCGAAAGGATTTCCTAAATGAAAGTAACTTTCCAGATCGAGGGCGGGAGCCCTATTCAAATTGAATGCAGCGCGGGAGATAACCTGCTGGAAGTGGCGCGGCGGGCAAATGTTGCCATTGATGCCCCCTGCTCCGGTAACGGTTCTTGCGGCAAGTGCCGCGTGAAACTGGTAGAAGGGGAGGTAGAATCCCTTCCTTCCCGGCATATCGACCGCGAGGAATATGAGGCTGGCTGGCGGCTTAGTTGCTGCAGCAAAGTGGTGGGGGATTGTACGGTGTTCGTGCCGGATATTGCCTCTGCTTATCAAAGTAGAATGAAGACCGCTGACCTTTCTTCTCCGGAAGAGGTGGCGATTTTTAAGGAGGCCCAGAGCGCCATCGTAGACAGCGGTATTTCCTTTACCAATGATTTTGTGGCGGTGCAACTGGAAATGGAAGCCCCCAGCGAAGCAGATACTATGCCCGACAATGAGCGGCTGGAATGGGCGCTGAAAGGCGCGCTGGACGGCTGTGAAACAGTTAAGATCCCTTTCTGTGTGATGGCGAAACTGGCGTCTGCCCTGCGGGAAAATGATTTTCGCGTGTGCGTCAAGGGCGAATTCCGGGACGATACCTTTATTTGTATGGAAATCTGTCCCTTCGGGGATACCCGGCTGGTGGGCTGCGCCATTGATATTGGTACAACTACCGTTTCTATGGTGCTGGTAGACTTGACAAACGGCGAGATTTTAGCCAAAGGCTCTTCCGGTAACGGACAGATCCGCTACGGCGCAGATGTGATCAACCGGATCATCCGGCAGGGCCGTCCGGGGGGCAGAAAAGAACTCCGGGATGCCATTTTGGAGGAAACGCTGAAACCTCTGGCTGCAGATCTTTGCGAAACCGCCGGAATCTCTGCTTCTTCCATTCTCTGCCTCAGCATCGGTGCCAACACCACCATGAACCACCTGCTGCTGGGTCTGGATGCAGCACCCATCCGGATGGAGCCCTATATCCCCAGCTTTTTCCGCTGGGAGGGGCTGCTGGCGGGAGATCTTGGGTTGCCGGCAAATCCTCTGGCTCCCGTGCGGATCGCACCCAACATCGGCTCCTATGTGGGCGGCGATATTACCGCCGGCACATTGGCCACTATGATGTGGGATCGGGACGAAATGACTCTGTTCATTGACCTGGGTACCAACGGCGA
>CALBJG010000147.1 GCA_937892865.1 uncultured Clostridia bacterium
CCGGCGCACAGGTCAGTGAACTCGCCCTGGGTGTAGAAAGAGATAACCGCATCTTCCGGCAGATCCTGGATCAGTTCCACTTTGTAAGGCTCGTTCAGAGATTCCATATAGGCAATGGCTTCTGCCCGGGGCTTTTCACTGCGTTCCAAACGGATGCGCTCTTTGCAGATCTTCTTCATCTCTGCTTCGATCTTCTCCAGGTGCTCGGGCGTAAAAGAGAAGGGAGCATCAAAGTCGTAGTACCAGCCTTCGTCGATAGCAGGGCCGATGGCAAGTTGCACCTCGGGCCACAGACGCTTTACAGCCTGAGCCATAATGTGGGAGCAGGTGTGCCAGAATGTCTTGCGGTACTCGGGGTTTTCAAAAGTGTACAGATTTTCTTCGGACATAATAGTTCCTCCTTTGTATTTAGGGGAAGGTATAAAAAATTCCCACCCCTGATATAAATCAGGGGTGGGATACATATTATAATAATGTATTCCACGGTTCCACCCTGGTTGCGGACAAATCCGCCACTCATTGTCGCTTTAACGGGCGAACCCGGACAGCCATTTCCGGCAGTCGGCTCAGAAGCGGTATCACGCAATGCAGGGGTGCAGAGCCATCGCAGCAAACAGGCTCCTCTCTGGGCATCTTACAAGGCACGCAGGTCTTCGTCATAGCCATTAACAAAGAGAATATACCACAAAAAATAAGCGCTGTCAATCCCCGTCAAGGAAGCAAAAATTAAGCTGATCAATAGAAAAAGTACCCAAAATCGGTTACCATAACGCCAAAACACGGTTGTTGGCGAAGTGGTTACATAATTCTGCGCGTTATGTTAACAAATGTAACCAAATCCACAATATATCGTGTCAAATAGTGACGCAGTTTGGAATATTTTGGAGATTGGTTAACATAATTTATTGAACAATATTATGATAAAAGTTGCCAAAAATAGGCGTTTTACCGAAAAGACTTGACTTTTCGAGAATATTTGTTATAATGACTTGGCAATCCTTTGTAGGATTGTGTTTTTGTTACCGATTGATACCATCACATTTTGTGGCGGAAAGACTTATTCATTTTTATGAAAGGAGGTTCATTGTATGCGTGTTATTACCCCGTCTATGAGCAAGGCGCACAAGGTCATTGTTCGTACCGTTGCGTTGCTTTTGCCGATCATTTGTCTGTTTGCGATGCTGACCCCTACGGTCTTTGCACAGACTACTTATGTTATCACTGATGGTGACCGTGTTACTTATCATACGACTTATGAAACAAACCCTGTTGCCATTCTGAATGAAGCCGGCGTTGACTTAGATGTGGATGATCTGTATACCACGGCTGAAACGGATGGTGTTTCCGAGATCACCATTCAGCGAAACCAGAGTATTACGATCCAGAATTGCGGTACAGTGATCCAGGCGACCAGTTACGGCGAGACCCTCGACGAACTGTTCAGCCGTTACGATGTCCCGGCTTACGGCGACTATGTTGTTTCTCTTCCTATGGATACTATGACCTATGATGGTATGGAAGTAAAGGTCGATTACATAATCGATACCAATGAAACATACACAGTCGATATCCCCTTTGAGATCACCTATTGCTACGATCCCTCTATGCCCGAGGGTCAGGAAAAAGTTCTGATCGAAGGCGTAGTTGGTCAGAAACTGTGCAAGGCGGTTGCCACCTATGTCAATGCAGAGGAGACCACCCGAACGGTTTTGGAAGAAACTGTGATCCAACAGCCTGTCAATCAACTTGTTTCTGTTGGTACTGGTACGGCTGTTGGCAGCAATGCGCCTGCCATTGGCGACGGCGTGATCGTCACTGCTGACGGTGAGATACTGACCTTTGATAAGAAGGAACAGTTTAAAACCACCGCTTATACCCATACTGATGCCGGTTGTGATATGATCACGGCTACCGGTACGACTGTTCGCGTCGGTACTGTGGCAGTTGATCCTAAACTGGTTCCTTACGGTACCCGGATGTTCATTGTTTCCAATGACGGCAAGTATGTCTACGGTATCGCTACTGCAGAAGACTGCGGCGGCGGTGTCAAGGGCAACCATATTGACCTGTATTTCCCCACAGAGGATGAGTGCTGGCAGTATGGCGTCAGAAGCGCAACCGTCTACTTCTTGACTTAATGATTGAAATACCGCCTTTCTTCTGCTATAATGGCTGAGGAAAGGCGGATTTTTTATGATCGATGTATGTAACATTCAAATTATGAAACCTTTGCTTGCCGAGCACGGCTTTCATTTTTCCAAGGCAAAGGGACAAAATTTTCTAATTGCCAAGTGGGTACCTGAACGAATCGCAGAGGATGCGGGCGTGGATAAAACTGCCGGCGTGCTGGAAATCGGACCCGGTATTGGCCCTTTGACCCAGCAACTTGCTTTGCGGGCAGGGAAGGTCTGCGCCGTGGAAGTGGATGAGCGGCTTGCACCTATTCTAAAGCAAACTGTTGGCGAGTTTTCCAATTTGGAAATCTTGTGGGGCGATGTGCTGAAACAGAATATTCCTGCTTTGGTGAAGGAAAAATTTCCTGGCTTGCGGCCTATGGCTTGCGCCAATTTGCCCTATTATATCACATCGCCGATCCTTACCGCATTGTTGGAAGCAGAGTGCTTTGATTCAGTAACGGTTATGGTGCAAAAAGAGGTTGCCCAGCGAATCGCCGCCAAACCCGGTACTGCAGACTATAGCGCCTTTACCATCTTTTGCCAGTATTATGCCCAGCCGGAACTGCTATTCGATGTGCCGGCAGGGTGCTTTATGCCCCAACCGAAAGTGACCTCTGCGGTTATTACATTGCGTACACGCAAGGAAATTCCGTGGCAGATCGATGATAGGGATACCTTTTTCCGCGCTGTCCGGGCAAGCTTTGCTATGCGTAGAAAAACTTTGCAAAACGGTCTTGCCGCAGGATTCCCGGAACTGGGAAAAACCGGGGCAGGGGAAGTGATCGCGGAGTGTGGTTTCCCGGCATCCGTCCGGGGAGAAACTTTGGGTATTCCGGAATTTGCCACGCTTGCCAATGCTATTTACAGGAGAAAACACAATGTTTGAGATACTGCTCATCGATTTGGATGATACCATTCTGGATTTTAAAAAAGCAGAGGCTGTCGCCATCGCCAAAACCATAGGCTCATTCGGTTTGGAGCCTACGCCGGAGGTGCTCCACCGCTACCATATCATCAACAAAATGCATTGGGAGATGATGGAGCGGAAAGAAATCGACCGGGAGCAGGTGCTGGTGGGACGGTTTGAGATGCTGTTCCGGGAAATGGGTGTGGAAGTAGACCCGATTCTGTGCGCCCGTACATATGAGGGGAACTTGTCACAAGGTCACTATTTTCTGCCCGGCGCGCCGGAAACATTGGAGCAACTTTTCGGGAAATACCGTCTGTTTTTAGTCAGTAACGGAACGGCAAGGGTGCAGGCAGGCCGCTTGGAAAGCGCAGGAATCAGCCATTACTTTGAGAATATTTTTATCTCTGAGGATATTGGCATCAATAAGCCTGATAAGGGATACTTTGACCGTTGTTTTGCGCAAATTGCAAATTTTGACGCCCAAAAGACTCTGATCGTTGGCGATAGCCTTTCTTCTGATATTCTGGGAGGTAAAAATGCCGGAATCGCCACCTGCTGGGTCAACCCCGATGGAAAAGAAGCGCCTGCTGATTTGCTCCCCGACTATCAGATCGAAGCATTTTCCCGGTTACCCCAACTGTTGGAGCGTTTATAAAACTGGGTATTGACTTTTTCGGGATGTGTGTTATAATTTAACTCGCTCCACGGAGGCTTAGCTCAGCTGGTTAGAGCGCATGCTTCACACGCATGAGGTCACAGGTTCGAGTCCCGTAGTCTCCACCAACAAAAAAGTCCGATTTGTCTACCAGACAGATCGGACTTTTTTGAGTGATGCGTTCCTACGGAACGTGATGCGCACTTCGTGCGTGGTGCAGGCTTCGCCTGTGATGCACGCCTTTGGCGTGTTGTAAGAACGCATCGCATCACTTATCGCAGCAAAGCGACATCACTTATCACTTGTTTACAAACATACTTGACTTGTGATATAATGCGAAAAAGTGAGGTGTACATTATGCAGGAATCAAAACTTAGGGAACTTTCTATGGAATTTTCCGTTGATGTTATTAAATTGGTAAAGCATTTAAAATCCATCAAGGAATCCATTATCTATAACCAAATCGGCAGAAGCGGAACGAGTATCGGAGCCAATATCCACGAAGCACAATATGCGCAAGGCAAAAAAGATTTTGTTTCCAAACTTGAAATTGCCTTAAAAGAAGCAAGCGAAACGGGTTATTGGCTTGAACTCCTATATAGAACTAAATATATCGATGAGCAAACCTTCAAAGAACTTTCATCCAAATGCACTTCCTTAAGAGCGATGCTGATTGCATCCTGCAGAACCGCAAAGGAGAATACAAAGTGAAAAGAGATCCGATGCCTCTTGGTCTCGCCATATTTCTTCTAATTGCTGGATTATTTCTTGGAAGCGTATTTACCTTCGGTATGCAATATTGGAATGCAAGTGTTACACGAGAGGAATGCACGCTAATTGACACACAGTTTGTTTCTTATGAGGAAATACATCAACCAAAACGCCCTATGGAAATCAAGGAGATAGCCGTTGATTGCATTAACGGTGAACGCTACTTTATAGATGGAGTATCTATAAATTCGGGTTTGAGAGATTCGCTGTCTGAACTGTCCAAGCAACAGAGAATCCGTCTTTTGATTCATCCCAACACCAATACGATCGTTCAGTTTTCAACTGAAAACGGCACGATACTTACATTTAATGAAACGATTCATAAATTAGGCGAGGAGGCAACAGGCTTTTTGTTCCTGGGCTTGTTTATGTATTTCTGTTCCTTTGCAGGCCTATACTATATTGCTTTTCACATCATAAGAAAGAGGAAAAGATAATTGCGAATCATATTACAATGCTTTTGACCGTTCTTACTGGTTCAGTTCGCTACCGGCAAAGGGTGCTTTTTACAATTATTTACTCTTTTGCACTGTCGGGGGGATCGTAATGAAATACGAAAATATGGCTGTGGGTAAATTTATTGCCCGGCCTAATCGGTTTATTGCCCATATTGAGATCGACGGCAAACTTGAGATTTGCCATGTGAAAAACACCGGTCGTTGCAAAGAGTTGCTGCAACCGGGCGTTACCGTATGGTGTGAGCGGGCGAAAAATCCCCAGCGGAAAACAAAATATGATTTGATCACGGTGCAAAAAGGAAAGCGGCTGATCAATATGGATTCCCAAGCCCCCAATATTGCCGCAAAAGAATGGTTGGAAAAAGGCGGGTTAGGGGAGATCCAAAACTTGCGTCCGGAGACTTTTTATGGGGATTCCCGATTTGACTTTGCATTCGAAAGGGAAGGAAAACAATGCTACCTGGAAGTCAAGGGTGTGACGCTGGAAAATGATGGTATCTGCGCCTTTCCCGATGCGCCGACCCAGCGGGGCGCAAAGCATCTTCGCGGTTTGATCGATGCGGTTGCCGCAGGGTGCGAAGGCTATGTGCTGTTTGTGATCCAAATGGAAGATGTAAAATATCTGCATCCCAACGATGCCACAGACCCCGCTTTTGGCGAGGCGCTGCGGCAAGCCGCCGCAGCCGGCATAAAAGTGTTGGCAATGGATTGCCGCGTTACCACCGATACGATGAACATTCATAAGGCTGTTGAAGTAAAAATATAGTTCTGTAAAAATGCGTCACACTTGTCAAAAACAGGCAGGTGTTACCTATTTTTTTATTGACTCAATGAAGATGGTTATGTTATACTGTATTTGTGAAATTTTGGCTCTTTTAGGGAAGGGAAATGTCTATGAGAAGTATGATGAAACGTGTGCTTTTGTTGCTGTTATGCCTTGCGATGGTACTGCCTGCTGCAGCGCCCTGCGTTGTAACCGCTGCAGCATCCACCACATATCAATTAGGTGTATTTCAGACCGGCGTGAACAGTAGCGGCAATCCGGTATACAGTACAGATAACTGGACCACCACAACAATAATCGAACAAACCCAGGCGGCGTATGAAGCCAACGGCTGGTGCATCCAGGAATTTGTAAAAAGCGTTAACAGTTCCGCTAAGTTCTATAGCACTGCCGGCTCTAAAATTATGACGTGTGTAGGCGATTATGTTGTCTATAAGATCAAATCTCCCGGCGCCGGTGTTCGCTCTCTGACTTTGAAGCACGGCACCTTCTTCCGAGACGGCAAGGTGGATCTGTATGTTATGCCAGCCACGACCACCGATATCAAGGCGGCTATGACCCCTGAAAACCGTGTGGGCAGAATCGATTTCTACAACGAAAATACGAACTCTGTTACTGATGTTGCATGGGGCAGCAATACGGTTGTAGGTTCTTATAATTTTGGATCTGCTTCCGAATACTATGTGGTTATGTATGTATGCGAGGCATCTCCGATCCACCCCAAAATGTGCTATTTCCATCCCACTTCTCTTACCATTACCGAGGGTATTTTGACGCCCACTGTTCCCAATCAGAGAGCCAACTCTATTATGATTACCGACAGCCCCATCCAGACTTTCGAGCCTGCTACTTATGCGGCAACCGGCGAGTACAACGGTAATCCTTATATCTACATTCCCGTTGAAGGTAAAAAACTTTTTATCTACAATTTGGAAACCGGTGAAAAGTTTGACGAGGTAGACCTCCGCTTCACCGTTACCCGCGGTATCACAGCCGACCCGGACGGCAAGATCTGGATGGTCGGCAGCCAGTATTACTTACATTGCTATGATCCCGCTTCCCGCACCATCAAGGAATACTCCACTCAGGGTTCTATGGAAAGCGGTTTTGATCTGATTTATGCTGACAATGGTTGTCTGTACTTCGGTTCTTCTTCCAATGCGAATGTTTACGAGTTCAATATTGCCACCGAAACATTGCGCACTTTTAGCGGTCTGAATGCTGATACAGCGTATGCCTGCGGCGTTGCTTATAAAGACGGCTATGTTTATGCTGGTCTTACCGGCAATAAGAACACCGATGCGACCCACACCCGTGAAGTGGTTAAGATCCGGGTATCCGATGGCGTTGTTGTGGGCAGAACCGATGTTTCAGATTGTGTTGACAAGAAGGCAATTATGATCCGCGGCGCTGCTATTACCAACGGTATTTACATGGCAGGCGGCATTGAGATGAACAAGATGCTTGCCATCGACATTGAGACCATGGAGCAGGTGGAGATCAAGTATAATGATGTTGTGATCACCAACTCAATTAACTTCAGCCCTTCCGAACTTTACAACGGAAAACGTTATTTTTCCGTAAGACCCGGCACCTGGGACTACAACCCCACTACCGGCGCCGGCACAAAGGGGTCTGTGGCTCCCGGACTGTACTGTATGGACAATGCAACCGGTGAAGTAGAGTTTGTTTCTCCGAATCTGCGCAACTCCTTGAAATTCACCCAGGACAGTATCATTAATATCAACGGCAGCGATTGTATTGTTTGGTATTCCGGTTCCGGTCATCATTATCTGAATCTGGAAACCAAAGAAGTGGTCAGTTTGGCTGACTTGGTGCAAAATACAGATGGCGCAGCAGTTACTATGGACTCTATGGCGTTGGGTTTCCCCGGCACCAATGAGATTTTCCTGGGCGCATTTAACAATGATAAATGCTCAATTTACAACACAGAGACCGGCACCGTCACAGCCAACTTCTATACCAACGGTCAGACCGACTGTATGATCACCTGTAACGGCAAACTCTATGCAGGCAACTACAAAGACGGTGTTCTGACCCAAGTGGATCTGAATAACAAGAACAACAATAAAGTGGTTATTGATTTCCGCTACACATTAGATCCCAACGGTCAGCCTTTTGATCAGGTGCGTGTGCACGCCATCGCGGCAGGTGATAACAAAGTATTTGCCGGTACTATGCCCGATAGTTATCTCCGGGGCGGCTGTATCGGCTGGTATGACACAGTTACCGGCGAAAGTTATATTGAACGCAATGTGGTGGAAAACCAGTCTATCAATGCTTTGGAATACCATAATGGCTATCTCTATGGTACTACCACTACAGCCGGTGGTACCGGTGCTGGTGCAGATACTTCTCTGAGCGCAAAGTTGTTTATTTACGATGTAGCCAATAAGAAAAAAGTTCTGGAAGTTGACTTGCGCGACTATATTTCCGGTCTGCCTGCTCGCTTGAATTATATGGGCGGTGTTGTGGCTGATCCGGATATCGCTACCAACAATAAACTTTGGGGCATCGTCAGCGAGACTTTGTATTCCTTTACCTACAACCCCAAAACAAATAGTGTTGCAGTAGAAGAAGAACTGGTTATCACTAAGACGAAATACAGCGGCAATACCTCCAAGGAACAGGATATTCACTTCCTGGATGGCTATATCTATACCTATTTTGCCGGCAGCAATGTGTTCCTGAAGATCAATTATTCCGATCCCAGCCAGTACACCCAGTTGCCTATCGCGTCTCCTGCCCACTCTGTTTTGGGTGAGGATAAGAATCTCTACTATTACAACGACCATACGCTGTATATGTATCCGCTGAATGTAACAGAGGCAGACAAGAATGCCGCTAAGGCAGTGGATGCCGCTATTTTGGCGCTGTCCAAACCTGCAACCCTCGGAGATAAAGCCTCTGTAGAGGCAGCAAGAGATGCCTATAATGCCCTTGCCTGGGACCAGCGGGCGCTGGTGCAGAGCTTTTATCTGCTGCAGGAAGCAGAAACGGATATTCTGGAGGCGCGGATCGCCACCATCGACCCGGCAAATCCGAATCAGGCACTGGTCAACGAGTTGTATGATATCTACTTGAATATGACAACGCAGCAGCGCAGTTATGTGTCTAACTTTGCCGTGTTGGAGAGCGCAAAAGATATGCTGAATCAGGATATCTTCTCTGTCGGCGATCAGGTCTTTAAGACACTGGAGGAAGCAGTTGCATCCGCCAGCCAGGGCGATGTGATCAAACTGCTTACAAACTACGAAGCAGATGATCTTGTTCTGGATGGTAATACAGTATTGGACCTCAATGGCTACCGTCTGGTCTGTGACAGTTTTGACTCTGCGGCTCTGGGCTTCGGCAATGTGATCGACTCGACCGGCGGAAACGGACTTTTGATGACGGACTCTTTGCTCTTAAAGCAGAACAATACATACCTGCCTTTATGGGATGGCCAGGAATCCGCTTACCGCTTCTTTGCCTATACATTTGCACTGGATTACGAGCCTGATAAGGTTGCCAGCGGTACACAGCAATTCTGGTACAAGATGGACTTTGAATCTCAAAAGGCTTATGAGTTGATCAAGACCGGCCATGCAAACCTGGAAGTAGGCGTGGATGTGGCGTGGAACGGCAAGCATCTGGTAAGAGTGATGTTTGGAAGAGGTGAGCCATTAAGTACCTATACTTTCGGCGCCCAGTGGGCAGAGGCTATGCAGAACAATCCGGATACCTGGCTTTACGCCAAGGTCAGCGGATTGAATAGTTTCGGCTTGGATGGCACACTGTCTGTGACCCCTCTGGTGATCGCCAACGACTGTCAGGCGCAAGTGGCAGCCGGAGAAAGCGATACCATTACCTATGAGATCAACCGCTTTGACTTCGGTTGGGAAGAACGAAACTAAACAACAGATAAAAGAAACGATCCTACGAAAACTTTCGCAGGATCGTTTCTTCATTTAAATAAAGCCCGAATAAAATTCCCTCAGAATTTGTTATTGCTTTTCCAAATGCAAAAAGATATAATGAAATTATAATATTATACTGGGTGGTGTTCGCTCAGTGAAAATGAGGAGGATCATATATGAAAAGAACGATGAAACGCATTGTCTCTGCTATGCTTACACTGTGTATGCTGTTTGCACTGGCAATTCCTGCAATGGCTTTTGAGCCTGCAGAGCCTACTGCTGATGGCAGTTATGTCTATGATTTTGAGGCAGCAATGGCACTGGAAAGAAATAACGGCGCGAAAACTTCTACTTACGGCGCAGAGAATGCGTCTGTTCCGGAATCCAACACTATAGCGCAGAGCATGTGGAACGATTATTATGAAGATGGCTCTCTGAACTGGAGTTATCCCCAGGTTCCCAATACAAACGGCAATGGCAAGACGGATAAATCCGTAGCGCTGAATACTACCAGTGGCGCTATGCAGTTCTACGGCGGCGATCATTTGTTGGTTAAGTTTGGTACCGACGAGACTGTGGCTTGGGCAATTCTGAAGATCAAGGCGCCTAAGGTTGGCGTTTACAATGTCGCCGTGGAACATAAGACCGGTAGTAATGGCGGCGTTAAGGAAGGCAAGATCCATATCCTGCCCGCATTCGATCTTCCTGACGCAGAAAACTATGATGCAGCAGCGCATAATGCGCAGATCGATGCAATTGTTGCAGGCGGAGAGTATGCACTTGGCGGCACACTGGACTGCGATAATAATGGCACAGCGTCCAATGTTGTTACCGTGATGGGCAGTGTTGCTTTGGATGCTGTTAATGCAGAAGAATACTTTGTGATCTTCTCTGCTGACTTGTCCAAGAGTGATACCACAAATGGTATTCGTATGTATCTGCAAAATCTGACGCTGACGCCTGCTGAAGAAGCTGCTGTAAGCGCCGGTAATTATTCTTTGACCAATGCCACCGGCATCAGTATGGCAAATGGCTCCATTGAGGAAGTTGCAGCACAATATGCGGCGGGTTCCAGAGATGTGAAGGTCGTTGGTTTGCACAGCGGTATCACGAAAGCGGATATTGGATCCCAAATGTTCAACTTCGGTTATACAATGTATTCTGCAAAGGATCCCAAATGGGTTGCGCTGCAGGTTCGTATTCCCGCTGACGGCAGTTATAATGTGGCAGTCAACAGTGGTACTGCCAACGGCACTACCGATCCCAGAACCGGCGCGCCTATGGGCGCATACCTGGTGAAAGCCAGCGAAGTCAGCGGCACAGACTATGCTGCTCTGATCACGGAAGACAATAAGATCGGCAGCGCTGCATTCGGTACCGGCAATACTCGCGGCGACTACGGCGTCCATGCTTTGGAAAAAGGTGAGTACATCCTGGTTCTGCAGGCTGAAAATTGCGCCTCCGGAAAATGGACAGCCGCAGAAGGCGATCATGCCAACAACTTCTACCTCAAGAGCCTGGAGTTCAACCCCAAGGGCGCTGAAATTAACGGTGTGGTGTATGACACAGTTGCAGCAGCCATTGCCGTAGCCCAAGAGGCTGATACCGTAAAACTGATGAAAGACTATGTGGGCGATATTGATCTGCCTGCCGGTGTTTCTCTGGATTTGAACGGCTATGACTGGACTGTTTCCGAGTATGTGGCATCCAATGCGTATGAGTATATCTTTGACAATACAACGGAAGGCGTTTTGAAAGTCGGCTCTATGACACTGTACGGCGATAACAACGGCTTTATGCCGCTGTATGATGAAACTGCCGGCGGCTACCGCTTCTATATGTTGAGTATTTCTGTAACGGAAACCGATTATGAAACTGTCGGAGATGCGACTCGTTTCTGGTTTAAGGTAGATTTTATGCAGTATGATGCTATCGAACTGATCAAGAGCGGCAAATCCGGTTTGACCTTTGGTGTTGATGTGACTTGCGGCGAACAGACACTGGATGTTACCTTCGATAGTGGCGCAGGCACAGAAGCCTTTGCAGCCGCTTGGGCAACGGCATATGAAACCGGCACAAATGTGTGGCTGTACGCTGATATTTCCGGTTTGGATGCTTTGACTGAAACTCTGACAGTGACACCGACTGTCGAGATCGCCGGCAATGATCTGTCTGGTGGCTCTTTGGTCAAAAATGTTGGTTAAGGAGGTAACGGAAATGAAAAATTACGTGAAACCCGAAATCGAAACACTGAACTTTGAGACTGAAAGCATTATGCTGGAAACTTTCGAGTTAGGTGCAAGCGATGTTAACGGTGGCTTTGTTGAGCGCACCTGATCAATCATAAAAATGAATCCCCGGCAGAATTCTCTGCCGGGGATTTTGCGCTAATTTCAGCGGAATTTTTTGCCGTATATTTTGCTATTGAAACATTGCAGGAAAGTATATAAAATATTACCATGAAAAGTTTTGTTTTGGTGCAAAAGGAGGAGCATTTATGAAGAAGAGTTTCACTCGGATTCTGGCGCTGGCGCTGATCATCAGTATGCTGTTGCCTTGCCTGCCCACAGGCGCTGTTGCAGTTGAGGGCGGCGTGCAGACAGAACCGGTGCAGGTGGTCTATGACTTTGTTTTGGAACAGACCGACAAGGTCAACAACAATGGCAGCAGTTTTGTAGGCCAGGCGTTGACCGGCACTGCGAACCAGGGCGCTATTGCAGGCTATTATGCCGCTGATGAACTGAACTGGAAATATGCAGCGGACAACAATCTGGATTTCAAGACGGAGAGCAACCAATCCTTTGCTATGCTGTACTTTGGCGGTGGCAGCAATGTGTGGACCGGTCTGCGCTTGGGTATCAAAACCGAGGAAAACGGTACGGCCACCTATCCGGTGGGAGTTTGGTCTGCGCTGACCATCAAAGTACCCACTGCCGGTAAGTATGCGCTGAATCTGGAACATCAGATCCGCGCTGACGGCACCACTGCAGGCGAGATCTATTTCCTGGAGGGTACATATGCAGACAATGCAGCCATTGAAGCGGCAATGTCGGCAGCCGATCCCCAAAAGACTGTAGATTTCAGCAAGAGCGATTTTACCGTGGAAGATGCGGCGACCGCTTTGGGCAAAAAACAACTGAACGCAGGGGAGTACACCCTTGTGTTTAAGGCGACTGCCAAAAAATCAGAAAACTCTGCCTGCTTCTTCTATCTCAAAAAATTGACCATGACTTTGGAAGAAGAAGTCAACACCGATGAACTGAAGAATGTCAGTTATAACTTCCTCCAGACATATGTGACAGAAAAGGTGGGTAAGTCTTTCAGTAATAAGTACTTCACCGCCATTCCCAACACAGATATTGATAATGCTTATGCAAATGAAGCATTGAACTGGAAAATTGCATCATCCAATGCGGCTGCTAAACTTGCCGGCTCTGACTATGCAAAAATGGATACATATCTTGCCTATGGCAACGGCAGCAACTGGGCGGGTCTGCGTCTGGCAATGCGGGCAGAGGATTCTGCCGGCACCGGTGTCTATCAGACCGGTCACTGGTATGCTTTCACCCTTGCATCCCCCGGAGAAGGCAACTTTGATATCACTTTGGACTATCAGACCCGTAGCGATGCTAACCGGGATACCAAAGTCTACCTGCTTCCCGGCGCGCTGACCGATCCTGCCGAGATCCAGGCGGCTATGGACGCAACTACCAGCCTGACTACCGGCTTTGACGCCCGTATGGACAATGCAGGTGTTCCGGATAACACTTCCACTACATATAACAATGCAACCAAGTCTTTGGGCGTGCATACTTTGACCGATACAGAGTATACACTGGTCATCCACGCCGCAGGCAGTACCGGTGTTGGCTTTTACCTCACCGGCTTGCATATGGCTGAACGCCTTGTAATCGAGGAAACGACTACAGAAACCACCACCGGTAATACAGAATCTACCACGGAGAGCACCACAACCCCCGAAGATACCACGGCTCCCGAAGATACCACGATCTCCGATGAACCTGTCCCCCAGGGCCATAATTTTGCTTTGGCGGGCACACCTTTGAAAGTGGGCGAGGAAAGTTTTGCCGGCAAAACATTGGATTCAGCCGCAGTTATGGCAGCCATCGGTGGCCATTATGACGCCGGTATGCTGGATTGGAAATTTACCGGTCTGAATAACTTTGCGTCCTTTGCTGCGGAAGGCAGTAACCTTTACAATATGTACTTCATTGGCGGTACGGACTCTTATAAGTGGAGCGGCATCCGCCTTGGTCTGAAAGTGGAAACACCGGAAGGTAACATATTCCCTGCAGGCGTATGGACAGCGCTGACGCTCCGCAGCCCAGGCAAGGGATTGTACGAGATCACGCTGAACTATCAGACCCGCAGCGACGCTACCTCTGAAGGTGAAGTATATCTGATCAAGGGTACATTTACCGATCCTGCGGATGTAGCGGCAAAACTGACAAAAGACAATCTGCTGAAAACCATCGACTGTTCCAGTAAAGTAATTGATTTTGAAGACAAGGATCGTTTGCTTGGTACTGTAGAGCTGGAAGAGGGCGAATACACCATCGTATTCAAAGCCGCGAAAGCACCGAAGGGCGGCAACTATTTCTACATCAATGACCTGATTTTCAACGAAACCCAGCCAAAACCCGTTCTGCCTCCTGTTCAGAAGGACAAACTGGTTTATAACTTTGCTCTTAGTGGAACAGAGTTTGTGGATGTAAATGGCGACGATGTGGCAGGTCAGAATCCTACGGCGAACAAGATCAAGGAAGCCTTGGATGAGTACTATAAAGACCAGTTGCTCTACTGGACCTATGCAACCAATAACCTGGCATCTTTCAAGAAAGCCGATAATGAGGTGGAAAGCGTCTATTATTTCGGCGGCGGCCCCAACAAATATGTATGGAGCGGCTTGCGTATGGGCCATAAAGTTTTAGGCCCGGAGAAAGAGGAAGATGGCGACCTGAAGCCTTCCTATCCTGCCGGTTATTTCACTGCGCTGAATATCCATTCTCCCGGTAAGGGCTACTATAAGTTCACACTGGACTTCCAAATGCGCGCTGACGGCACATCTACCGGCGAGATCTATTTGCTCAAGGGAAAATTGACGGATGCTTCCCAAATCGAAAAACAACTGACGAAAGACAACCTTTTGAAAGTGATCGATTTCTCCAGCAAGTCCTTCACACTGTCCGACAGCAAGAAAGAACTGGGCGGCGTGGAGATGGAAAAAGGGGAGTATACCCTGGTGTTCCGGGCGATGGATGCCCAGGCCGGTGGCGGATATATCTATATCAATGCCCTGACAGCGGAAAAGACTCAACCGGAGCCTCCCAAGCAGCCTCTGCAGGTAAACAAACTGGAGTATGACTTCGTCCTCCATAATGATAAACTGGTGGACGACACCGACGCTACCTTTGGCGGCAGAAAACTTACCGACAAGAAGATCCTGGCAGCGCTGGATGAATATTACGACAACCGGACACTGTCTTGGGATTATGCGTTGGATAACCGGGCATCTTTCCAGAAAAAGGATAATGAAGTATCCGATATGTACTACATCGGCGGCACCAACTACAAGTGGGCAGGCCTGCGCCTGGGCTTGAAAGTTGCCGGTCCGGAACTGGATAAGGACGGCACATTGAAGCCCAATTATCCCGAGGGTTGGTGGACGGCTCTGACACTGGAATCTCCCGGTAAGGGAACATACTATCTGTCGCTGGATTATCAATCCCGCGCCGACGGTACGCCGGAAGGCGAGATCTATCTGGTAAAAGGCAGATATGAAGACACAGCATTGCTGGAGAAACAGTTGAATTCCGGCAACCTGCTTAAGACAGTCAGTTTCAACAGCCGTGGCTTTGATATGATCGATAAGCAGATCGATCTCGGCCCCGTTGATCTTGTTCAGGGTGAGTATACCCTGGTATTCAAATCACTGGTTCCCAGTAAGAGCGCCGGCGCATATGTATATGTGACCAAACTCACTGCGACCCACGAGTCCATTATGCCGCCTCCCGGTCCCAACGAGGTCATTTATGACTTTGACTTGCAGGACAGGGAAAACGGCGTTTACGAAAAACGCATTGATCTGCAGGAAGTATGGGGCGACCTGGATCTGAATGCCCGCTATGCCAGCGGTAAGATCAACTGGAACTACTATACCAAGGACAATACAATGCCCGATACCGGTCACTGCTTTGCATCTTCTTACGGTATGTATATGTTTGCCTTGCAAAATCAGTGGATGGCGTTTAAAATCAAGTCTCCCGGCGATGGTTTGTATACACTGTCCATGAATCACGCCCGAGGCGGTAATGGCGGTACCGGAGCAGTCTACATTCTGCCCGGCAACACCAAAGACATCGCCACTGCAATGGACCCCAGCAACCGTGTGGGCAAGATCACCTTTGCCAATGAGACCGGTGAGCCGCAAGTTACCGACGGCTTTACCACCCAACTGGGCACATATAACTTCAAAGCCGGCGAAGAGTATATTATGGTTATGGAAGCCTATAAAAACTCTCCGTTCAAGGCAAGAAACAGTTATATGTGGATCTCCCAACTGATCGCACTGGAAGGCAACCACATGAAGACCCAGACAGCGCAGAAAAAGGTCAATTCTATCGTTGTGGATGAAGCGCCTGTTGTTCAGTTTGGTATTGGTATGTACGGCGCAATTTCCCAGGTCAATGGGCAGGACTATTTCTATTTCCCCACAGAGGGCAGTCAGATGTTCGTCTACAACCTGGACGATATGGTCAAAGTTCGCCGTGTGCCTACGCCTTTTACCTCCTCGAAGGGTATGTGCGTAGACGCTGACGGTATGGTGTGGATGGTGGGTGATGCCCAGGTGCTGTGGCGTTATGACCCCTATACCAACACCGGTTGGACCAGCGCCAACTTTAAGACCACCGGCGGTATTGAAAACAGTTCCACAGCCCTTTACTGTACGGCAGGTTCTGACGGCAATATCTATTTTGGTTCTTATACGATGGGCTATGTAGTTCGATACAATCCCAAGACCGATAAGTTCAGTAAAGTTACCGGCGGTTTGATCAATGAAGACAGTTCTTACTCCTCGGGCCTCATTGAGCGGGATGGTTACCTTTACGCCGCTATCAACGGTGACCGGAATGCAGACGGTAAAGTCACAGCCGAATATGTAAAGATCGATCTTAAGACAGATAAGATCGTAGACCGCGTGGATATTACCGAGCTGTTCGGTCAGGATGAAGTTATGATCCGCGGTGTCGGTATGTGCGGCAAGATGCTTTTTGCCGGCGGTCTGACCATTAAGGGTTTCATTGCCATCGATACAGAAACAATGGAACTGAAGGATTACGGTATCAGTAAACCCATTGCCATCGGTACTACGGAAGAGATCGACGGTAAGATCTATTTTATGGTATCCGGTCTGGGTATTCGTATGTACGATTCTGCAACAGATGAGATCATCGTTCCCAATGCTTCTATGGAATCTGCCGTGGCAGGTTTCCGCTGCGGTGAGACCAATGCGGTGACACTGGATCACAACCCGCTGTTCCCCGGCACTTCCTATGTTACTTTCGGCGGTACCGGTATTAAGATCTACAATGTGGAAAGCGGCAATGTCTATACACCTCCGCTGATCGATGAAGAAAATGACGGCGCCGGTCAGGTCATCCGTACCATCATCCGCGGACCGGAGGGTACGAACACCCTCTACATTGGCGGCTTTAACACCGATACTTCCGCAGTGTACGATATCAATCAAGGTAAGACCGTTAAACTCTTCGAAACCGAAGGCCAGGGTGATACCTTGATGTGGTATGATGGGGCATTGTATGCCGGTAACTATCCCGGCGCTTATGTGACCCGTGTCAACCTGGACGATCCGGACCGCAATGTCGTTATGCTGAGTTTGAGTGGCGGTTACTATCAGCAAGCCCGTGTTCACGCTTTGACCGCCGGTGACGGTATGCTCTTTGCCGGTTCTATTCCGGATTGGTATGGCTACGGCGGTACATTCGTTGCCATTGACCTGAAGACTCTGGACCGTGTTATGATCGAGCAAATGGTGGAGCATCAATCCATTACCGGACTTGTGTACCGTGACGGATATGTCTTTGGTACAACCTCTCTTGCCGGTGGTACGGCAGCCGATGAGCCTTACAACGACGAAGTATCTGCAAAGATATTTGTGTACGATGTAAAGCAGAAGAAAAAAGTTGCTGAACTGGACTTGAGAGAGCATATCTCCGGTCTGGCAGACAGATTGCCTTATGTGGACGGTATTACCGTTGACCCCAACGGCCAACTGTGGGGCGTGATCTCTGAAACGGTATTCCAGTTTGATTATAATCCCGACACCGGTAAGTTCTCTGTTAAGGAAGTACTCTCCTTCGATAAGGTGGGTATGAATGCAGAGGGCAGAAGTTGGAAGATGTGCGACTTTGATTACCTGGATGGCTATATGTATGTAGCGCTGGGTAATAAGGGCGGTCTGCAAAAGATCAACATCAACAACCCCAAGGAACACCACCGCATTAACTGTGAGACACCCAGAAACTTTGTGATCGGTGAAGACGGCAATCTGTATTATGCCCTCAACACCTATGAACTGAAGATGTATCCTCTGCACATTACCGATGCGGATTGGGCGATCGCAGAGCCGGTAGATGCAATGATTCTGGCGCTGAAAGGCAAGGGCTCCATTGCGGATAAGGAAGAGATCCTGGCTGCAAAGAATGCATACGAGGCGCTGTCCTGGGCACATAAGGCGCTGATCCAGAATTATGAGATTTTGGAAATTGCCATTACAGATTTGCTGGAAGCAGAGATCGAAACCATCGGTGAGGTTACTCTGGATTCCGAAGAACTGATCAAACGGTTGCTGGCAGAGTATGAGGCGCTTCCCAGAAAACAGCAGGGCTATGTCAAGAATTATCAGATTCTGAACGCCGCAGATCTGAAACTCCAGGATCTGATTAACCAGCGGGAAGCAGAGCGTGTGCAGAAACTCATAAATGATGGTGTCGCTGCCCTCGGTGAGATCACATTGGAAGATGAACCCGATGTTAAGGCGCTCCGTGAACTGTTCGATTCTCTTACATTCCTGCAACGGCAGATGGTAGATGCATCCGGACTGTTGGCTGCAGAAGCCAAGATCAAAGAACTCCGCCAGGTGAAGATCGACCGGTTGATCGAACTGATCGCAATGATCGGTGAGGTTACTCTGGAAGATGAGCCGATTATCACCGAGGCAATGGAGATCTACAACTGGATGTATATGGACGAGCGCGAGACGGTGGACTATGTGACACTTACCGCTGCCAACAAGGCGCTGCAGAAACTGCAGAAGGCCGCAGCAGCAGAAGTGGACGCATTGATCACCGCAATCGGCGACAGCGTTGACTATTCTTCCGGTGATGCCATTCAGGCAGCGCGGGCTGCATACGACGCGCTGACTCCCGGCTCCAAGCAGTATGTAACGCTGATCTCTATTCTGGAGGAAGCGGAGGCGATCTACAACGCAATGTTCCCGTTGTGGGCGATCATTGTGATCGTGGTTGTTGGCGTAATCGCCGCAGGCGGTTTGGTAACTGCTGTGCTTCTGCGTAAGCGGAAGAAGACGGCAGAACAGCCTGCTGAATAACCCAATCATAAAATTATAATGTCCCCGGCAGAAATGCAAATTTCTGCCGGGGTTTTCTAATAATCCGAAAAAGTAAGAATAATATCCGAGTTTTCCGTAAGACTTATGTAAAGTTATTTGATAAAATATAAAAGATATTACATATTCATTGCTTTAGGTAACAATATCGTAAGTTGTATTTGCGTTGATGATATATAATGATATGATAGGATGAAATAGTTAAACGATTTAATTTATTTTTTCCTGAGACTTCTGTTTTTCGTTGACACAAATATGGGTATTGTGCTAAAATTATGATGTATTGTTATGCAGGTGTCTATCTATATTTCATAAAAATGGAATAGGGTGTGACCTTGTAATACTTGCGCGCCCAAAAGGACGCAAGAACACAGAAGAATCTGTCCTTTGCGTAAGCAATAGGGCCGATTGAGGAGGAGAAAATATGAAGAACCTGAAACGCTTGATCGCAATGGTCTTGGTGCTCTGTTCTTTGATGTCCTTCGTGCCTTCTATGGCAGTAGCCGTAGGAAATGGCGAAGGCAGCGGAGATCCGGTCATCGTCACTTACGACTTTGAACTGGAAAAGACCACTTTGACGACTACGTCCGGTGGCAGTTTTGCCAATGGGGGATTGGTGGGCGCTGCTATTTCCGGAGCAGTTGCCGGCTACTATGATTCCGGCGAACTGAACTGGAAGTACGATTCCAACAACCACCAGTCTTTTAAGAACGACAGCACCACTGTCAGCGAAATGATCTATTTCGGCGGTAATGGCAGCGGCAACGCATGGAGCGGCCTGCGTGTCGGTGTGAAAGTGGTTGGTCATCCGGACGGCGATTATCCCATTGGTCACTGGATGGCTTTGAATATCAAAGTTCCCACTGCCGGTAAATATGACCTGATGCTGAATCATCAATTCCGCGCTGACGGCACCACTGCAGCCAAAATCTACCTGCTGGAGGGTACTTATGCAGATAACGCTGCTATTGAGGCAGCTATGACTGCGAATAACCTGCAGGCAACTGTGGATTTCAGCAGCAAAAGTTGGAGTTATACAGAGGGCCAGGCCTCTCTGGGCGAAGCCGAACTGAAAGCAGGGGAGTACACCATAGTGTTCCACGCAACTGCTGACCGTACGGATGGCGCCGGCTGCTACTTCTACCTGCGTAATTTGGTTGCAGAACTGAAAGAAGCCACGCAGATTGAACCTCTGACCAATGTCAGTTACGATTTCTCTCAGCAGAACATCACAGACCTTGCAGGCAAGTCCTTCAAGAACAAGTATTTCTACAATAACATTCCGGATGCTGACATTGCTGCACTGTATGCCGCCGGCACTCTGAACTGGAATGTAGTTGCATCTAATTACGCTTCCTTTGTTGGCGGCGATGTTACCAAGGCTGACAGTTATCTGAGTTACGGCGATATGGCTGCTAACTGGACTGGCTTGCGTCTGGCTATGCGCGTCAAACAAACAGGCGTTTCTCCTGATCCTTATAAACCTGGCCACTGGTTTGCCTTCAATCTGAAGGGACCCGGCGCAGGTACATATGAAGCAACGCTCAACTATCAGACCCGCAGTGATGGCAACCGGGATGTGAAGGTCTACCTGATCCCCGGCGCGCTGACCGATGCGGCTGCTATTCAGACTGCTATTGACTCCGCTACCAGCCTGACCAGCGGCTTTGAAGGTCATAAGGATGCCACCGGCGCCACCGGCAATTATCTGGCAGGCGTAAAAGATCTGGGCGATGTGACCTTGGTGGACGGCGACTACACTTTGGTCATTCACTGTGCGTCCGAAACCGGCACATATTTCTTCCTCAACGGTCTGGAGCTGAACGAAAAGGCAGCTCAGGAGGAGACCACCGGTGCAACTGTCGGTGAGACCACTTCCGGCGCTACCACCGAGGCAACCACCGAAGAGACCACCGTAGCAGGCGGCAATGAGGATGTGCCCGTTGGTTATACCTTCGATTTGCACAGCACCGACCTGGTGAATACCGCCGGCAACAAGTTCGGCGCTACCTCTATGCGAAACAATGCTGCAAAGGATGCTGTCAGCGCTTATTACGATCAGGGAACGATCTCCTGGAAGTATGCGTTAGATAACATTTCTACTTTTAACACCTTTGAGGAAGGCACAAACACCCCTGTAAATAAGGCCAGCGATACATTCTTCTTTGGTGACAATACAACCGGTAGTTATCCTTGGTCAAGTTTGCGCCTTGGTTTGAAAGTTGTTACACCGGATGTGCCTAAAGGAATGTATCCTGCCGGATACTGGGCGGCATTTACCGTAAAGGCACCCGGCACCGGCAACTATAAGATCTCTCTGGATTATCAGGTACGTCGTGACGGTACCCCCGAGGGCGAGGTTTACATTCTGCCCGGTACTTATACCGATGTTGCACAGCTGAATGCCCTGCTGACCCGTGACAATATGCGTCAGGTCATCGACTTCAGAAACACGAAGTTCGGTTTGGCTGAAGATGCAGCAAATCCCGCAGATCTGGGCATTATGAACCTGACTGAGCAGGAATACACCTTTGTTTTCCGTGCAAACAAGGTGGACAACGGCGCATACATCTACCTCAATGAACTGATCTTTGAGGCAACCACCGAAGAACCCTATGTTCCCGAACTGCCTGAGGAAGAGATTCCTGTTGTGGAAGAGCCTGTGGATCACAGCTTCCAGCTGGGCGCATCCAACCTGACCAACCTGAACGGTGGTTCTTTCGGTGGCGCAACACTTACCGACGCAGTTAACCTGGATAAGTTGAATGCATACTACGATGAGGATATGATCTCCTGGAAGTATGCTTTGGACAACATTTCCACAATGGCAACCGAGACCCAGACCGCAGGCAACACCTTCTACTTCGGCGGTGGCAACGGCTATGCATGGGCAGGCCTGCGCCTTGGCGTTCGTCTTACCGATAAGACCGATCCCAACAAGAAGGATTACCCCGCTGGTTGGTGGGCAGCATTTACTGTAAAAGCCCCCGGAAGCGGTACTTACGCAACTACTTTGAAGTATCAGACTCGTGGCGACGGTACTCCGGAGGGTGAAGTTTATCTGATCAAGGGCACATTCACCGATAGGGCTGAATTGGAAGCTCAGATGACCAAGGACAACCTGCTGAAGGTCATTGACTTCAGTGCTACTAAAGACTTTACCGATGCATCCCGTGAATTGGGCATTGTTGACTATTCCGCTGATGAGTACACTATCGTGTTCAAGTCTGCGGCTAAGAAGACCGGCGCAGGCGGCGCATATGCCTATATCAATGGTCTGGAATTCAAGAAGAGTGAGCCCAAGGTCGAACTGCCTCCCGTGCAGGCAGATAGCCTGAAGTACGACTTCGAACTGGGTCATAGCAAACTGACCCTGTTGGACGGCAGCGAATTCAACGGCAAGACCCTGGATAGCAATCTGGTTGTCGAGACCCTGGGTGAGTACTTTACTGATCAGAAAATCTATTGGAAGTATTCCTTGGATAACCTGGATTCCTTTAAGACTGAAACCAATTCTGTTGGTTCTACCTACTATATCGGCAACTATGTAGGACCTACTACCACTTATGCATGGGACGGCATCCGTTTGGGTGTGCGCATTACTGAGAATGGCAAGTCCCGTTACCCCGCCGGCTGGTGGACCGCACTGACCATCCACTCTCCCGGTAAAGGCAACTACCAGTTCACACTGAACCTGCAGCACCGCGCAGACGTTACGACCCGTGGTGAGATCTACCTGATCAAGGGCAGTTTCACCGATCCTGCGCAGTTGGAAAAGGCAATGACCAGAGATAATCTGCGTCAGGTAGTGGATACAAGATCCAATACTTTGGACTTCTCCGCTCCCGAGTCCTATGACTTAGGCGTTATGGCAATGGAGCAGGGCGAATACACCCTGGTGTTCAAGGCAGCCAAGGCAAGTGCCGGCGGCGCTTATCTGTACATCAACTCTATGGAAGCCAAGAAGACTTCCAAGGCTCCTTATGTCCCCGAACTGCCTGCGGAAGAGAAGCCCGTTGTTGTTACTCCTCAGTACTACAACTTCGAACTGAACGCATCTCCTTTGCGCGATCTGAACGGCGCAGAAATGGGCGGCGGCATACTTACCGACAGCAAGATTATGGATGCCCTGAAGAAGTACTACGATGAGGGTATGATCTCCTGGAAGTATGCAACTGACAACCTCAACACCTTTGCAAAGAACGGCGTTAAGGTAGGCAACACCTACTATATCGGCGGAACTGATACCTATAAGTGGGACGGTATCCGCTTCGGTATGGTAACTACCCAGCCCGATGGCACAAAGAGTTATTCTACCCCCGGCTGGTGGACCGCATTTACCATCAAGTCCCCCGGTAAGGGAACCCACTATCTGCATCTGGATTTCCAGAAGCGTTCCGACGCAGCAGTCCGCGCAGAAGTATACCTGATCAAGGGCAAACTCACCGATATGAAGGCGGTGGAAGCCCAGATGACCAAGGCTAACTTGCTCAAAGAATTAGAAATGAAGACCAAGACTGCCGAGTTTAAGGATGCTTCCGAATACCTGGGCCCCGTATCGATGGATGCCGGCGAATATACGCTGGTGATCAAGTGCCTGGAAGGCAACCCCGCAGGCGCATACATCTATATGAACGGTCTGACCTTCGACAAGAATCCTCCTCCCGAGCCCACCGAGATCACCTATAACTTCGATCTGAACAACAAGGAAGACGGCATCTATACTGGCAAAGCCATCTTCTGGGACAAGACCGACGACCTGGCACAGCGTTACGCCAACGGTAAACTGAACTGGAAGTACGAGACCAAGGCCGACTCCTTTGACGGCGGCGCTAACGCCTTTAACGCTGCCTACGGTATGGTTATGTACACCTCCGAGGAGAACTGGATGGCATTCCGCATCAAGTCTCCCGGCGCAGGTCTGTACACCATGATCCTGAACCATGCCAAGTCTGCCCGTGGCGCTTTGGGCGCTATGTACGTTCTGCCCGGCGATACCAAGGATATCGAAGGCGCAATGGACCACGGTAACCGTGTCGGTAAGATCCAGTTCTACAATGACGACGGCGACGTTGCGGTTAAGAATGGCTACACCACTACCATGGGTACTTACGAGTTCGAGAAGAACAAAGAGTACATTGTGGTATTCGAAGCCTACGATAACACCCCCTATCAGCGCTCTATCGCCTATATGTGGATCTCCCAGTTGATCGCCAAGAAGGGCGACCACACCGTTTCCGCTGTTGGCAACCGTCAAATCAAATCCATGGTCGTTGATGCAGAAGCTTGTCCCACTATGGAACCCACTGTTGCGTTGGTGGCTGCTGAAATTGACGGTCAGGACTATCTGTTTATGCCTACTGAAGGCCGCGCACTGTATATCTTCAACCTGGAAGATAATGTGATGGTTCGTAAGGTAACCGGCACACCGTTCCCCATCTGCCGCGGTATTACGGTGGATAAGGAAGGTATTATCTGGGCAGTAGGTGATGCCCAGGTTCTGTGGCGCTACGACTTCCGTACCAATACCGGCTGGACTTCTTATAACTACAAGTTTAACGGTGTTCCCAATGCCGGCTGTGGTTATCAGATGACCACCGATGATGCCGGTAATATCTACTGGGGCGTTAACCCCTCCGCTTGCATCGCCAAGTATGATCCTCAAGCCAATAAGTTCTCTGTGGTTGGCGGCAATCTGGATCCTGTTGACGGTGACTATGGTAACGTTCCGATTATCAAGGACGGTTATCTTTATGCCACTGTTGCCGGCGATAAGAGCAACGACGGCGTAAAGACTGCCTGGGTCGTAAAGATCGATCTGGAAACTGAAAAAATCGTTGACAGATTGGATATTACCAAACAGTTCGGCGATAAGGAAGTTATGGTCCGTGGCGGTGGCATCTGTGGTAACACATTGTTCTATGGCGGTATCAGTATGGCAGACTATGTTGCCATTGACCTGACCACCGAAAAGATGCAGTTGAAGACCTATGATGTCCTCTACGGTCAGATCAGTTACTCTCCCACAGAGGAAATCGACGGCAAGTGCTATATGGTCGTCGGCGGTAAGATGTTCAAGTATGACGGTGTTACCGATACTATGGAACGTGTCTATGGTATGGATCTGGCAAATGTCGGCTTTAAGCCCACCGGCCATAGTTCCATTACTTTGAGCAACAATCCCTTGTTCCCCGGTATTTCTTATGTTACACAGACTGGTACCGGTATTAAGTACTACAATATGGAGACCTTGCAGGTCACCACACCTTACCTCTACGACGAGGATAAGGAAGGTTCCGGTCAGTTAGTCCGCTGCATTATTTCCGGTGAACCCGGCGACAACAATATTTACATCGGCGGTTATAACACCGATACCTGCGCGATAATCAGCACAGATACCGGTCTGACCTCCCACTTCAAAGCCACATCTTCCCAAACTGACGTTATGCTGTGGTACGAAGGTACGCTCTATGTTGGTAACTACAATGCCGCCAACGTGGTTCGTATAAACTTTGAGGACAAGGATAAGAACGTTATCCTGAAAAGCTTCAAATCCCAGTATCATCAGGCCCGTGTCCACGCCCTGGCAGCAGGTGACGGAAAACTGTTTGCAGGCACCATTCCGGATAGTTTCCTCTTTGGCGGCTGTGTGAGTATTACAGATCTTGAAACTCTGCAAACCCATGTGGAGCACAATCTGATTGAAGGCCAGATTGCCACCAGCCTGGCATACAATGACGGCATTCTCTTCGGTGCAACTTCCACTTCCGGTGGTACCGGCGCATCCCGCCCGGAAGAAGAGAAACCCTCCGCAGTCATCTTTGCATACGATGTGGAGAACAAGAAACTGCTGGCAACATTGGATCTTCGTAAGAATTTCCCGCAGTTGCCCAGTCGTTTGGACTACATCGACGGCATTCAGGCTGACCCCAATATTGCACAGAACGGTAAGATTTGGGGTATGGTCGGCGAAGTCCTGTTCAACTTCACCTACGACAAGGAAACAAATAAGTTTGATGTGGATGAAGTATTGACCTACGGTTACACCCAGCCCAGCAATATCTCCCGTGGTTGGGATGCCATTCCTTTTGCTTTCGACGGTAATGGCAACATCTATGCCTGCTTCCACTCCACCGGCGGTCTGCGTAGAGTTAATATTGAGAATCCTGCAGATAACGAGCGTATCAATGTGGAGATTCCCAAGACATTCTGCCTGGGCAATGACGGCAACCTCTACTATGGCATCGGTACATCCGAAGTTAAGATGTATCCGCTGAATGTATCCGAGGAAGATTGGAAGATGGCAGAAGGCGTCGATAAGCTGATCAATGCCATTGGTAAGGTTTCTCTGGACAGCGAGTCCGCGATCGTGGCAGCCCGTGAAGCATACAACGCCCTTGGTGTCGGCCACAGAGCGTTGGTTCAGCTGTACGATAAACTGCTGGAAGCAGAGACCGATCTGCTGGAATGCAAGATCGATGCGCTGCCCGAAGAGATCACATTGGAGCAGGAAGAACTGATCAACGGTTTGCTTGCTACTTACGAGGCAATGCCCTTAAAGGAGCAAAAGTACGTTAAGAACTATCAGGTGCTGAATGCTGCAAGTATGGAATTGCAGAAACTGGTCAACGAGCGGGAAGCAAAGGCATACCAGAAACTGCTGGACGAGACGCTTGCAAAACTTGGCGAGATCACTCTGGAAGACGAGTCTCAGATCCGGGCGCTCCGTGAGGCTTACGACAAACTGATCTTCGCCCAGCGTCAACTGGTAGATGCAAAGGGCCTCTTTGATGCAGAAGCCAAGATCAAGGCGATTCGTCAGGTACGGATCGACCGCTTGATCGAGTTGATCGGTAAGATCGGCAATCCCGTGACCCTGGCAGATGAAGCCGTTATCAACGAGGCAATGGAGATCTACGAGTGGCTGTATATGGATGAGCGTGAGCAGGTGGATTACACCACCCTGGTCGCAGCCCAGAAAACCTTGCAGAAACTCCAGAAAGCCGCTGCTGCAGAAGTTGACGAACTGATCGCTCTTATCGGTGACAGTGTGGATTACTCTTCCGGCGCCGCCATTAAGGCAGCCCGGGAAGCCTACGATGCTCTCACCGAAGGTTCCAAACAGTATGTCAAACTTTACGATATCCTGGTAGAAGCAGAGGCTATTTACAATAGTTTGTTCCCCATCTGGGCGATCATCGTTATTGCGGTGGTTGCGGTTGGTTGCGCGGCAACTGCTGTTGTGGTGGTTCTGAAAAAGCGCAAGGGCAACAAGACCCCTGCTGCGGTTACAGAAACGCCCGCTGACCCCCAGGAATGATCCTGAATTAAGGATGAAATCCTGATATTGATCCCCGGCAGAGTAGTAATCTCTGCCGGGGATTTTTCTTTGTGAACAAAATAGAGGACTTTATGTCTCCATTTTATGGAAAAAAGCAATATATGGGTGTAAAAATATAAAAATAAGACATTTCAAATTAAATATGTCCGCATCGTTACTTGAACTTTTTTCGGAATCTTTTATAATGAAAATAGTATGAGGAAGTATTACTCCGAGGAGGATGCAAAATGAAAAAATTATGGAAACGCGCGATCTCATTTCTGCTGACATTGAGTCTGCTGTTATCGGTTGTTCCGGTGATGGTATTTGCAGGAGATCAAGACCCTGCAACACAGACCCCGGTGGTTTATGACTTTGCTGCTGTAGAGAGCATCTATGCCACCTCTTTGTATGAAACAAGCAATGCTACTTTGGATAGCCTCTATGATTCCGGAGAGAGCAACTGGAAATATGTCACCCGTTATAACCAGGCCTCCACAATGATGGGCGGCGGTACTCGTGACTGGGATGGCATCCGTTCCGGCAACAAGGCAGGCGGCGGCTGGTTTGCTGTGAAGATCAAAGCACCCGGCACCGGTACTTATGCTATCGACGTTGCTTTCCAGACCCGGAAAAACGACGGCGCAGTGACCAATGTCTATGTTCTGCCCGGGGATACTACCGATATTGGCAACACCATTGACAATATGTCCGCTCTTGGTAGTTTTGACGCCAATTCTTCCACCGCCAGTTTCATTGACGGCACAGAAACACTGGCGAGCGCTTATGCTTTCACTGCCGGTCAGGAATATATTGTTGTATTCTTCGGCGTGAATAACGGGTCGGCTACCAATTATGCCCACATCTGCGGTCTTACTATGACCAAGCAGGCAGAACTGGCGCCTGAAGTTCAGCCGGTGGATTATGATTTTACCGTGGTGGAAAGCATCTATGCCACCTCTTTGTATGAAACAAGCAATACTACTTTGGATAGCCTCTATGATTCCGGAGAAATTAATTGGAAATATGTGACCCGCTACAATCAGGCCTCCACAATGATGGGCGGCGGCACCCGTGATTGGGATGGTTTCCGCTCCGGTAACAAGGCTGGTGGCGGCTGGTTGAAGATAAAAGCGCCCGGCACCGGTACTTACGCCATCGATGTTGCTTTCCAGACCCGGAAAAATGACGGCGCTGTGACCAATGTACATATCCTGCCCGGGGATACTTCCGATATCGGCGCTGCCATTGCTGCAACCAATAAAGTTGGCGCTTTCGACTGTAATTCTTCCACCGCCAGTTTCATTGCCGGCAGTGAAACAATGGCGACTACCTACGATTTTACAGTGGGTCAGGAATATATCGTGGTGTTCTACGGTGTTAACGACACCTCTGCTACAAATTATGCCCATATTTGCAAACTGACAGCAACACCCGTTACAGAAGAGCCCGACGATACCACCGGAAGCACCTCCGGCGATACCACCATCGGTGTCACTACCGAAACGACCACCGCACCCGAAGAAACCACTACAGCACCTGAGGAAACCACAATTCCGGAAATCCTGCCCCCTCTTTACGAGGAAGGTGTTTATGATTTTACCGATGTGGAATCCATCTATGCTACTTCCGTTGGTACAGATACGTTAAATACAACGAAAGCGTTGTACAACGAAGGCAGATTGAATTGGACCTATGTAAGCAAATCCAACAATAACCAGTCTACTATGATGGGCGGCGACAGCGCCACCACACAGCGGGATTGGGACGGCTTCCGTTTCGCAGTTAAGAACGGCGGCGGTTGGTTTGCTGTGAAGTTCCAATCTCCCGGCGCGGGCAACTACAGCGCTACCGTGGACTATCAAACCCGGAAGAACTACGGCACCGTGAAAATGTTCATCTTGCCCGGTGATACATCCGACATCGATGCTGCTTTGACATCTGCAACCGCTTTGGGTAAATTTGATTGTTATTCCTCTTCTGATGCCTATGTAGACGGCTCTGCGGAACTTAGCGGGGTGCAGGCATTGGAAGCCAACAAGGAATACATTGCCGTGTTCTACATAGCGAATGAATCCGCCAACCCTGTCTACGGTTGTGTGAAGGCTTTCCGCTTCGCTGAATCCACCGGTGCCGGTGGCGGTGAAGGTGGCGAAAATGTACCCCAGGCACCCGGCCACCGTAATGAAGTGGTCTACGATTTCGACCTGGGCAACTCCGACTTGAAAATGAAGGGTGACAGTTTCGTATCTCTGAATGTTACCCACGGCGTCGTAGGTTCAACTATCAGCGATTATTATAACGAGTATACACTGGATTGGAAATTCAACTCCTTCTCCAAAGATGACTACGGCATCGCCCTCTTTGGCGGCAAACTGGCTGAGAAGAGTTATCTGTGGAACGGTCTGCGTATCTACGCCAAGGAATCCTCTGACGGCGAACAGATCAATAATTACCACACAGCATTTACGCTCCGCAGCCCCGGTACCGGCAAGTATTACCTGACACTTGGCTACCAGACTCACCGTTGGGGCGCAAGCAAGGGCAGCATCTACATCCTGCCCGGAAATACCACCGATATTGCTGCTGCTATTAAGGCCGGTGAGGCTTTAGGCAGCGTGAACTTTGACAATAAAGCGGCCTCCGGCGATCTGCCGGCAGAGGACGCCAGCATTACTTTCTGGGATGTACCCGTTAACTGCACTCTGGGCGAAGAGTACATCTTCGTTATGGTTGCAGAGCAGCCCAGCGCATCCGGTTCTGCCTTTATGTTCCTGGACAGCGTAACGCTGACCAGTACCTCTCTGATCTCCAAACCTGAGCCTCCCCAGTACGACAAAATGGAGTATGACTTCCAACTGGATGATACAGACCTGGTGATCCAGGGCAAGGACAAGACCGAGAGTTTCGCAACACAGAACCTGTCCCACGCAAAGGTCCAGGGCGCACTGGAAGGTTATTATAACAAGGGTAACATCAACTGGATGTACCTCAGCAGTTCCAAGGATGCCTATATGATGCTGGGCATCGGCGGTAAAGCAGGGGAGAAGAACTATAAGTGGGACGGCCTGCGTCTTTATGCCAAGAATATGACCAGTGAAGGCAAAGCAGGTGATCTGTATCTGGAAGATTACTACTCCGCTTTTAAGATCCAGTCTCCCGGCACCGGCGATTATAAACTGACTGTTGATTATATGGTCCATAAGTTTGGCGCAAAGAGCGGCAGTATTTACATCCTGCCTGGCGACACCACCGATATTGCTGCCGCTATCAAGGCAGGAAAAGCCGTTGGTTCACTGAACTTTGACAACGGCGCTTCCAGCGACTCTGACCCTGCTGTTGCAGGCCGGACGACTTTCTCCGGTACTGTGAAATTCATCGCAGGCAAAGAGTATATCGTAGTATTTAAGGCTAATATCGTGGGCAGAGTCAATACCTATATGTATATTACCAAACTGACTCTGACAAAGTCCGGATTGAAGACACCTTCGGATGTCCTTCCCGAGCGCGTTCCCGAGCCGGAGCCTCTGCCCCAGGGTAGTGTGATCTATAATGTAGATATGTGTGATACGGTTAAAGGTATCTACAAAGGCAAGACATACGTAGCCGGCAAAATGGCAGAGATCGAGAGCATGTATAAATCCGGCAAACTCAACTGGAAATTCCAGGAACTGGGTATGGTCAATACCGGCAATCTGGCATTCCTGAGTGTGGGTCTTACCGACTATGCTACCGAAGGCGATTGGTATGCGCTGAAGATCAAATCCCCCGGCAAGGGTTTGCATACATTGATTCTGGATCACGCTGTATCCAGCAATGGCGGTATCGCCGCATTCTATATTCTGCCTGCTGATACGGAAGATATTGCCAAGGCAATGGATCCCAGCAACCGGGTCGGCAAACTGGACTTTGTGGATGAGAACGGTAATCCTTCCGCTACAGATGGCTCCAGAAATGTTGTCGGCACCTGGGAGTTCGGCAGCGATAAGGAATATATCCTGGTAGTAGAAGCATATGACAACTCTGTCAACGATGCTACCAAGGCCTATAACTACATTTCCCAGTTTGTATTTGCCCCCGGTGAGCACAAAGGAAAAGAAACCAACAACCGTGTGATTCGCCCGATCGCTGTGGACGAAGGCGCGATCAAGATCCTGGAAGGTACCCTCTACGGTACTACCGCGCAGGTCTACGGACACGATTATTTGTTCCAGCCCATCGAAGGCAAGACTGTTTTGATCTTCGACCTGGATGACGGCGTTTTGGTCCGTCAGATCAAGGTTCCCTTCACCGTTACCCGCGGTATGAACGTGGATAAAGACGGTATGATCTGGATGACCGGTGACCAGCCGCTGATCTACAAGTACGACCCCTTCCTGAATGTGGGTCAGTCCTTTAGCCGATTTGATACCCAGGATCTGTTCCCGGATTCCTACAGTGGCTTCGACCTGGTGTTTGATGAAGAAGGATTCATTTACTTCGGCACATATAAAGACGGCGGTATTGTAAAGTTTGATCCCACCACCGGTAAGTACACCAGTTTTGGCAGACCCAGCCCCGATGCTGTTTTTGCTTGCGGTATGCAAGTGAAAGATGGTTATCTGTACAGTGGTTTCTATGGCGATTTGAACGCTGACGGCAAGTTTGCCTGTGAGGTCGTGAAAATGGAAACTGCCACCGGCAAGGTAGTTGACAGAATCGATCTGATCGATAAAGTTGACACTACCAAGATGGTTATGTTCCGTGGCGCCGGTCTTTGCGGTGATGTGCTCTTTATGGGCGGCGATAGCGACCAAAAGCAGATGATCGCTATCGATACCAACACTATGGAACTGATCGATACCGGATTCAATGGCGGTATTAACTACTCTACTTCTGAAGAAGTAGATGGCAAAGTTTGGTTTGTTATCAATGGCAAAGGTCTGCATGAGTATGACAGCGCAACCGGTAAAATCACCCAGGTTCCCGGTATGGATATCGTTACTGTTGGCCTTCGCTGCAACCAACGCAGTTTCATCGATCTGGACGACCCCGTTTACCCTGGTAAGTCTTTGATTACTTACTCTGCCCGTCAAGGTTTGCCCCGCGTTTACAACATTGAGACCAGCCGCATCCGCACATGGGATGACCTGGTGGATCCGGAGTATGGTAACCCCACAACAGTCCGTTCCCTGATCAGGGGCACTAAGGATCCTACAAAGTTGTATATCGGCGCTTACAATACGGAAATGTGCTCCGTCTATGACATCAATGCAGGTATAGTCAATCAGACTTTTGAAGTCACCGGTTCTCAGACCGATGCACTGATCGAGTATGAAGGCGTTATCTACGGCGGCAGTTATAATAAGGCGGCTGTGATCCGTGTCAATATGGAAAATCCGGACCGGAACGTTACGCTGATCAGCCTGAAAGACGAGTACAAGCAGGCCCGTATCCATACTTTGGCGGCTGGCGACGGCAAGATTTTCTTTGGCTCGACACCTGACCGTTATGAATACGGCGGCTGTATCGGTTGGGTCGACCTGCAAACAATGGAACGCCACGTGGAACGTAATGTTGTGCAGGACCTTTCCATCAACTGTATCGTCTATAAGGACGGTTTCCTCTACGGCACCGGCTCTATTGACCCGGGTACCGGCGCAGTGGCAAGAGATGATCTGGAGGCAAAACTCTTTATCTACGATGTAGAGAATAAGAAAAAGGTCTTCGAGTGCGATATTGCCGATTACATCTCCGGATTAACGACACCGGTTCACTATATTGCCGGTATTGCCGCTGATCCCAAGGTAGAAGGTAAGTTCTGGGGCATTGTTTCCGAAACGTTGTTCTCCTTTACTTTCGATTCCAAAACCGGTAAGTTTGCTGCCAAGGAAGAACTGTCCTACAGCAAATCTGTATACAATACGGATACAAACCGCGCTTGGTTCCCCAGACCGATAGTCTTTGACGAAGAGGGTTATATGTATGTGACCTTCGTGGGCAAAGGCGGCCTGCGGAAGATCGATCCCAATAACCTCTCTGACAATACCCGTATCATGGGTGTGACACCTTTGCGGTATGTACTGGGTGGGGATGATAACATCTACTACCTGTCCGGCTCTGCATTGATGATGTATCCGATGAATGTTACGGAAGATGACTGGAAAGAGGCAGAGAAGGTAGATGCTCTGATCAAGGCTATCGGCGCAGATGCCGTAACCTTGGAAGATGCGGCAAATATCCAGGCGGCCCGGAAGGCTTACGATGCGCTCAGTTGGCGGCATAAGTCGCTGGTTCAGAATGTGGATGCGCTTCAAATTGCTGAAACCGATCTGCTGGAACTGGAAATCGCAGCCCTGGGCGAGATCACTTTGGATTCCAGAGACGTCTTGTTTGAATTGCTGGCTACTTATGAAGCGATGGAAACCAAAATGCAGCGTTTTGTTAAGAACTACGACAAACTGAACGAAGCGCTTCTGGTTTACCAGGCGATCATCGATAAGAATGCGGCTGACGAGGTCCAAAAATTGATCGATTCCATTAAAGATATGGGCGAGATCACATTGGAGGATGAGAAGACTATCAGAGCGATCCGTGAGGCTTATGATGCCCTTACCACAAACCAGAAATTGTTGGTAGACGGCACACTGTTGCTTGATGCAGAGGCAAAGATCAAGCAGCTCCGTCAGGTGTTCATCGACCGGCTGAAAGAGATCATCGCATCTCTCAGTGATAAGACTACTTTGGAAGAAGAGGCGCTGATCACAGAGGGCATGGAAATCTATGATATGCTCTATATGGATGAGCGTCAGCAGGTGGATTATGAAAAATTGCTTTCTGCTAACAATGCATTGAAGAAATTGCAGAAAGCCGCTGCAGCGGAAGTGGATGCGCTTATTGAGAATGGCGACTATGCTGCCGCCCGAAAGGCTTATGATGCGCTGACCGAAGGCTCCAAGCAGTATGTTCAGTATTATGACTATCTGCTGGAAATGGAAGCCCAGATGAAATTGATCACCATTATTGCCATCGCGGCAGGCGTGGTCGTAATTGCAGGCGGCGTGACTGCACTGGTGCTGATCAAGCGCAAGAAACAGCGGGCAAAGGCAACAGCGAATACCGCATCAGAGGAAACTGCTCCGGTAGAGGAGTAACCTCTCGTTAAAAAGCTTCCAATCTATCCCCTTATAGAATCCCCGGCAGAACTTCGGTTCTGCCGGGGATTTATCTATAAAAACAAAATGCAAAACAAAATCTCCCGGGCATCCGACCGGGAGATAATTTATATATCATTTGTTTAACTTAAATGAGGCGGGGGAGTAGCCGGTGCTTTTTTTGAAATACTGACAGAAATAACTGGTGCTGCCGAAACCGACTTTTGTTGCCACTTCGCTGACAGAGAGTTCTGTTGTCTGCAACAGATGCAGCGCCTGCCGCACCCGGATGCGAAGTAAATACTGATGCAGAGAAATACCGGTATGTTGGGTAAATAACTGGCTGATGTAGTTAGGGTGGTAATTAAAACGCACCGCCAGTTCTTTGTTGGATAAGGGCTCTGCGTAATGGTCGTATACATAATCAAGGATCTTGTTAAAGGAATTGCTGGTTTTTCGATCCAAAGGAGAATAAGACACTCGGTATATAATGGTCAATACAACCCGCAGTAAGTTAGTTTGCTGGAATGTATTCATGATTTGTGGTGTTTCTGACTCCTCTGCCATAGTTTGCAGATAGGGAAGAACTGCCGGAACATTGGTTAAGGAAATGAAGTTTTCAAAGACCGATGCGTTGGAAAATTCCAGTTTTTCTAATCGCTTTAAAGGTTGATAACCTTGGGGTGTCGCAGAAGGAAGCGGCTGTAAAAGTGTCGCGTTTTCCTGAGTGAAATCGAAATTTACAATGATCAGACGCAACGGTTCGCTTTCTTCCGGGTGAAAGGTATAGGTCGTACCTGATGGCCAGTAAAGCACATGTCCCGGTCCAATGCTTAATTCCTTGTCGTCTAAATTTATGAAGCCTGATCCGTGGACAACATATATCAATCTATGATCATAACTGACAGCAGGTGTTTTACTGGTTTGATCATCCAACTGAAAATAAGAAGCGAAACGGACAAAAGGAACGATCTGCTCAAAATCTATTTTTTGCGAGATCAAGTCGCCACCTCCCGACAAAGAAATCTTTGTTCTCTTACATTATAACTGTTATTTCCATATTGCGCAATAGGAAAAATCGTGTTATGATGTATCTGTATTATGCGACATAGTATGGGAGGGAAATGCTGTGCGTTATATGATTGGCTATCAACTGCAGGAAAGCGGAAGATTGCTGGAAGAGATCGTTCGGTATAAAGACCGTGTACACGAAGTGTACTTTGCCTGGGATAAAATGCCCAGTGGTCGCGGCGGTACGATTACCCATTCCAACTTGATGCCTTACGAGGCCACACAGGCGCAGTTTGCACAGTTGCGGTATTTGGCGGATCAGGGAATTCATATGAATTTGCTGCTCAATGCTAACTGTTATGGCGCGGATGCCTTGTCCCGCCGTTTCTTGATGCAGACCGGCGACCTGATCGATGACTTTAAGGAAAAACTGAATCTGACATCTATTACCACTACTTCGCCGGTGATCGCCCATTTTGTGAAAGAGAATTTCGAAGATTTGGAAGTCCGGGCCTCTGTGAATATGGAGATCGGCACCATAGAGGGTATGGAGTACTTATCTTCCGATTTTGACGGCTTTTACTATAAGCGGGAACTGAATCGGAACATCCCGCAACTTCAAAAATTGAAGACCTGGGCAGATGCTCACGATAAAAAACTCTATATGCTGGCAAACAGCGGCTGTCTGAACTTCTGTTCTGCCCGCCAGTTCCATGATAATCTGGTGGCACACGAGCAAGAGGTGGCAAAGATGGACAATGGCGCGACCTTTACCAGTATGTGCAGCGGCTTTGTGAAAGATCTGGACAACCAAAAGAAGATCCTGCGGCACTTGAATAGTGTCCGTCCCGAGGAAATGGAATTGTTTGAGCCTTTCGTTGTGGCGGCGAAACTGGCTACCCGTGTCAGTCCCCGTCCGGAGCAGATCGTAAGAGCCTATATGGAAGGTCATCACTATGGCAACTTCCTGGAACTGATGGAACCCAGCCACGCAGGCGCCTTCCTGCCGGCAATTGTGGATAATACCCGCCTACCCAAGGACTATTGCCACCATGTTGCCTATTGCAACAAGGATTGTGAAAACTGTAATTATTGCGCTGAAGCCCTCAGCGCTGCGATAATTAACCTTGATGAAGGAGGAATCATGGATGTTAACGAGTGCGATGATTAAGGAGGCTGCTCTGGCAGCCGGCGCGGATCTGTGCGGTATCGGCTCTATGGACCGTTTTGGCCCCGAAGTGCCGGACGATATGAATCCCCGTTTTCTGTTCCCTGAGGCAAAGAGCGTGATCGGCTTTGTCTTCCGTATCCCCAGAGGTGTGCAAAGAGGTATCGAAGAAGGTACCCAGTTCTATCAGTATCCCTCTATGGCCTACGGCGGCATTAACGAAATTTTTGCTCCTGCGGTTCTGTACCAGGTTGGCAAACTTTTGGAAAACCACGGTTACGAGGCGATGCTGTACCGGAATACCGGTGCCCGTGGCGCTGTTTCCGATATGGACGGCTCTCCCGGAAATACTTTGTCTCCCGAGGAGCAGATCGAAGTCAACGAGCAGGCAAAAAACAAGGCTGCTCACCACCGCAGTGTGCAGTTTACCCGTCCTACCCGGGAAGGCAATGTAGCGCCTGACCTGCAGTTCCACTTCCGTTTGGCTGGTGTTGCCTGCGGTTTGGGCGAAATGGGCTGGAGCAAAATGTTCCTGACCAAGGAGTTTGGCCCTCTGCAGCGTTTGGCATTTATCTTCACCGATGCAGAACTGGAGCCCGATCCGCTGTATGATGGTGAGCCTCTGTGCCGTCGTTGTATGAAGTGCGTCCGGGAGTGCCCCGGTCAGTGCCTGAGCAAGACCGAGAGCGTCGTTACATATGTTGGCGGCAAGAAATGCGAGTGGGGCAAACTGGACGAGTGGAAGTGCTACGCATTCTACACCCACGGCGGTCGTCATTACAACCCCTTCGTTCCCAAGGAAGTGTTCGACGCCAATGAAAATGGCGACTTGGATCTGTTGGAGGGCAAGGCAGAAGCAGACGAGCAGCAGATCATGAAGGTCTATGGCTCTCTGGAAAAATACTTCCCATCCTGGGTCGGTTACAATATGGCAAAATGTGGCGGCTGTATCCGTGCTTGCGTCAGCATGCTGGAGGCAAAGGGTGGCTGTATGGAAGGCCGCTTTAAAGAGCCTCTGCGTACCGGCAAGGCTTGGAAACTGGATGCTTGAGAAAGGGAGGAACGGTTATGATTCTGAATAGTGAACTGATCAAAGCAAGAGCAAAACTCTATGGCGCAGACCTGTGCGGTATCGCGCCTATCTCCCGTTTTGACGGCACTCCCATCCAGCGGGACCCCAAGAGCATCCTGCCCAAGGCAAAGAGCGTCATCGGCTTCGGCTTCCGTGTACCCAAGGGTCTTTACGATTGTATGGACAAGGGCACTCAGTACAATAACTACGTTTCTCTGGGCGTTAAGTATATCGACGAAGAGTTTGCCGAGATCTTCCTGCTGAAGATGGCAGGCCTCATTGAGAATGAGGGCTACGATGCCTGCGTACAGAGAAATGTTTCCAACCTGAAGATCAAGGGCGATAAATCCCAGAACCCGGAACTGATCGATACTTACGAGTTGCAACTGGCCCGTCCCGTTGCTCCCGGTAAGGCAACACCCGATGTTATTATGGACTTTGCCCAGGCGGCAGAGGCATGCGGCATTGGTTGCATCAGCAAAAAGGGCAATGTGATCTGTAAGGAATTCGGTCCTTATGTCCGTTATGTGTTCCTGGTTACCGACCTGGAATTGGAGCCCGATCCCGTCTATGCAGAGAATCTGTGTGACAGTTGCGGCGCTTGTGTGGATGCCTGCCCCGGTAAGGCGGTTTCTCTGGAAAACGGTACCGATACCTGGCAGTGCAGTGTCTACTACCGTGGCGCTCACGAGTCCAACCCCTATATGAACGAAAATGTTCTGAAGGATCACCCCGACAGAGAGGCGATTCTGAAGGGTGAATATCGCTTCGATGCCGAGAGTGCAAGAGCGGTTTATCCGGAACTGAACTTTATGCCCAGCCGCGCCACCGGTTACGCGCCCTGCCTCTGTGGTAAGAAGTGCGATGTGGTGTGCTATGAGCATATTATGAGCAAGCAGGCAAAGCCTGCCGCTGATCCTGCGGAACTGCGTCAGCAGATCATCGATGCCGCCATGAAGAACGGCGCTGACTATGTTGGTTTCGGTCCTATTTCCCGGTTTGTTGACCAGCCGGTCAGCAAGATCTTCGACAAGACCAAGACCGTTATCTGCCTTGGCTTCCGTGTACTCCGTGGCTCTTACCGCGGCGTGGAAGAGGGTACAACTTACTACCAGTACTCCACCACCGGCGTGGAGACCATCGAAGAAACCGTTATGCCTATGGCTCTGCTGAAGACCAGCGCGGTTCTGGAAGACGGTGGTTTTACCGCAGTTCCCCAGAAGCAGAACCAACTCATTATGTCTTCTACCGGCGATACCAACCCGGAAATGGCCTATGAAGAGATTTTCCGCGGTCTGAATAAGGAAACCCAGATGAACTATTTGGCGTCTGCAGTTCTCTGCGGTATCGGTGAGCGTGGTCTGAATGGCACGGTTTTGACCGATGAGAACGGCCCCTTCCAGCGCTTTGGTTTCATTCTCACCGATGCTGAGTTGGAGGAGACCCCCTTGGTCACGCCCCACCTGTGCGACGGTTGTAAGGAATGTGTCAACGCCTGCCCCGGTAAGGCTCTGAGCGATGACGGCAAGCGTGACAACTGGCAGTGCGCTGCTTACTACAACGGCGCCAATATGAGCAAGAACCCCTTCATGCCTCCGGAGGCATATGATGATCTGCCCAATCGGGAAGCCATTATGAAGGGTGAAGCGAAACTGGATGTAGAGGAAGCCAAAGAAGTACTGGATCGCTCCTTCTACTATCCGCCCATCAAGCACGGCTATGTATCTTCTATCTGTGGCAGAGCCTGCGACCGGGCTTGCTATGTCCACCTGGAAGAGAAGGGAATGCTGAAAAACGCATTTACTACCAAGTTCCGTAAGCGTGAGGATTGGAAACTCTCCGTAGACATTAAGTAAATTAAAAAGCAGGTGTTCTTTTGAACACCTGCTTTTTGTTTACAATCGGAAGGAAGTAGGGGGATAACCGGTTGTCTTTTTGATGTACTGACAGAAATAACTGACATTACCAAAACCGGATTGGGTGGCGATCTCTTTGATAGTCAAATCTGTAGTTTGCAACAGATACAACGCGTGGCGAACACGAATACCCAGCAAATACTGATGCAGGGAAGAACCGGTGCGCTGTACAAATAATTGGCTGATGTAATTTGGATGATAATTGAACTGTTTGGCAAGAGAATGGTTGGATAAAGGTTCTGTGTAGTGGTCGTGGATGTAGTTGAGTACTTTTTGGAAAATATCGACGCTGTGTCGATTATCGCTGGTGGTGTTGATGTTGGTACGGCACATGGCGGTAAGGGCCATACGCAGCAGACTGCTAAGTTGGAAGTTGCTCCAAAGGGTGGGGACAGCCGCTTCCTGCAGCATATTCTGCAAATACGGCAGAATGGAAGGAAGATTTTCGAAAATCAAGGGACGATTCAGCATAGGCGCATTGGAGAAAGTGATTTTTTCCAACAGCTTATCGTCTTCAAAGTTTTGCGGAGTCACCGGGGGTAACGCGATCACAGTTTCGGCATGCTCCTGGGTGAAATCAAAATTGACTACGATCATCTGCAATCCGTCATCATCGGGGAGCAGTGTGTAGGGAATGCCGGACATCCAGAACATAGCCATACCGGGACATACGGGAATACATTTATCATCAATTTCTAAAGAACCGCTTCCTTTTAAAACATAAAAGATCCGGTGGTCGTAGGCAACCGTTGCCTGATAGGGCTTTCCTGCATCCAATGAACGGATAATGGCAGCGCGAACAAAAGGAGAGATATCTTCAAAACGCATATCCTTCGTCATGATCCTGCAACTCCTTACAAATAAATCTTTATTATACAATATTGTACCTTAATTTTGCTGATTGTGCAAGAGGAAAAATCGTGATAATATGGTATCAGAAAAGGTGTGCGCTGAAAGGACAAACACACACCCAAAATATTCAAATTAAAACAAGAACAAAAACGGAGGATGATCAGATGTTAACCAGCGCAATGATCAAGGAAATCGCCTTGGCTGCAGGTGCTGACCTTTGCGGCATTGGCTCCATGGACCGTTTTGACGATCCTACCATGCCGGAGGAAATGAATCCCAAGTACCTGTTCCCGGAGGCAAAGAGTGTCATCGGTATGGCATTCCGTATCCCCAGAGGTGTCCAGAGAGGTATCGAAGAGGGCACCCAGTTCTATCAGTATCCCTCTATGGCATACGGCGGCATCAATGATATTTTTGCCCCGGCTGTTTTGTACCAGGTTGGCCGTTTGATCGAGGACAACGGCTACGAGGCTATGTTGTACCGGAACACCGGCGCTCGTGGTCCCATCTCCGATATGGACGCATCTCAGGGCGCATCTCTGTCTCCTGAAGAGCAGATCCAGGTCAATGAGGACTCCAAGGGCAAGCCCGTTCACCACCGTACCGTTCACTTTACCCGCGCTGTCCGGGAAGGCACTGTTCCTCCCGACCTGCTGGTTCACTTCCGTTTGGCAGGCGTTGCCTGTGGCCTGGGCGAGATGGGCTGGAGCAAGATGTTCTTGACTCCCGAGTTCGGTCCTCTGCAGCGTTTGGCATTTATCTTCACCGACGCAGAATTGGAACCCGATCCTATGTATGATGGCGATCCTCTGTGCCGCCGTTGTATGGCTTGTGTCCGGGAATGCCCCGGCCAGTGCCTGAGCAAGACCGAGAGCGTTGTCGCTTATGTTGGCGGTAAGAAGTGCGAGTGGGGTAAACTGGACGAGTGGAAGTGCTACGCCTTCTACACACACGGCGGTCGTTACTACAACCCCTTCGTTCCCAAGGATGTATTCGATAAGAACGAGAATGGCGATCTGGACCTGCTGGAAGGCAAGGCAGAAGCCAACGAAGAATCTATTGTGAAAGTTTACGGCGCACTGGACCATTATTTCCCCAACTGGGTTGGTTATAATATGGCAAAATGCGGCGGCTGTATCCGTGCCTGCGTCAGTATGCTGGAGAAGAAGGGCGGCTGTATGGAAGGCCGTTTCGATAAACCCTTGCGTACCGGCAAGGCATGGAAGATGGACCGTTAAGGAAAGGGAGGTAATACGCTATGCTTACCAGTGAATTTATCAAAGCAAAAGCCAAGGAATTCGGCGCTGATATTTGCGGTTTCGCACCCATCGAGCGTTTTGCCGGCGTTCCTGCCCAGAGAGATCCCAAGGGCATCCTGCCCAACGCAACTTGCGTGTTGGGTTTTGGATTCCGTGTTCCCAAGGGCCTTTACTACTGCATGGACAAGAAGACCCAGTATCACAACTACACCAACCTGGGCGTTAAGTACATCGACGAAGAACTCTCCGAGATCTTCCTGCTGAAGATGGCTGCTCTCATTGAGAACGAAGGTTTCGATGCCTGCGTTCAGAGAAACGTCTCCAACCTGAAGATCAAGGGTGATAAGACCCAGAACCCCGAACTGATCGATACATACGAACTGCAGTACGCAGAGCCGGTTGCTCCCGGCAAGGCAACGCCCGATATTATTATGGACTTTGCCCATGCAGCCCAGGCTTGCGGCCTTGGCAGCATCAGCGCAAAGGGCAATGTGATCACTCCCGAGTTTGGTCCCTTTGTCCGGTTCGTATTCATCGTCACCGATATGCCTTTGGACACCGATCCCGCTTTTGGCGAGAATCTGTGTGACAAGTGCGGCGCTTGCGTAGATGCCTGCCCCGGTAAGGCTGTCTCTATGGAGAACGGCACCGATTCCTGGCAGTGCAGTGTTTACTACCGTGGCGCGCACAAAAGCAACCCCTTTATGACCGACGACACGCTGAAAGATCATCCCCAGAGAGAGGCGATCCTGAACGGCGATGTTCGTTTCGACGCGGAGAGCGCCCGTGCGATCTACCCCGAACTGGACTTTATGCCCAATCACGTTACCGGCTATGTGACCTGTCTGTGTGGCAAACAGTGCGATGTTGCCTGCTATAAGCACCTGCAGGAGAAAGGAATCGTGAAATAATGGATAACAAAACTTTACGCCAGCAGATTATTGACAATGCAAAGAAACTGTGTGTGGATTATGTCGGTTTCGGTAGCATTGAGCGGTTCAAAGACGAGCCGGTTTTGAAGATTTTCGACAAGACTAAGACCGTTATTTGTTTAGGTTTCCGTGTTCTTCGCGGTTCTTTCCGTGGTATTGAAGAAGGTATCAGTTACCATCAGTACTGCACCACCGGCGTGGAATGTATTGAAGAAACTATGATGCCTATGGCGCTGCTGAAACTCAGTGGTATTCTGGAAGATGCCGGATATCTGGCAGTTCCCCAGAAACAGAATCAGCTCATCACCGCAGATCCCGAGGATACCAACCCTGAGATCACCTATGAAGATATCTACCGTGGTGTGCCCGGTGAGACCCAGTTGAATTATGTGAAATCTGCGGTTCTTTGCGGTATCGGCGAAATCGGCTTCAGCGGCAGAGTTCTCACCGACGAGAACGGTCCTTTCCAGCGTTTCTGCTTCATTTTGACCGATGCAGAACTGGAGGAAACACCCTTGGCAACACCCCACCTTTGTGATGGCTGCAAAGAGTGTGTCAATGCTTGCCCCGGCAAGGCAATTTCCGCTGAGGACGGTTCTATCAATAACTGGCAGTGCGCTGCTTACTACAACGGCGCCAGCATGAAGAACAATCCCTTTATGCCTTCCGATGCTTTTGCTGACCTGCCCAATCGATATGAGATCGCAAGCGGCGAAGCAAAGTTGACCCCTGAGGAAGCAAGAGCAGTTATCGACCGCACCTTCTACTATCCGCCCATCAAGCATGGTTATGTAGGATCTATCTGCGGCAAGGCTTGCGACCGCGCATGCTATGTCCATTTGGAGCGTAAGGGTGCGCTGACCCGTAAGTTCGAAGGCGAGTTCCGGAAACGGGAAGTTTGGGAACTGCCTGTTGATCTGACCTAAAAGAAATCAAAAAAAGACCTGACCTGTCGGTCAGGTCTTTTTTAATGGGAACAGTGGACAAAACGGGGAATTTATGATATATTTTAAGTTGATATTTTATAGCATTCAGTCATATGGCATAGGAGGCAGGCAAAAATGGGTAAACTGATCGTAATTGAAGGTACTGACGGGTCCGGAAAGTCTACACAATTTGGCCTTTTGTCAGAACATCTGCAAAAGGACGGTGTGGAATTTAAACATTTGGTATTCCCCCGGTATTCGGAACCCAGTTCGGCGCTGATCCGTATGTATTTGGGCGGTGAGTTCGGCACAAAACCTACCGATGTTAATGCCTATGCCGCTTCCGCATTTTACGCGGTGGATCGATATGCATCCTATAAGATGGATTGGGGTAAGTGGTACGAAGAAGGCGGCCTGATTCTTTCTGACCGTTATACCACATCCAATGCCGTCCATCAGGCTTCCAAAGTGGAAGGAGAGGCGCAGAAAGAATACCTGCAGTGGTTGTACGATTTTGAATATGATAAACTCGGCTTGCCCAGCCCTGACCTGGTAATCTACCTGGATGTGCCTACAGACTATACAGAGAAAATGCTCCGCTCCCGGGAACAGGCGACCAATACCCATGCAGATATCCACGAGCAGGATATGCAGTATCTGGCTACCTGCCGTAAGACCGGCAAAACTGCCGCTGCTTACTACGGCTGGAAAGTGATCGAATGTGTTCGTGACGGGCAGATGCGCTCCCGGGAAGATATCCACGCAGAAATCTTCGCGGCAGTACAGAAGTGTTTGGAGGAAAAGTAAATGGTATATATGTTGCTTGGTACCGGCTTTGAAGAGACAGAGGCCATTGCGCCGCTGGATCTTTTGCGCCGCGCAGATATTCCGGTGTTAACCGTAGGCGTTACGGGGAAAACTGTTTTCGGTAGCCATAATATCGGCATCACCGCAGATATCACATTGGCAGAAATGGATCTGACCGATATGGATATGATCATTCTCCCCGGTGGCTTGGGCGGCGTAGCCTCTGCCCGGGCAAGCAAGGAAGCACTGGACGCACTGAAATTTGCCTGGGAGAACGACAAGTTTGTAGCGGCTATTTGCGCCGGACCTACTGTGCTTGCAGATTTAGGCATTACCGACGGCCGTAAAGCCACTTGCTATCCCGGTTGTGAAAGCGGAATGGGATCTGCGAATATGATCCCGGATCAGGCAGTGGTCACAGATGGAAAACTGATCACCGGCGCTTCAGCCGGCTGCGCTGTAAAGTTCGGCCTTGCATTGATCGAGGCGTTAAAAGATAAGGAAACTGCCCAGCGGATCGAGAAGCAGATCGTGATCCGCTGAATGGAGGAAAGATTATGAATAACGAGCATAACGGGCAGGATATTCCACTGGATGAAGATTGGTGGAATGACTTGCTGGGTGCGGATAAAGACAGTGGAAATGATCTGACAAGTCCTGATGAGCAGGAATTGGAGCGGATCGTGCAGGAAACGCTTGCAGAAAACTGGACCGGTATAGAAACACAGCCGCAACCGGAAGAAATTCGACCTGCAGAGCAAGAGATCGGTTCCACGCAACTGTTTAGAAAACCGGAGATGCCGGTGATCCAATCTGAACCGAAGAATGCCGTGCCGATCGATGATGATATCAATGAAGAAATTGCGCGGTTTGTGCAGGAAACGGTAAATAATACCCAATCTGTCAAATCCGTCAGCACGCAGGATGATCCTGTGGCTCCGGAGGAAAATGACACACCGGTAAATGATACGGCTGATGAGGCAGAAAATCCGGTAGAAAAGAAAAAAACCCGACCCAAGGGCAGTAAGGGTTACGGCCTGTTTGGCATACCCCATTTGCTGGCAACCGCTGTTTGGCTTGCGATCATTGTTGCTGTGGGTATTACGCTGGGACGCCTTGGCTGGATCTGCGCTGCAGACCTTTTGGCCTTTGGAAAAGAACCACGGGAGGCTTCCATCACCATTACCCAGGAGGATGATACCGCATCTGTTGCGCAAAAACTGAAAGATGCGGGATTGATCAACAACCCATGGCTGTTTGAACAGTTTGCTGACCTTACCGGTAAAGGTGACGATATCAGCGTAGGAACGTTTTTGTTCTCGGATAAGATCGTGTATGACTATAACGCGCTGATCAAATCAATGATCGACTACGGTCCTGCTACAGAGGTCGTGGAGATTATGTTCCCGGAGGGTTATAACTGCGCGCAAATATTCCAACTCTTGGAAGAAAAGGGCGTATGTAGTGTTGCAGATTTGGAAGAATATGCCGCAAAGGGTGATTTGAAGGATTATTGGTTCCTGGATGGCTTGAAGCGCGGCCATAAATACTGCTTGGAAGGCTATTTGGCGCCGGATACCTATAAGTTCTATGTCAATGATGATCCCCAGGATGTGCTGGAAAAATTCCTGGACGAATTTGATGACCGTATTACAGACCATCTGCGGCAAAAATACCTGGAATTGAACGAGCGCCTTGCAGAGAGAATGCGTTCTCAAGGTTACGGCAGTTCCTATATTGCGGAGTGTCAGTTCTCCTTCCATGAAGTGGTGATCCTTGCTTCCATCGTGGAAAAGGAAACATCGGATGTCCGCGAGAGTTACAAGATCGCTTCTGTATTCTTTAACCGACTGTCTGATCCTGCGGATTATCCTTATCTGGGCAGTGACGCTACGATCTTGTACGCAACCGACTATTATAATAAGGGCCAATTGATCACCGACGAACAGATCAACGCAAGCCCCTACAACACCTATACCTTCAAGGGCCTGCCTGCCGGCCCCATTGCAAACCCCGGTTTAAACAGTTTGGGCGCGGCATTGGATCCGGAAGATACGGATTTCTTCTACTTTATCTATGATAAGTCAATTAAGGAACACCGGTTCTCCAAGACCCTTGCAGAACACGAACAATGGGATAAAGTACTGAGTGAAAATGAGTAAGATTGAATTATTAAGCCCCGCCGGAGATATGGAACGGCTGAAAATGTCTGTGCTATATGGTGCAGATGCGGTCTATCTTGCCGGTACTGACTTTGGTATGCGTTCTTTTGCCGGGAACTTTACCCCGGAGGAATTGCCCGAGGCGGTAAAATTCGCCCACGATCATGGTGTTAAGGTACACGTGACAGTGAATACGATGCCCCGGAATGATGAGGTCATCGGCTTGCCTGCATATTTGGAGCAGATCCAGGATGCGGGCGTGGATGCGTTGATCCTTGCGGATATGGGCGCTTTTATGCTGGCGGGAAAGTACGCGCCAAA
>CALBJG010000148.1 GCA_937892865.1 uncultured Clostridia bacterium
AGATGGAGGTAACAGCCTGCTTCAGAACATCGTCAGCGATGCCGAAAGCGTTGGCGAAGGTGATCTTCTGATCGGTGACGTACTTCAGACGGTCATTGGGGATGATGATCAGGGAGTCCACTTTTTCAGACAGAGCGGCAATACCCTGCTCAGCCTGACGCATACGGTTTGCGCCCTCGAACTTGAAGGGCTTGGTCACGATCGCAACGGTCAGGCAGCCTGCCTCACGTGCCAAGTCAGCCACGATAGGTGCTGCGCCGGTACCGGTGCCACCGCCCATACCGGCAGTGATGAAGACCATATCGGTATTCTCCAGAACCTTAGCGATCTGGGCTCTGCTTTCCTCGGCAGATTTCTGACCGATCTCAGGCTTGGAACCTGCGCCCATACCATTGGTGAGTTTTTCACCGATCTGGATCTTATTCTCGCAGTTGGACTTATTCAGGTCCTGCTTATCGGTATTGATAACCACAAAGTCAACGCCACCGACGTTAGCCTCGATCATACGGTTAATAACATTGTTACCGGCGCCACCGACACCGATTACTTTGATCTTAACGACTCTCTGTTGGAACATTTCACTCATTTTACGTTCTCCTCCTATGTATCGTTTTGCAGGAAAGACATTCTTTCTGCTTTAACTACAATTGTACTTGTATATTCTATCTCGAAAAAGTCATTTGGTCAATAGAAAATCTGTTTTTTCAGCAAATATTTTACAAATAATTCTTCATTGGGGCAATTCATTAAAGCAAACATTCTCGCTTAAAGTGAAACTTACATCCAGCGCGCCGGTTTGATACGGTCCCCGCTGATCGATCGCCTGCTTCATATAAGAAATTTTCTTTTCCATTTGGGAACTGTCCCCTAAATTGATCTGATATCGTGTGCCGTACCACATCTGAAGCCGCGCCATATCGCTGACATCGATGCTGACCATCTCACCGATCACACCATTTTTTTCCAGTTTTCCAAGAATATCCAAAACCACTGCCAGTCGCTCACTGCCTAAAACCGTGACCGGTTTGGTAGGAGCAGAAGGATCTGTTTCTGATGCAGCCGCTTCTGCCGCAATGCATTTTTCCGCCACCGTGGGTTTCGTGATCTTTACGCCGATGATCTTGGTGATCGCATCCGCTTCGCCGGCTGTGGTTTTTTCCACAACTGTACCATCATAAGCGATTTTCCACCAACTGCCGTCATCTGCTTCCACAGCATAAGTAACAGCCAATTCCTTTATTTCAATATTTACGGTATCCGGCAATTTTATTCCTATACGGATCGTATCTACATACGGAAGCGCTTTTTTGATTTTGCTATATGCTCGTTCTTTATTCAGTGTCAGCAGATTCTCACCATTCTGAATGCCGGAGGCTTCCCATACATCCCAGGCGGTGTACTTCACCGTTCCGGACACAGTGCTTTTTTCTATATTCACCTTAAAAAAGATGGTCATACCGAACAATAACGCCAGCACTACAGCGGCTACCGTCACAAGACGCAGAACAAAACGGCGGCGGTTGAACACTTCCGGTTGGGTATATACCACATCCGAAGATCGCTTGTTTTGCCCTGGTCTTCTCTCTGTTCTTCTTTGCCGTACGGCTGTGTTACCACCGGACGGTCTTCTTTCTCTTGTATCCATGGCTCTCTCCTTTTCTCAGGGTTTTGCCAGTTTGAAAATAATATCGCAAAGGCGTTCTGCAGAATCCAAAACAACCATACTGTGCAACGCTTTTCGCATTTCTTCCCGCTGTTTGGTGTCGTTCACCAAAGCGCAGATCTGCTCCCACAGTTTTTCCGGCGTACAATCTTTTTCCAGCAACAAAACTGCCGCGCCTTTTTCAGACAATGCCCGGGCGTTTTTCTCCTGATGATTATCCGTTACATTGGGCGACGGGATCAGAATACAAGGTGTACCCGATGCGGCGATCTCATTGCAACTGGAAGCGCCTGCCCGGCTGATGATCACATCTGCCGCAGCCATTACTGTTGGCATATTGTAAAGGTATTCTTTCATTTGGATACCTTTATTTTCTGTCAGATCCACACCTTTTGACCGGACAAGATCCGGCATCCAAGGCCATCCGTAACTGCCAACCGCGTGGATGTGTTGAAACGGATATCCGGCGTCTTTTTCCATACGGAAGATCTCTGCCATTGCCTCGTTCATCGCTTTCGCGCCCTGGCTGCCAAAAGCAGAAACGATCACCGGTCTTTCGTCCAATTCCAGTTCCCTGCGGGCATCTGCTTGCTTTGTGAAGATAAATTCTCTGCGCACCGGCATTCCCACTACCTCTACCCGCTCCGGATGGCGGTAGTACTTTGCGCTTTCCGGGAAGCAGGTCAGCACCCGGTCCACCCGGTCAGCGATCAGCCGTGTGGTAAGTCCCGGCATTGCATTGGATTCGTGGACGCAGGTAGGTACTTTCAGCATACTGGCTGCCATCAGCGCAGGGAAACTGGCATAGCCGCCGGTGCCGATCACCACATCCGGTTTAAACTCCCGGATGATTTTTTTGCAGCCTTTGATTGCGGTGAGAACACATTTTACTGCGTTTACATTTCTCTTAATGGCTTTGAAAGTTTTCCCCCGTGCCATACCCATCGCAGGAAAAGTGATCAGTCGGTAACCGGCTTTCGGTACCAGTTCCTCTTCCATATTGTCCTCTCCGCCAATGAAGAGGATATTGCTGTCGGGGTAACGCTCTTTCCATATATTCGCCACAGCGATAGCCGGATTGATATGTCCGGCAGTGCCGCCGCAGGTAAAAATCAAGTTCATACGACATCCTCCTGTACTGCCGCCCGATCCCGGGCCCGGGAAATACTGAGTACGATCCCCATCTCCCCTAAATTTACCGCAAGGGCTGTACCGCCGTAAGAAAAGAACGGCAGTGCAATACCGGTAGATGGCAGAAGATTGGTAACAACGCATAGATTTAAGATCGTCTGTACTGCAATCAATGTAACAAGACCGGCGCAAAACACCGTAGAAAACCGGTCCGGCGCCCGCAGAGCGATCCAGTAGCCACGCAATATCAGCGCAGCAAAAAGAATGATGATCAAAACCGCGCCGATCAGGCCCAGTTCTTCACAAATAATTGCGAAAATATAGTCATTATATTGAAACGGCAAATACAGATATTTCTGTCTGCTTTTGCCGAATCCCAAACCAAACAAGCCGCCGGAGCCAATGGCATACAGCGATTGCAAGATCTGATAACCGGTATCCCCCGGGTCTTTTTCCGGGTGTAGCCAAGCGGTGATCCGGTCCCCTGCGTAGCCCATAATGCTGACATAAACGACCACAAATACCACAGCCACGCCTGCGCCTGCCAGCAGCCATTTGGGATGGGTTCCGGCTACGAACATCATTACCACCGCCACCATACCCATCAGCATAATGGCAGATAAGTGTTTTTCAAGAGCCAGTGGCACTAAAATTCCCAACAACGCGCCGCTGAAACCCAATACACCGTAGCGAAATTCCCGGGCATAAGAGCCGAAGCCTTTTGTCAGCCGGGCAAACAGCAGGATCATCGTGAATTTTGCGATCTCCGATGGCTGAAACTGCAATCCTGCAATATTGATCCATCGTTTTGCGCCATTGACAGATTCGCCGAACAGCAAAACGCACAGCAGAAGCAAAATACCTACACCGTACAAAGGCCAGGCTGTCCGATACCAAAAGGATGCCGGGATCCGGCTCAAGACGAACATTGCCACCAATCCAATGGCGGCGCAGGCGCCTTGCTTTTGCAAATACCGGGTGGAATCCGTATAACCGGTATCGTACTCACTTTGGGCAAAACTTGCGCTGTAGAGCATCACAAGCCCCACCGCAAGAAGCAAAAGTAAGATCAACAAAAATGGAACATCAACAGTTTCTCCCGTCCGGCGAAAGACCAGACGACGGTTCTCTTTGGCATAGACGCGTTTGCGTTCTATTGCCATACAAATTTCCTTTCTTTAGATGCGACCGCAAATACCAAACCAGGCAAGGATACACATCAACGCAGAAATCGCCGTAAAGACCAGCACGATCTTTACCTCTTTCCATCCACACATTTCAAAATGATGATGAATGGGACTCATTTTAAACAGCCGTTTGCCGTGGGTCAGTTTAAAGTATCCTACCTGCAAGATCACGGACAGTGTCTCCACAATGTAGATAAACCCCACCGGGATCAACACCAAAGGCATATCCAGTGCAAAGGCCAAAGCGCATACCGCGCCACCCAAGAACAGCGATCCGGTATCGCCCATAAAGACTTTTGCAGGATGCCAGTTATAGAAAAGATATGCGATTAACGCGCCGGTAAGTGCGCCGGGCAGCAATGCCAGATCGAAGCGTTTCGTTGCGATGGCAGTTGCTGTGAAGAAAACCATCACGGGAATGGTAACACTGCCGCAAAGACCATCGACGCCGTCAGTAAGGTTCACTGCATTGACGCATCCGACCATTACGAACATCGCAAAGAACAAATATACAAGCAGATGGATGTGTACCGTAACGTTAACAAAGGGGATATACAGATCTGTCGTCAGACTTCCCTGCTTGTAAAGCAAGTACAGAAACAGCGCAGAAACAGCCATTTGCAGTAACGCCTTCTGCAAAGAAGACAAGCCCAGATTTCGCTTAAATTTCGCTTTAAAAAAGTCATCCAAAAAGCCGATCAGTCCAAAGCACAGACTCAACAGCAAAACATAATACACAGAATAGTCCTTCACAGAAGGCAGAAAGATCAGCAAGCACAAAATCACCGCGCCGATGAACATCAAGCCACCCATCATAGGCGTGCCGGCTTTACTGTTATGCCAGGTAGGGCCCAATTCACGAATGGATTGACCTGCTTTCAGCGCCCGGAGGATGGGCAGAAGCAAGTAACCCAATGCGCCGGAAAATGCCGCGCCCAATACCACTGCCATTATGATTCTTTCCATGTTCTCTCCTCCGTATATCAATCTTTTGCCAAGAACTGTTCCAACGCCAGATTCATTCGCATACCGTTACTGCCTTTAAACAGCAGAACATCACCAGGCTTTGCTTTCGCCCGTAAAACATCCGCAAGTTTCTCTCTGTCATCAAAGGCCATCGCCTGGTGTTCGTCCATTCCGCCGGTCACCGCGCCCTGGATGACCCGGGAACTGTTGGGACCGTAGGCCAATACCATATCTGCATTTTCCGCCACGATCCTGCCGACTTTATAATGCTCTGCAGGAGCGCAGGAACCAAGTTCCAGCATATCCCCAAGAACAGCGATCCTCCGTCCTGCCCGCTTGCCTAAAACCTGCAGTGCGGCGCGCATAGACTCCGGGCCTGCGTTGTAGCAATCCCGGATAATGGTAAAACCGTTTGTTTCAAATATCTCCTGCCGGCCTTCCATATTTTGGAAAGCAGCCAAACTGCTGCTGATGTTTGTGGGTGTTACACCCATCGCCAAGCCAACGCTGACAGCCGCCAGCGCATCGGAAATATAGTGTTCTCCCTCCAAAGCAAGTCTGACGCCAAATCTCTCGCCGCCATTCTCCACGACAAATTCCAAACCGCTGTCCGTCTCTTTTACATCGGTTCCACGGACTGCGCAATATGCATTTTTTACGCCGAAGAACACTGGGGAAATGTCTTTCCGCTCACTGACTTCCCAGAGTTTGTCATTATCGCCGTTAAGCAGGATCTTGCCATCTTCTGACAACCCCTCCAGGATCTCCATTTTTGCTTTTAAGATTCCGTCACGGGTGCCAAGGTGTTCAATGTGCATCGTACCCACATTGATGATCACCGCAATATCGGGCTTTGCAATGTTTGTCAAGTAAGCGATCTCCCGGAAATGATTCATGCCCATTTCCAGCACCGCAACTTCCGTATCTTCCGGCATACCCAAAATTGCCATTGGCATACCGATATCGTTATTGTGATTTACCGGTGTTTTGCTGACCCGGTATGTACTTTCCAGCACGCAGGCAGTCATCTCTTTGGTTGTGCTTTTTCCCACAGAGCCGGTAATACCAACAACTTTCATACCGATCCGCTGACGTTCCTGCCGGGCAATGTCACCCAGGGCGATCCGTGTATCCGGCACAACGATTGCCGGATAATCTCCGTCGCAGCGGTTGCACAACACCGCAGCAGCGCCGTTTTCAAAAGCCGCATTGATAAAATCGTGACCGTCTCTTGCCCCTTGCAACACGACAAACAACTGACCCACCTGCAATTTGCGGGTATCGTTATTTGCGCCGAAAAACGAAACATCGGCATATTTGGGGTCGATTTTACCACCGCACCATTCGGCAGCCTGCCGCAATGTGATTTTTCCCATTTCAGTTCCTCGTTTCCTCCAGGTAGGCGGCAACGATCTCCCGTTCATCCAAATGATGCTTTACGCCGCAAATCTCCTGGTATGTTTCGTGGCCTTTACCAGCCAATACAATTATATCATTCTTTTCGCCAATGTCCATAGCCTGATGAATGGCAGAAATGCGATTTTCTTCCACTATTACATTGTTTGCCGTTTCCGGAATGCCTGCAAGAATGTCGGAAATGATCGCCATAGGCGCTTCAGAACGGGGGTTATCGGAAGTAATGATGGCAATATCGGATATTTCTGCGCCAATTCTGCCCATAATCGGCCGTTTGATAGGATCTCTGTCGCCACCGCAGCCAAATACGCTGATCAATCTGCCCTTGCAGAAATCCTTTACAGAAGAAAGAACATTTTCCAATCCGTCCGGTGTATGGGCGTAGTCGATCAGAATGGTATAGGGCTTACCGGGTGTGGGGACTACCTCCACCCTGCCTTTGACACCTTCTGCGGTTTTTAATGCTTCGGCGGCTGATTTCAGGGAAATGCCCAGTTGCAAAGCAACGCCCAAAACTGTCAGCGCATTGTAGACAGTGAATTTACCGGGAATCGGCAACCGCACCGGTGTTTCTTCGCCGTTATAAACAGCGGTAAAGGAAACACCGTCAGATTCCAGCGCCGCATCCTTCGCCCAAAGATTTGCCTGTTCTTTTGCAGAAGTCATAAGAACCGGGCAGGCTGCCTTTTTCAGCATACGCCCCACCCAGGGATCATCTCCGTTTGCCACGGCTTTCTCACAACGGGCAAACAGTTCTGCCTTTGTATCGCAATAGTTTTCCATAGTTTTGTGGAAATCCAGATGGTCTTCTGTCAAATTAGTAAATGCCGCAACTTTAAAAGGGATCCCCGCCACTCTGTCCAGCGCGATGGCGTGTGAGGATACCTCCATTAAAACATAGGAGCAGCCTGCATCGCGCATTTTGGCAAGGAGCGCCTGCAAGTCCAAACTTTCCGGCGTAGTTCTGTCTGAAGGAACTGCGTCCTGACCGATCATAACAGACATTGTGCCGATAAGACCCACTTTTGCACCTAAAACTGTCTCCAGAATATGCTTGATCAAAAGCGTAGCGGAGGTTTTTCCGTTTGTTCCGGTTATGCCGATCATATTCAAAGTCTTTGCGGGATGACCGTAGAAATTACTGCCTAACTGCGCCAGCGCCAACCGATCGGACCGGACGAGAACATAAGGCACATTTCCTGCAGGTTTCACCTGAGTGACTACGGCAACTGCGCCTTTTTCCAATGCCATAGGGATATATCGGTTGCCGTCGGTAACAAAGCCGGTTACGGCAACGAACAAACTGCCGGCATTCACTTTTCTGGAATCATAGACAATATCTGTAATTTCTGTGTTCAGTTCCACATTGGTTTCCAACACATCTATATTCTGCAGTAAATCGATCAGTTTCATATTATCTCCTTTTTGCTGTCAATCGGCAGCATGCGTATCGGTAAATTCCAATTGTATCGTCGTACCTGCGGCGGTTTCCGTTTCTTTTGGGATCGATTGGGCTGTCACCACCACGCCGGGCGCAACATCCGGATTTCCGCTGACCAGAATGTTAAGGCCCAGCGCGCCGGCGGCATCACTTGCCTGCTGGCGGTTCATACCTATAAAATCCGGAACTTTTACCATTCTTTGTTCCGGTATTTCTCCACAGTAAAGAAGCACTTCGCCGTCTCCCGGAATGACTGCTCCGGCAATGGGGATCTGCGCCGTTACATTTTCATCCGTTCCCAGGGTTTTTCCGGTGATACCCAATTCTTTCAGCGATTTCTCCGCCTCTTTTAATGTCAGTCCGGTCAGGTCCGGTACAACCACTTTTCTGCCTGCCGCGTCTTCTTCCGAAAAGTTTTGATCCACTTCCAAGTAAGGCAGGATATCTTCCATAACTGCGCCTACAGTAGGCGCTGCCATCACACCACCGGAGATGTATATCCCCGTTTTGCGGGATGGCGTGTCCAGAGCGACAAGCACAATATATTCCGGATCGTCCATTGGCGCGATCCCCACAAAGGACACGATCTTATCCTGCACCCGCTGACCATTTTCATCGAAAACATCGATCTTTTCACTGGTGCCGGTCTTCCCGCCAATATCATACCCCGCGACAGCGGCATTTTTTGCCGTTCCTTCTGTAACTACACTGCGAATCAGTTCACGCATCGTTTCTGATGTTTTTTCACTGATCACCTGCCGCAGGACCGTCGGTTCCTGTTTTAATACTGTGTTTCCATCTGCATCTATCACTTCGGAAACGATATATGGTTCCAAAAGATAGCCACCGTTGACTACAGATGCAATTGCGCGAACAAGTTGCAGCGGTGTCAGTTTAAATGTCTGTCCGAAAGAGCCGGATGTCAGGGATGCCGTTCCCCATTTATTGGTATCGGTGACCAATGCTTTATCAAAGAATACCCCTTTACTCTCCCCTGCCAGGTCGATCCCGGTTTTTTCCAGTACACCGAATTTTTCGATGTAGTCGTAAAACCGCTGACCGCCCAATTTCAGAGCGATATGGGCAAACGCAATGTTGCAGGAATTCTGCAACGCCTGGGGTGTTTGTTCCGAGCCATGCCCGGTGGAACGCCAGCAGTGAAGCCGCTGAGATCTTCCGGGGATCTGCTCCGCACCGGAGCAGTGAAAGCCGGTATTTAAGTCAATCGCGCCGCAATCCAGCGCAGCCGCCATCGTCAACACCTTAAAAGTGGACCCCGGCTCATATCCGTCCGAAATACAACGGTTGCGCCACTGTTTCAGTTGCGCAAGTTGCAGCGCTTTTTGATAGATTTGTTTTTTCTTAATATACGTTTCCGAGCCTTCCTTCTCCTGCAAATAAGCAAGACGCAGTTGCTCCAGATCCTTGGCGGTATTATCGTCCAGTATTTCCAGATAACGATTGGGGTCATAATTCCCCAAAGTCGCCATTGCCAAAATCTCACCGGTTTTGGCATTCATTACCATACCAAACGCGCCGTTTTGCACATCATACCGGGCAATGGCTGATTCCATTTGATTTTCAAGACACGCCTGCACCGTGGCATCCAAAGTCAGTACCACATCGCAACCTTGTTGGGAACTGACATATTTTTCGTAGGAAAAGGGCATATCCATTTCGTTATTGCCCTTGGTTGTGATCACCCGTCCTGCGCTTCCCTCCAAAAAACTGTTATACGCCGCTTCGATCCCCTCGGAGCCGGTATTGGATGCATTGGTAAATCCTACGACCTGTGCGGCAAGGGTGCCGTATGGATAATACCTTTGGGTGTTGGGCTCCAGATGGATCCCGGAAATCCCCTTTTCATTGATATAACGGCGGACCTTCCCGGCGGTTTCTTCATCCACACGGGCGGCGATCTGCTTATAGCGCATTTTCAGGTCCGCTGCCTGCTCACGGATCCAGGCAGGGTCCAGATTTAGTATTTGTCCCAGTTGTTCTGACAAGTCCTGAACATCTGCTTTGGACTGCTTCAGTTCGTGGGGATCCAGGTATATGTTTTCCACGCCTTTCGAGCAAGCAAGGACATTCATATTTCGGTCGTATATCATCCCCCGCTGGGCTGTGATCGTAGTAGACCTTGTCTGATTTTTCAGAGCCAAATCTGCATAATAGTCATAATCCGTAACCATAAGGCCATACAGCCGCAAAGAAACCGGCACAAATGCCAAGATACCCAAAACGGCTCCGATCGCTATAATTCTTTGGTGCTGTCCGGTATCTCCCCGAAGGCGGAGATACTCTTGTTTCCGCTTTCTGCGTCCCAATTTGTCCCAACCCTTCCGTTAGCCTTTAAGCCTCGAATGGGCAGCAAGGGAATCCCTCGCCGCCCATTGCAGCTACTATTCTAACTTATTGATTGGAACGCACTTTATGCAAACAATCCTGTGAGGAATGCCGTTACACTTTCCCAAAAGCCCTCTGCAGGCTGCTCTTCCTGGGGTGTATCCATTCGAATTGGGATCTGCTGCGCCTGCTCTGCAGGTACCATACCAAGCGCCAATGCCGTTTTTTCTACCTGCTGCAGATCATAACCGCTGGCATATTCATTTTGCAGCATCGCCTGCTCAGTCTTAAGTGTTTCTACATATTGCGCCATTTGGATGTTCTTTTCCCGGGCTGCTTGCACCTGAAACACACCCACCACCATCAAAATCAACAAAACCAATGCGGTAATGGTACCGGCCAATGCCAACGGGTCTATCGGAATGATGATTTTTGTCTGCTTTGCCACCCGGGGTTTTCTTGCCGTCTTCTTGGGTGTGGCGATCTCTATTTTACGCGCGGCACTGCCGGCTGTATAAAATTGAACATATTGAATAGCCGTCCGTTGTGCCATAGCGTTTCACCCTTTCGTTTGGAATCTATAATTTTTCGCAGACCCTGAGTTTTGCGCTCCGCGCCCGGGGATTGATCGTCAGTTCTTCTTCTGTCGCAACAATGGGCTTCCGGGAGATAAGTTTTACCAGCGGTTTCTTACCGCACACACAGACCGGGAAATTAGGCGGGCAGGTGCAGCCCTTCGCCGCTTCTGCCATTGCATTTTTCACGATCCGGTCTTCCAAGGAATGGAATGTGATCACTGCCAACCGTCCGCCGGGTTTCAGCAGTGGGATCGCAACTTCCATTGCTTTCTCCACGCTTCCCAGTTCATCGTTAACTGCAATACGGATTGCCTGAAAGGTCCGTTTCGCAGGGTGTTGCTTCTCCCGCAGCGCAACGGGAGGCATTGCGCTGCGGATAATGTCCACCAACTCCAATGTTGTTTTAATGGGAGTTGATTCTCTTCTCTTGCAAATTGCCGCGGCGATCTGGGGCGCATAGCGCTCCTCGCCGTATTTGTAAAGGATACGCCGCAGTTCTTCTTGCGGCCAGGTATTGACTACCGTTTCTGCATTTAAAGTATCTTCGCCGTTCATTCGCATATCCAGCGGTGCATCGGTCATATAGGAAAATCCCCGCTGACCGTCATCCAACTGGGGAGAAGAAACCCCAAGGTCCAGCAGGATTCCGTCCACACCGCTGATACCCAAATCATTAAGAGCGGAAGCCATTTCGCAGAAATTGGAATGAACCAGTGTAACTCTGCTTCCGAAAGGTGCTAACCGCTCCCCTGCCGCTTTCAGCGCGATGGGATCCCGGTCGATGCCGATCAATCTGCCATTTTCTAACTTTGCCGCAATTTTACTGGAATGACCGGCGCCACCCAGCGTACCATCCACATAGATGCCATCCGGTTTGATATTCAAACCGTCAATGCATTCTTGCAGAAGAACGGAAATATGGTGAAATTCACTCATAGACCGATTGCCTCCAAAGAAGCCAACAATTTTTCAGGTGTAAGATTCTCGTTTTCAAATTCATTAAATTCATCTGCAGCCCAGATCTCTGCTTGTCCGGCGCGACCAACGATCATCACTTCCCGATCGATTCCTGCATAAGACAGCAGAAACTGGGACAGAGAAAAGCGGAATTGCTTATCCGGATTGCACTGATTGGCATTCATAAAAATCAAACTGGTAGCGGCGCCTTTCTGGGAGATCGGCAGTTCGTTATAGTTGTGGGATAGTTTTTCCCAATCCTGGGCGGTATAAACGGCAAGGCAACGGCGGCCGCAGTAAACACCAAGTGTCACATAAAAATCATCGCCCAATTCTGCCCGTAACTTTGCCGGCACGAACAAACGGTTCTTATCGTCCAGTTTTGCAGGGTATTTACCGATCATTTTGGTCGCCTCCTCTCCATTTTGCTCCACTTTGCTACCATTTTGCTCCATTTAATGACAGTATAATGTATATTTTTTCAAAAATCAATAGAAAATATCATTTTTTTGCTGGAAAAATCAAGAATTTTTACTATTTTTCCATATTTTCGAACTTTTGTGCGAATAAACATACAAAAATGCCCGCATATCCCATGCGAGCATTTCGTTTTATCATTGAAATTGGAGGACATCCTCTTGCCAAAGGGCTTTCACTTTTGCGTTCTTTTTTCCGGTGGTCAGCAGATGAGCAGCCAGCGGTCCCTCCACTCTGTCCTGCACCATTCGGCGCAACTGCCGCGCCCCGTCTTTTTTGCCGGAAGCAGCCCCAAGGCGTTTTGGCAGATCCTCCGGCATATCCAGTTCGATCCCCGCCTCGGCGCTTCGTTGTTGCAACTGTTTCAAATACTTACAGACGATTCCCTCTATCGCTTGGGTATCCAGCGGATTGAAGTGGACGATCTTATCGATTCTGCCGAGAAATTCCGGAGTAAAATGCTGCCGCAAAGCGGCATCTGTTTCCGAATCTCTGCCTGCCGGCTGGAATCCCAAACCGTCACTGCGCAGTTTTGCGCCTACATTGGATGTCATCACCACGATTGCATTTTTAAAACTGACTGTACGCCCGGTGGAGTCTGTCAAAACGCCCTCTTCCATGATCTGCAAAAGAATACCGGAAACATCCGGATGCGCCTTTTCCAATTCATCCAGCAGCACCAGGCAATAGGGTCTGCGGCGCACTGCTTCTGTCAATTTACCGCCGTCCTCATATCCCACATATCCGGGCGGCGCGCCGATTAGTCTTGCTACTGACTGTTTTTCCATATACTCGGTCATATCCAACCGGATCATCGCGTCTTTGTTTCCGTAAAGTTCCTCTGCCAGCGCGCGGCACAATTCTGTTTTTCCCACACCGGTGGGGCCCGTAAAGAGCATACTGGCTACCGGGCGGCATTGATCCCGTATGCCGGATAGTCCTCTGCGAATCGTTTCTGCCACTGCTTTTACTGCCGAATCCTGTCCTATCACATAATTGGAAAGCAGTTGTTCCAACCCTAACAGACGCTCCCGTTCATCCGCCGTTAATCGTCCCACCGGAATCCCGGTACGGGCAGATACCGCCCATGCCACATCGTTGCCGGTAACTGTTTTTCCGTGGCGGTTCTGATTTGGTTTTGCCGCAATGCGCTGCATTTTATCCCGCAGTTCCGCTGCCTTTTCAAAACGGCTTTCCCGCACCGCATCGTGCAGTTCTTTCTCCAGTGTCTGCCTTGTGTTTTTACCACTGCGCAGTTCTTCCATCCTGGCATGGGCTGCGCCCTCATCCAGCAAGTCAATGGCTTTATCCGGTAAATACAGATCCGGCAGATACCGCACGGAAAGTTCCACCGCATCACGCATTGCTTCTTCACTGATACGCAGATGGTGGTGCCGTTCCAGCCCCGGTCGAAGCCCCCGGAGAATTTCCATCGTTTCCTTTTTGTCCGGCTGTTCTACCATCACCGGACGGAAGCGGCGTTCCAGCGCCGGATCTTTTTCGATATGTTTCCGATATTCCGTTAGCGTAGTTGCGCCCAGCATCTGCAGTTCTCCCCTGCCCAATGCCGGTTTGAATATATTGGCAGCATCGATTGCCCCTTCTGCCGCGCCTGCGCCTACGATCGTGTGCATCTCATCTACGAACAAGATCACATCGCCGCTGCGGCGAATTTCAGAAAGCACATCCCGCAACCGCTCTTCAAATTCACCGCGATATTTTGTGCCAGCCACTAAATTTGCCATATTCAGACTGACAAGCCGTTTGTCCTTTAACTGTGGCGGCACATTCCCCGCTGCCATCCGCTGGGCGAGCCCTTCTGCAATGGCAGTTTTCCCAACTCCCGGTTCTCCCACCAGAGCCGGATTGTTTTTATTTTTTCTGCTTAAGATACCTACCACCGTGTCGATCTCTTTCTCCCGTCCGATCACCGGATCCATAGTTGATGCTTTTTGAATCAGATCCTCACTGAACTGTTCCAGCAGTTTCGTTGTTACCGCCTCCTTTCCGTTTTTCTCCCGATGCATTTTCTGACTCTGCAATTCATCCACCGCAATGGAAAACAAAAAATGGGGACTTATCCCATTCAGGATCAACAGTGTCCTGGCGCCGGTCTCCTCCTTGCGCAGCAGCGCGATCAGCAGATGGATGCTTTGCAACTCTTTACTGCCAAAACGGTCAGCTTCCTGCGCTGCATCCCGAAGTACACTGCGCATTTTCCCGGAAAAACTTTGGGGCAGTGGCAAACCGGGCGTTCCTCTGCCATAAAGAACCGCTGCCATCTCCCCGGTGACCACCGGATCGACCCCCTCCCGGCGAAGAAGAATTCCTGCACCGCAGGGAGATTCTGCCAACGCCAGAAGCAGATGCGCCGTGCCGATGTAACTATGTCCCAACGATTTAGCCTTTTGCGCTGACAAGGCAATGACCGCCTGGGTTTCGGGGCTGAAATGCATCTTTGCCACCCCCTTTTTTAAGGATTCTTGCCCCACGGATAAAAATTTATACCTGAACATAAAAAAAGAATTGCTTTTTTTAAAATTCGTGTTAGAATAAGGGTGCATATATTTTTCAATGCACTATCACATATACATTGGAGGGAAAATTATGGCTTACAATATCACCGACGCTTGCGTCAAGTGCGGCAGCTGCGCTGATAACTGCCCTGTCGAGGCTATCTCCGAGGGCGAGGACAAGTACGTAATCGACGCTGATGTCTGCGTTAACTGCGGCACCTGTGTTGACAACTGCCCCGTAGAAGCAATCGAGGAAGGCTAATTCTCCGATTTTGCGATCAGCCTGCGCGACCGGGTCTCCCGTTGCGCAGGCAGATTTTTTATCTGAGGTGAGATCATTGGAACAACTGCATAACGGCTATACGCTGGAATTGTGTGACGGCGCATTCCCCTTGAGTACAGATTCTGTCGCCCTCTCCCAATTTATTAAACTACCCCGAAATGCGTCTGTGCTGGACCTGGGTTCCGGGTGCGGAACATTGGGACTTATGCTGTGCAGTTGTTGGAGCGATTGCACCGTAACCGGCGTGGAATTGGATATAAATGCCCACCGGATAGCCCTGGAAAATGCCCGGCGCAATCAAATCCCCCATCGTCTTAACAGTATATGCGACGATGTTGCAAACATCCACAGCATTATAAAACCCGGTTCTTTTTCCTGCTGTATTTCCAATCCGCCTTATTTCACCGGCGGACCGGTAAGTCAAAGTACGCCCCTTGCCCGCAACGAGATTTCTTTGGATTTAACCACTTTATTCTCCGGCGCTGCCTGGGCGCTGAAATACGGCGGCGACTTTTATCTTGTTCACAAACCGGAACGGCTTGGCGAACTGTGCCGCATTGCCGGTACGCACCAGTTAGAGGCAAAAAGGCTGTGCCTGCTTCGCCACAGATCTGACGGACCGGTTTCCCTTGTGCTGATCCAGTTCCGCAAAGGGGCAAAACCGGGTCTTATATGGGAAGAAGCAAGTCTGTACGATCCGGACGGTACGCCTACCAATTACTACAAAAAACTTTATCATTTGCAGGAGGGTTAACAATGCCCGGAATGTTATACTTGGTTCCCACGCCCATCGGCAATTTGGGAGATATATCCGTCCGCTGCCGGGAAACGCTGGAAAAAGCGGATTTTATCGCCGCAGAAGATACTCGTGTCAGTTTAAAACTGCTGAACTATTTAGGCATTAAAAAAAGCCTTGTCAGTTACTACGAACACAACAAGGCCCAAAAAGGCAATGTGATATTAGACCGGATCTTGGCCGGCGAGACCTGCGCTTTGGTTTCTGATGCCGGTAGTCCTGCCATCTCCGATCCCGGTGAAGACCTGGTAAAGCAGTGCGCGGAGGCAGGCATTACGGTCTGCGCCATCCCCGGTCCCTGCGCGGTGATCACCGCATTGAGCATTTCCGGTCAATCCACCGGCAGATTTTGCTTTGAAGGTTTCCTTTCCACTGCCAAGAAAAGTCGCAGGGAGCATCTGGAATCTCTGATTCAGGAAACCCGGACGATGGTCTTCTATGAAGCCCCTCACAAACTGATGAACACATTGGAAAGCATGGCGGAAGTCTTTGGCAACGACCGCCCTATCAGCCTTTGCCGGGAACTGACCAAACTCCACGAAGAAGTGATCCGCACCACTTTGGGCGGCGCGATCGAACTGTATACCCACCAACCGCCGAAAGGTGAATATGTGCTGGTCGTTGCCGGCGCCGTCCCCAAGGAGACGGTTGCGGCAACCCCGGAGGATGCTGCAAAGCGTGTTGCAGAACTGGTAGAACAAGGTATGAGCCGAAAAGATGCCATCAAACAAACTGCCGCAGAACTGGATCTTCCCAAAAATGTGGTCTATGATGCCGCGCTGAATAACTGAATATAAAATACCGCAGTCTGTTGACTGCGGTATTTTTTCATTCTTCCGGCATAGGGTTTCTATGGGGGGACGGGTATGGTAATGGGTTTGATTTGGACTTGTATCATCGGTATTTCCGTGATTTCATCGCTGATTTTGGGAAATGGCAGCGCCTTATCCGCCGCTGTGCAACAAGGAGCGCAGGCCGGCGTCACTCTGGCCATTTCCATGGCGGGTTCCATTTGCCTTTGGAGTGGCGTTGGACGGCTGATGGAGCGAGTCGGTATCACAGATATGCTCACCCGGCTTTTAAAGCCGATTCTGAAATTCTTATATCCTTCAACAAAGAATGACCCGGAACTTTCCGGATACTTAAGTTCCAATATGTGCGCAAACTTTTTAGGTTTGGGAAATGCCGCCACGCCTATGGGAATCCACGCCGCAAAGCGGCTTTGCATCTACACTGACAACGGGAATGCTTCAGATGAACTTTGTCGGCTCATTGTACTGAACACCGCCTCCATTCAATTGATCCCCGCTAATGTGGCGGCAGTACGGGTTGCCAATGGCTGCGCAACCCCCTTTGATATTTTGCCGGCAGTATGGATCACCAGTGTATTATCCGTGACTATGGGGCTGGCTGCTGCTTTCATACTGGGAAAGGTTTGGCGGCGATGACAGACTATATCGTTCCTTTGCTTCTATTATGTGTTTCTTTGGTTGCCTTACGAAAACGAGAAAACAGTTACGATCTGCTCTTAAGCGGCGCGGCAGAAGGGTTAAAATTACTCTTTACACTGATCCCAACACTTATCCTGCTTTTAACAGCCGTGACTATGCTCCGGGCAAGCGGCGCTATGGAATTGTTCAGCGGTTATCTCGCTCCTTTATTTACTTTTTTCGGTATCCCGCCGGAGACGGCGATCTTGGTTTTGATACGCCCCATCAGCGGTAGCGCCGCATTAGCCGTAGGCGCTGACCTGATGGCGGAGTATGGAGTGGATTCCTCCATTGGACGAACTGTGGCTGTTATGCTTGGTTCTACAGAAACGACCTTTTACACCATCAGCGTGTATTTTGGCGCTGCCGGGATCAAAAAGACCCGCTATACCATACCTGCCGCGCTGATTGCCGATTTTACAGGGTTTCTTACCGCCTCCTGGGTCTGCAAATGGTTATTCTGATCTCCGGTTTTTCCGGTACTGTCCCGGAGACATACCGGTGTTTTCCTTAAACTGGCGAATAAAATGGGTTATGTTCCGGTAGCCAAGGCTTTCGGCGATATCCTCAATCTTATCACCGCTGTTGACAAGTCTGTTTTTTGCCGAGTTGATCCTGGCGTTGATCAGATCTGCATTGGGAGAAATACCAAAAAGTTTTTTATAGATGGGATAGACTCTGGAAGGGCTTAAATGGACACGCTGTGCCATTTTTTCAACTGTCCAGTTAACATCCAACAGCGTAAGCATATCTGCGCGTAAATTGCGGAATGATTCTTTGGTCTCTGAGGATACCTGCACAACATTTCCTTCCCGGATACTGCGCCCAAGCTTTATCAGCAGTTCTTCCATTTCCAGTGACAAAAGCCGTTCTCTTCCAAAATGCTTACCGTAAAACTCCCGTTCCAGCTCGCCAACCAGTTTTGTGATAAAACTGTGCTCCGCAGGATAGTACAGTGTATCCGGCTGCAAGCCGACTGCCTTCAACGCCACTTCCCCATCCCCGCGGAAATGCATCCAATCGTGGATCAAAGGAATATCGCTGGAGAAAAATTGCGGCGTTCCCGGTCGATAGATGATCACGGCGTGAGGCTGGGTCTTTATCCAAGCGCCGTTTATGAAAAAATTGACACTGCTATGAAAATGCAAAAAGGTATAATCTCTGTGTCCCTTTGGGCGGCGAATGGTAAATCCGGCTTTTTCCGGGTATGCGTGACGCAATATGGTCAGTTCCAGCATAACGATCACCTCATTGTCAGTATACCGCTTACAATAGGATAAGTCAACTTTTTCGCTATGATATTGCATAGAAATCCTCCCTGCAGATGATACAATATCATCAGGAGGCGATATTATGCTATATAGACAAGAACATCCAAGACCACAATTTATTCGTAAAGACTGGAAAAACCTGAATGGTGAATGGGACTTTGAAATTGACCATTCCATCAGCGGTGACGCCCGCGGACTCATGAACGACGGCGCATCTTTTTCCAAAAAGATCCAAGTTCCCTTCTGCCCCGAGAGTAAACTCTCCGGAGTAGAATATGTTGACTTTATGCGCTGCGTTTGGTACAGAAGATCCTTTACCGCAACACCTGAACATCTGCAGGGCAGGATCTTACTGCACTTCGGCGCAGTGGACTACGAAGCAAAGGTATATGTCAACGGTCAATTATGCGGCAATCACAAGGGCGGCTATTCCAGCTTCCATTTTGATATTACCGATTATGTAGTCGCCGGTGAAAACACCATCGTTGTGCAGGCGCTGGATGACACCCGGGATCCGCTGATCCCCTCCGGCAAGCAATGCCACGAATATGCATCCAAAGGCTGTATGTACACCCGCAGTACCGGTATCTGGCAGACCGTTTGGCTGGAATATGTGCCGAAAGCATATATTGTCAGCACAAAATACACCACCGATATAAAAGCAGGAACGGTACATATCAGTGCCACGGTGATCGGAAACGGCGAGTTTAAGGCAGAGGCTTTTTACAATGGTAAACCTATGGGCTCTGCCCGGACAACCTCCTACGGCGGTTGCGCCCAGCTGACGATCAATTTATCTGAGATCCACCTTTGGGAAGCCGGCAACGGCAGACTCTATGATCTGGTGCTGACCTACGGAGAAGACCGGGTGGAAAGTTATTTCGGTCTGCGCTCCCTGACGCTGGACGGCTACCGTTTTCTGCTGAACGGAAAGACCTTCTTCCAGCGACTGGTTCTGGACCAAGGCTATTACCCCGACGGCATCTACACCGCTCCCAGCGATGAAGACCTTATCAAGGATATTCAGCGTGGTCTGGATATGGGCTTTGACGGCGCACGGCTTCACGAGAAGGTGTTTGAAGAGCGATTCCTTTATCATTGCGACCGTATGGGCTATCTCGTTTGGGGAGAATATCCCAACTGGGGCTTGGATCATTGCGATCCCGGCGCTTTAAGCGCTGTCCTGCCGGAATGGATCGAAGTGGTACAAAGAGACTTCAACCACCCCGCTATCGTTGGTTGGTGTCCCTTTAACGAAACCACGAACAACAAGGGAAAACCCAACCACGACGCTCTGCTTTCCGGTATCTATAAGGTCACCAAGGCTATAGACCCCACCCGCCCCTGCATTGACACCAGCGGCTATTTCCACGTGATCACGGATATTTTTGATGTGCATACCTATCAGCAAGATCCGGAGACTTTTACCAAGTACTACGAATCTATGGCTGTTGACGGCACATTTTATGATTTCTGTTCCCATTCGCAAACCCCAAAGAAGGGACAGCCTATGTTTGTCAGCGAATACGGCGGCATCGGTTTCTCTTTGGATGAATCTGCCTGGGGCTATGGCAATGCGCCTACAAGCAGAGAGCAATACCTACAGCGACTGAAGGGATTGACGGATGTGCTGCTGGACAACCCCTATATGATGGGTCTTTGCTACACCCAGCTGTATGATGTGGAGCAGGAGCAGAACGGTCTTTACACCTACTCCCGGCAGCCTAAATTCTCCCCGGAGGAAATCGCGCCAATCTTCCGGCGCAAAGCTGCCATCGAGGAAATATAAAAAATTCTTTGCAGGAGGCTACGAAAAATGAAACGGTTTCTTTCATTAATTCTTGCTTTTGCAATCATACTCTCCTTTGTTCCGGTGTTTGTTATCGCCGAAGGCGCCTCCGGCTCTGCAGGCGAAGATCCCATTGAAGTCACTTATGACTTTGCGTTGGAAAACACTTCCTTAGTAAACAACAACGGCGCCAGTTTTGCCAAGCAAACGCTGAACACAGCCGCCAACGAGGGAAAACTTGCCAGTTATTATACGCAAGGAGAGTTGAACTGGAAGTACACACTTAACAATGCTTCTTCTTTTAAGACTTCCACAAACACCTCTACGGCTTTGCCGATTTTCGGCGGCAACGGCTATGTGTGGACAGGATTGCGGCTGATCAATAAAGTGGTTGAAGGTAGCGTTTCCTCCTACCCCACCGGTCACTGGAACAGTTTTACGATCCGTGTAGAGACCGCCGGCACATACAACATAAGCCTGAACTATCAAAAGCGTTCAGGCGGCGCTAAGGAAGGTCAAGTCTATCTCTTGCCCGGCACATATGCAACTGTGGACGATGTAGACGCGGCAATGAGCGCAAGCACTTTGCTTGGCACCCTGGATTTCAGCAACAACAGTTCCACCCCCACAAATGCATCTGCGCAACTCGGCGAAGTGGAACTTACCGCCGGTGAGCATACCATTGTATTTAAAGGTGTAAGTTACGCCACCGGATCCAAAGAAGCCTATATTTATATTTCGAATCTGAAAATGCTGCAGGTACTTGATCCTGGTGACAATGATGCGATCCAACCTCAAGGTTATAACTTTGCTTTGGGTAGCACCGATCTGACAGACGCTTCCGGCGCATCCTTGGCAGGCAAGACCCTGACACAAGCGCCGATCAAAGCCGCTGTTGACGGTTTCTATGCTGACGGAACAACATCCTGGAAATATGGCTTGGACAACATCGCAAGTTTTGCCACCGATTCCAAAACTGCCCACGACACATTCTATTTTGGCGGCACAGACAGTTACAAGTGGACCGGTCTGCGTTTGGGCGCTAAAGTGCAAGAGGGCTCTTCCCCTGCCACCTACCCCGCAGGGTACTGGGTCGGCTTTACTGTCAAATCTCCCGGCGCAGGTAACTTTAAGTTTGATCTGAGTTATCAGCCAAGAAGTGGCGGCACAAGCGCGGGTGAAGTATATCTCGTTAAGGGAGAATTCACGGACATTGCCACTTTGGAAGAAAAACTGACGAAAGAGAACTTGCGTCAGGTGGTGGACTTCAGCAGCAATACCACAGATTTCTTCGCCCCGGTAAAGGCTGATCTTGGCATCGTCACTATGGAAGATTGCGCATATACCGTTGTTTTCAAGGCAACCAAGGCTGATGCCTCTGCTTATATGCACATCAGCGCATTGAATTTTACCCAGACACAGGATGCGCCTTATGTTCCTACGCTCCCTGGAGAAGAGGAAGAATTACCGGTTCAACCTCAAGGCTATAACTTCGCTTTGGGCGCGACCGATTTGGTCGATGAGAACGGCGCTGCATTGGGCGGCAAAAATATCTCCTTAACTACCACCAAGAACGCATTGGCGCAGTATTACGATCAGGGTATTCTTTCCTGGAAATACACCCTGGACAACGCTGATTCCTTCAAAACGAACACCAACAGTGTTGTCAACACATCCTGCTTTGGCGACACCGATACCTATAAATACCACGGTCTTCGCTTTGGTGTTAAAGTCCAGGAGGGCAAAGAAACTGCCACCTACCCCGCAGGTTTCTGGATGGCTTTGACGATCCAATCCCCGGGAAAAGGCACATTTGATGCAAATCTTAATTTCCAATCCCGCAACGACTCCACGCCTGCCGGCGAAGTCTATCTGATCAAGGGCACATTCACAGATGCCAGGGTGTTGGAAAAGAAATTGACAGAGGAAAACTTGCTGAAAAGCGTCAATTTCCAGGCGAACAACACCACGACCCAGTATCAACCCTCCAAGCGTTCCCTGGGCGTTGTCGCATTTGAACAAGGCGAATACACGCTGGTGTTCAAAGCCGCCGAAATGGCATCCTATGGTGCTTATATGACCATTACGGATATAACCTTTACCCCCTGCGCGCCAGAGGTGGTGTTGCCACCGGTGCAGGCAAATAAGATCGTGTACGATTTCAATTTAGGTCCCACGGATCTTGTTTCCGTTGACGGTGCAGACTTGGGCGGTCAGGATCTGGAAAACAGAAATGTGATCGCAGCGCTGGGCGAATACTATGAGAAGCAGAAAATCTACTGGAAGTATGCAGCATCCAACCTGTCCTCTTTCAAAAAGAAGGACACCACCATTCTGTCCACCTGCTACTTCAGCGGTCCTGAGCCTTACCATAAATATAACGGTCTGCGCCTTGGTGTGAAGGTAAACGGCCCGAAGGTCGACCCGAACACCAACCAGAAGGTCGCATCCTATCCTGCCGGCTGGTGGGTTGCTGTGAATATCCATTCACCGGGCAAGGGTCTTTACTATCTGACTTTGGATTATCAAAAGCGTGCCGACGCCTGCACAGAGGGCGAATTCTATCTGATCAAAGGCGCTCTTACAAACGCATCTGATATTCAGGCACAGTTGACTCCGGAAAACCGTCTTCTCTCCGAGGACCTTTCCAACAGAACTCTGGAATTCAGGGATAAGAAGTTGGAACTTGGCGCGGTCTGCTTTGAGCAGGGCGAATATACCCTTGTTTTCCGCGCTGCAAATGCTAAAGATACCGGCGCGTATATGTACCTGAATAAGCTGACCGCCACGCACGAATCCATTATGACCTTCTCCGATGAAACAGTTTATAATTTCGCGTTGAGCAATGTAGACGACGGCATTTACACAGGCCAACCCACTGTGGCAGAAAAGGAAACCGATATTGCCCAGCTTTATGATCGCGGAAAGCTGAATTGGAAGTACGAAGACAGAGAGATGACCTTAAGCGATACCTTCAACAACTTTAACAAGGCTTACGATCTGTATCTTTACACCAATCAAGAGCAATGGATGGCATTCCGAATCAAATCCCCCGGTAAGGGTCTGCACACCTTGATCCTGAACCACAGTCAGGGTGCCAGTGGCGCATTGGGCGCTGTATATGTGCTCCCCGGTGATACCAAGGATATCCAGTCCGCAATGGACCACGGCAACCGGGTAGGCAAGGTGCAGTTTTATAACGAAACCGGCGATTCCCAAACGGAAAACGGAAAAACCACCACCGTCGGCACCTATGAATTTGGCGATGAAAAGGAATATATCCTTGTTATGGAAGCCTATGAAGCTTCTCCCTACAAATCCGGCATCGGCTATATGTGGCTGACAAGCCTGATTGCCAAGAAAGGCGATCATACCAAGCAGCAAACCGCGACCCGCAGGATCCGTCCTATGGTGGTCGATCCTGATCCGGTGAAAGGCTTTGAAACCACCGCCTACGGCACAACAGCTGTTGTGAACGGACAGGATTATCTGTTCCTGCCCACAGAAGGCAAAAAAATGTTTGTGTATAACCTGGACAACGTGACGCTGGAGGCCATTGTAAAAACGCCCTTTACCACGATGCGCGGTATGACCACCGACAGCGACGGCATTGTTTGGGGTGTTGGCGATAACGCCTATGTTTGGCGGTATGACCCCTACACAGAGGTTGGAACCCGTTCCATTAACTATAAGATTGAAGGCGGTATCGAGGATACCAACTCCGGATTTACCATTGTTTCTGACGACAACGGCAATCTCTATCTGGGTTCGTATGAAAAGGCATATATTGTCAAATACGAACCGCAGTCCGGAAAATTCAGCAAGGTAGTCGGCGAACTGCATCCGGACGCAGCCTATTCCAGCGGTTTGGTTTATAAAGACGGATTCCTGTATGCCGCTATTTCCGGCGACCGGAATAACGACGGCGCAAAGGTCGCTGAGGTGTTGAAGATCGATCTTGCGGCAAACAAGGTGGTGGCGAGAAAGGATATTCTCCCCCAGTTTGGTGACGATGAGGTTATGGTCCGCGGCAGCGGTATTTGCGGCAACACCTTGTTTATCGGCGGCGATGTTATGGATGCATTTATCGCATTCGATATCGACACCATGGAATTTAAGGATTATGGGATCGGCGATTACCAAATGTCCTGGAGTCCCACAGAAGAGATCGACGGAAAATGCTATATGCTGATCTCCACCTTAGGCTTCCACGAGTATGATTCCTCCACAGATACCCTTACCAAAGTAGAAAATATGGAATACGGCATTGTGGGCTTCCGTTGCCGCAACTTTAGTTCCATCACATTGGAGAACAACCCTCTGCTCCCTGGAACATCCTATGTGACCTATGCATCCACCGGCGTGAAGATCTATAATTTTGAAACCCAAAAGGTGTTCTCCCCAGATCTTTACGACGAGGACAACAACGGCTCTGGTCAGGATATCCGCACCATTGTCAACGGTCTTCCCGGCAGTGATGAGATCTACATCGGCGGCTATAACACAGAAAATGCCGTGGCGATCAGTTTGCTCAACGGCGAAACAGTTAAGAATTTTAAGGTCTCCAGTGCCCAGACCGACGCATTTTTGTGGTACGAAAACGCGTTGTATGCCGGTACCTACAATAACGGTGCCATCACCAAGATCAACCTTGAGGATGAAAACCGAAATGTTGTGCTGCAAAGTATGAAAGATATGTATGGACAATCCCGCGTCCACGCGCTCGCTGCCGGTGACGGATGGATCTTCGGCGGTACTGTTCCGGATTCGTTTATGTATGGCGGTTGTCTGATTGCAATCAATTTGCAGACCCAAGAACGTGTTGTTGTGGAAAACATTGTGAAGGATCAATGTATCACAGGTCTTGTGTACAACGACGGACTGGTCTTCGGCACTACCTCTTTGGCAGGCGGTACAGGAACGCTGCCGGGAGGCACAAACCCGGAAAACTCCGCGGTGATCTTCGTGTATGATGTGCAAAAGAAGGAGAAGATCGCTGAACTGGACCTTCGGGAGCATATTCCGGGTCTGCTGGACACGCTCCCCTATGTCAACGGCATTGTTGCTGACCCGAATGTAGCAGAAAACGGAAAATATTGGGGCATTATTTCTGAAACACTATTCTCCTTTACCTTCAACAAGGAAACCAATACATTTAAGGTGAAGGAAGAGTTGTGCTTTACCAAAACCGTTATGCCTGCCACAAGCGAGGCGCGCCATTGGTTTGCCCGGGACTTTGCCTTCAAGGACGGCTATATGTATGCTTCCTTTGGCTCACAGGGCGGTCTGCAGAAGATCAACCTGGAAAACCCCAAGGATCATAGCCGCGTCAATTGTGAAACACCTACCCACTTCGTGATCGCAGAGGACGGAAATCTATACTACAGCATCGGCAACCAAATGCTTAAAATGTACCCGCTGGATGTCACTGAGTCAGATTGGGAAAAATCGGAGAAGGTGGACGCACTGATCGCCAAGATCGACAAAAAAGTCACCTTGGAAAGTGAAACGGCGATCCTTGCCGCCAGCGACGCATATCAGGCGCTTTCGCTGAAGCACAGAGCGCTTGTGCAGAATTTTGAAACCTTGGAGATCGCGCAGACTGATCTGCTGGAAGCAAAAATAGAGACCATTGAAGAGGTTAGTCTGGATGACAAGGAACTGATCCTTTCTCTGAATGAAACCTACAAGGCGCTGACAGCAAACCAGCAAAAGTATGTGAAAAACTATGAGACCCTGCGTAAGGCAACCAAAGAATTGCAGGCAATTCTCGACAAAATCGAAGCAGATCGCGTACAAAAAATTCTTGATGAAGGCATACGCGCGCTGGGCGAGATCACCCTGGAGGATGAGGAAACCATCAAGGGGCTCAGAGAAACATTCAACGCCTTGACTTTTGCGCAGCAGAATCTGGTGGATACGACCCAATTAAAGGCTGTGGAAGAAGCAATCAAGGAACTGCGCCAGGTCCGTATTGACCGGTTGATTCAGTTGATCGGTATGATCGGTGACGTGACTTTAGAAGATGAGTCGATCATTACTGAGGCAATGGATATCTACAACTGGATGTATCTGGATGAGCGTGAGCAACTGGACTATTCCACATTGATTACAGCGAAAGGCGACCTTGAAAAACTCCAGAAGGAAGCCGCCGCGGCGGTAGATGCGCTAATTCAGGAGATCGGCGACTCAGTAGATTACAGTGATAAGAATGCCATCAAGATTGCACGTGCCGCCTATGACGCCCTGACGCCGGGTTCAAAGCAATATGTAACAATGCTGAGTCTGTTGGAAGAAGCAGAACTGTTATATAGCCATATGTTCCCCATTTGGGCAATGGTGGTGATCGCTGTGGTAGCGGTTGCTGGCGCAGTTACAGCAATTATCGTAGTGCGGAAAAAGCGTAAGGCAATAATGCCGACTGTTGAAGATACCGCATCATAATAGGCGCAGAAAGCGCTTTCCCCCAACAAAAGGCAGATATAGGGCATAAGAAAACCGCCGTAGATATTTCTACGGCGGTTTTGAGCAATATTAAGAAAGGGGGTAAAATTACAATCATCCCTTATCCCTACGCTTATTTTGCTTTTGACTGCGGTAACGATGCACCATTCCAGCGGCATTGATCGCCGATTTGACCGGTTTTATCGCCGCATCATTATCGGTAAAATATTTGTTTTAACAATCAATAGGCAAAAAAATCCCGCAGACAAGAGTCTGCGGGATTTTTTGAGCATAATAAGAAAGGGGGAGAAATTAATAGAACTTTCTCTTATTCTTACGGGCAGCTTCAGACTTCTGCTTACGCTTCAGGCTGGGGCTGACATAATGCTCGCGCTTCTTAACTTCGGCAATAACGCCCTCCTTGGCACAGCTACGCTTAAAACGGCGCAGAGCGCTCTCCAGAGATTCGTTTTCCTTAACGCGAATTTCAGACATGGTTTTCCCTCCCTCCGATGGCATCCGGCTAAGTCCAGGATGCTTTCAGGCCCGCTATGCAGGCTTGAATATTATATGCCGATTTACGGAATTTGTCAAGGACGATTTCCCGTTTTTTCATCGGAATGTGCTTTTTTTCTTATTTTACGATCAAATTGACCAGTTTGTTTTTGACCACGATGGTTTTAACGATGCTGCCGCCGTTCTTTTCCAGGAACTTGGCGATCTTCTCGTCAGCCAGCACATTCTGAACAACTGTGTCATTGTCCAAGTCTGCTTCCATCACCACAGTACCGCGCATCTTGCCGTTGACCTGCACAGCGAAAGTGACCTCGGAATCCTTGCACTTATCTTCGCTATAGGTGGGCCAGGGCTCATAAGCGATGGTATTGTTGTGACCCATTACCTGCCAGATCTCTTCGCCCACATGGGGGATAATGCAGGAGATCATCTTGATAAAGCCCTCTGCATACTCTCTGGGGCAAGTGCCGTTTTTATAAACTTCGTTCACAAAAACCATCATCTGGGCAATGGCTGTATTGAAGCCCAAAGCCTCAAAGTCAGAGGTGACTTTCTTTACGGTCTGGTGGTAGACCTTGGTCAGTTTGCCGTCATCGGTGTCTGTGATGTTTGCGCTCTCGGTAAAGAAGTTCCATACACGGTTAATGAACTTCTTCGCGCCGGCAACAGCGGTTGTGCTCCAGGGCTTGGACACTTCCAGGGGGCCCATAAACATCTCGTAAAGACGCAGGGTATCTGCGCCATACTCCTTGACTACATCGCTGGGATTGACCACGAACTCGGGGAAACGCTTGCCCATCTTGATGCCGTTCTCGCCCAGGATCATACCCTGGTGGACCAGTTTCTTGAAGGGCTCCTTCACGGGAGACAAGCCCTGATCGTAGAGGAAGCGATTCCAGATACGGGAGTAGATCAAGTGTCCGACCGCATGCTCCGGACCGCCGATATACAGATCAACGGGCATCCAGTGTTCCAGCAATTTCTGGTCACAGAATTCCTTATCGTTCTTGGGATCGATATAGCGCATATAGTACCAGGAAGAGCCTGCGCTGCCAGGCATTGTGGAAGTTTCACGAATACCCTTCAAGCCGTTTTGATCGTACTGCTTCCACTGGGTAGCATTTTCCAAAGGCGCTTTGCCGCCCTTGCCCTTGTAGTCTTCCAATACAGGCAGGATCAAAGGCAGTTCCTCATCGGGCAGGAACACGGTCTTTCCGTCCTCGGTGTACACGCAGGGAACGGGCTCGCCCCAATAGCGCTGACGGGCAAAGATCCACTCGCGGAAGTGATAGTTGTTCTTTCTTCTGGCAACCCCTGCTTTTTCCAGTTTGCAGGTGATGGCTTCCTTGGCTTCTTCCACGGTCAAGCCGGTGAATTCCTCGGAATTGACCAGTTTGCAACCCTTGCCTAAGTAATCCTGCTTTTCGAATGCGCATTCCGATACATCCCGGCCCTCAATGACCTGGATCATGGGAATGTTATGGGCAATGGCGTACTCAAAGTCACGCTGGTCGTGGCTGGGAACAGCCATAACAGCACCGGTGCCGTAGTTGCCCAGGACGAAGTCGCCGATGAATACGGGAACTTCCTTGCCGTTGACGGGGTTGATGGCATAGATGCCCTTCAGGGGACAGCCGGTCTTGGTCTTGGTGACATCGGTACGGTCGATCTCACTCATGGCTGCTGCAGCCTTGATGTAGGCTTCCACCTCTTCCTTATTCTCCACGCGGTCCATCAGGCCCTTTACGATCTTGCCGTCGGGAGCCAGGACCATGAAGGTGATGCCGTAGATGGTTTCGATACAGGTGGTGTAGATGGAGAACTCACCGCCGCCGACCAGCTTGAAGTCGACCTCAACACCGGTGGACTTGCCGATCCAGTTGCGCTGGATCTCCTTGGTGGATTCGGGCCAATCGATCTCCTCCAGACCCTCCAGCAGCTTTTCAGCAAAAGCAGGCTGATCAATGACCCACTGCATCATGTTCTTCTTCACTACAGGATAGCCGCCCCGCTCGGATTTGCCGTCGATAACCTCGTCGTTGGCAAGGACCGTACCCAGTGCCTCGCACCAGTTCACAGGCATCTCGATCCGCTTGGCATAGCCTGCCTCCCACAGCTTCTTGAAGATCCACTGGGTCCACTTATAGAAATCCGGGTCGGAGGTGGCAATGACCTTGGACCAATCGTAGTCAAAGCCCAGCTCCTTCAGCTGGCCGGAGAAGGTCTCGATATTCTTCTGGGTAAAGCCGTTGGGATGGTTGCCGGTGTCCACGGCGTACTGCTCCGCAGGCAGACCAAAGGAGTCGTAGCCCATGGGGTGCAGCACATTATAGCCCTGCATCCGCTTCATACGGGACATGATATCCGTAGCGGTGTAGCCCTCGGGGTGGCCTGCGTGCAGACCCACGCCGGAAGGATAAGGGAACATATCCAGCACATAGTACTTAGGCTTGGAGAAATCCCACACATCGGTCTTGAAGGTGTGGTTCTCCTCCCAGTATTTTTGCCATTTTTTCTCAACGGCGGAATGATCGTAATTCATGCTCTTCACTACCTCTCTCAGTTCGGCAAAACAATATCGCTCAGATCGATCTGCTCGGCATCCGCCCACAGACGCTCCAGAGCGTAGAATTCTCTGGCTTCCTCAGTAAACACATGGACCACAACGCTGCCGAAGTCCAGCAGCTCCCAGGTGTTGCCCCGGTGACCTTCCCGACCCAGCATAGGCTCACCCAGCTGCTCGAAGGTGTACTCCGCATGATCGCAGAGGGTCTTAACATGGGTATTGGAGGTACCGGTGCAGATGATAAAATAATCTGCAAGGCTGGAGATCTCAGCGATCTTCAAAAGCTTGATATCCATGCCCTTCTTTTCATCCAATGCTTTTGTGACCTCATAGGCCACTTCTTTTGCTGTTAACATGGTATTTTCCTTTCTGCTCCTTATTGCTTCAAAAACTCCAGCGCCTGAATGGATTCCCGGGATATCTCCTTCCCCTCCTCCTTCAGCACAGCAAGGGTCATTTCAAGTCCCATACGCAGCGCCCCGTCCAGATCCGCATATGCCAGCTGCCGCAGCTGCTCCACACCGGGGAAATCCCGGTTCGGCTCCATATAATCGGCAACATAAATGATCTTTTCCAGGGTGTTCATATTTGCTTTACCGGTGGTATGGCTGGCAATAGCGCTGACCACCGCTTCATTCTCCCCAAAGATCCGACGGGCCACCAGACTGCCGGTGAGGGCATGGAGGGTCTTGGGATTTTGGGTAGAAAAATTGTCTAAGATTATACCATAGGCATCGCACAATGTCAATTGCAGCGGACCGTCCAAGGCCTTGGTGATATCATGCAAAAGACCGGCACGGGCGGCATCCGTCGGGTCTGCGCCCCATAGCTTTGCCAGCTCCACAGCCGTATCCCGGCAGCCCAGCACATGCTTGACCCGATTTGGCTTCAGCAGGCTGATCACCGCAGCCTCCAGCTGCTCGAGGGGGAGATTTTGGTAGCAGGTGGCCGTGCCGTAGAGGCCCTGATCCTGAATATAAGACAGCGCCTGCCGGTCCATAAATCCATCGGCGCAGCCGAATACCAGCATTCTGCGAAGGTCTGTGGAGGAGATCTCCGTAACCGGATTTTCCACAAGATACACCGTAGCGCCGGCTTCCTCCAGCCGCTGCTTTTGTTCTGCCACCGCGCCGACCTCGCCCTTATCCCCACGGTAGAACACACCGATGGAGGCTTTTTCCATGATCCTTTCCGGATGCATCCAATTGTGGAAGCTTAAAAACATATCCGTGCCCATCAGCAGCACAAGCTCCGTATCCGGATGCTCAGCGGAAAGCTCAGTTACGGTCTGCCAGGTATAGCTGGTGCCGCCTCTTTCCAGCTCCAGGTCGGAAACGCAGATGCCGGGCTGACGGATGCTCAGCTGCAGCAGCTGCATACGCTGCTGCGGTGTGGCAGAGCCCTCCGGCAGCTGCTTATGGGGAGATATATAGGAAGGGATCATATAAAGCATATCCAGCGACAGGGCCTTCAAGGCATACGCAGCCGCCCGGACATGACCCAAATGCGGTGGATTGAATGTGCCGCCGTAGATACCGATTCTTTTCATATAGCCTCTCCCCTTCTGCGCTTATTGCCAGGCGTTATGACAGATCACTGATTTTCCCGAAGCTGACGCTCACGGTCCCGCTCGATGGCCTTCTCAATGGCCTGCTGGCGGAAATACTCATTGCGCTGCTGCCGGACCTTCCGGGCAGCATCCCGCCGTGCCTTCGCGCCCTTACGGACAGGATTTGCCTTGGACACCGGAGTGGCCTTTTTCTTGGCTCTGCCGGTCTGATTCCGCTCTGCCTGCAGCTTCTGGCTGAAGCGGTAGATCACAAATTTCGTGCCGATCACCGCAACACCCTCTGCGCCGGTGGCCTCACAGATCTCATCGCTGACCTCCCGGGGGGACATCATGGCGCCTTCCAGCACCTTGCCCTTCACCAGTTCCCGGGCTTCCAGCTGATTCTCAGCCTCAGCAATAACGGCCTCGGTAACACCGCCCTTGCCCACCATCAGCGTGGTCTCCAGGGTATTTGCCTGGGATCGAAGCTCTGCTCGTTCCTTACTTGTCAGCATAGCCTGCCTCCTTCATCTTCTCGTAAAAGAGTTTCAATGCGTTTGCCCGGTGGGAGACCTGATTCTTCTCCTGTGCGCTCAGCTGCGCCGTGGTCTTGCCCAGGGGGGGATAATAGAAAATCGGATCATAGCCGAAGCCGTTTTCACCATGGGGCTCTCTTGTCAGCTCGCCGTGGATCTCTCCACGGGCCTGGATCACCTTTCCATCCGGTGTCACAAAGCTGATCACGCAAACGAACTTGGCCTGCCGTTGCCCGTCCGGCACATGCTCGGTGTTTTTCAGCAGCAGCTCCAGCCGACCCCAATCGTCCAGCGTGGGATCAAAGCCGTACCGGGCAGAATAGATACCCGGCTCGCCATTCAAGGCATCCACGGCAATTCCGGAATCGTCTGCCAGGGCAGGAAGTCCCGTCGCCTCCATCACCGCCCTTGCCTTCAGAAGAGAATTCTCCTCAAAGGTAGTGCCGGTCTCCTCCACATCTATATCGATCCCAAGCTCAGACTGAAGCACCAGCGTGATGCCGAACTTTTCGGTGATCTTGCTGATCTCCACGAGCTTATGGGGATTCTTGCTTGCCAATACAACCTTCATTACAAAAGTGCCTCCACAAAGGGACGGGCCTCAAAGGGCATCAGATCATCGATCCCCTCGCCTACGCCCACAAATTTCACCGGCAGCTGCAGGGTATCTGCCACGGCGATCACAATGCCGCCCTTGGCTGTACCGTCCAGCTTGGTCAGTGCCACCGCCGTTACACCGGCGATCTCTTTAAACTGCTTGGCCTGGATAAGACCGTTCTGTCCCGTTGCACCGTCCAGCACCAGAAGGACCTCCCGGGACGCACCGGGCAGCTCACGCTCCACGATGCGGCTGATCTTGCCAAGCTCATTCATCAGATTCTGCTTATTATGCAGCCGGCCTGCCGTGTCAATGATGATCACATCCGAGCCCTTGGCCTTGGCAGACTGGATACCGTCATACACAACAGAGGCAGGATCTGCTCCCTCATGCTGGCGGACAATGCCTGCACCGGAGCGGCCTGCCCATACCTCCAGCTGATCCGCAGCAGCGGCACGGAAGGTATCGCCGGCCACCAGCAGCACATTCTTGCCCTCACCGGTCAGCTGGGCAGCCAGCTTGCCGATGGTGGTGGTCTTGCCAACACCGTTGACACCGATCACAAGGATCACCGAAGGCTTTGTATCCAGCTTCAGCGCAGTATCGCCCACACTCAGCATATCCACAAGGATCTGCTTCAGCGCCTCCCGGGCCTCCTCAGTGGTCTTAATGTGCTGCTCCTTTACGGTCTTACGCAAAGCGCCGGTTGCCTTCATGGCAGTTTCCACGCCCAGATCCGCCAGGATCAGGCACTCCTCCAGCTCCTCGTAGAAATCCTCATCGATCTCGGAGAAGCCGGAAAATACACCGCCCAGCGTGTTATGCAGCGCATCTCTGGTCTTTGCCAGGCCAGCCTTTATTTTATCAAAAAAGCCCATATTTTCTCCTTTATTCCACAATGCCCAGGTACTGCTCCATCTGATTCAGATCCAGCCGCAGCAGCTTACTGACACCCTGCTCCTGCATGGTAACACCGTAAAGCACATCCGATGCTTCCATGGTGCCACGGCGGTGGGTGATAACAATAAACTGGGTGTTCTTGCTCAGATTGTGCAGGTAATTGGCAAAGCGCTCCACATTCCGGTCGTCCAGCGCCGCATCGATCTCGTCCAACAGGCAGAAGGGTGTGGGACGGACTTTAAGGATCGCAAAGTACAGTGCCGTTGCCACAAAGGCCTTCTCGCCGCCGGACAGCAGCGTGATGGTCTTGACCTGCTTTCCGGGAGGCTGGACACGGATCTCGATGCCGCAGGTCAGAGGCTCCTCCGGATCCTCCAGGATCAGCTGACCCTTACCGCCGCCAAACATCTCCTCAAAGACAATGCCGAAATGATGGTCGATCTTCTTAAATTCTGCCACAAAGATGGTGGTCATTTCCTCGGTAATATTGCGGATGATGCTCTCCAGCTCACGCTTGGAGGTCAGCACATCATCCCGCTGCTCCACCAGATAGGAATACCGCTCGTTGATCCGGGCATACTCCTCGATAGCGCCCAAATTGGGTGTACCCAAGGCGGAGATCTTCCGCTTCAGCTCCGTGATCCGGCGGTTACCCGCTGCCACGGATTCGATCTGCCCACGCTTCTCCGGTGCTGTACCGGGCGTCAGCTCATAGGAATCCCAAAGCTTATCAATGATCTGCCGCTCTTCCATGGCTGTGGTGGTCTTCTTGTTCTCAAGGAGGACACAGGCTCTTTCCTTATTCAGAATGTCCTTGTTCATCTCCTGAGATTCCCGCTCACAGCGGGTCTTGGTCGCCTCGGCGTCAGAGCGCTGCTGCAAAGCATTTTCCAGCGCCTTACGCATCCGGTCAGCTTCCTCGTCATTGTCGCTCTGCCGTGCCAGCAGACCCTCGATCTCGCCATTGAGCCGCTGGGTCTCCTCACGGATGGCATCCATAAGCGCCAGCTTCTTCTCCCGATCGCCTTCCATATCCGCACGGAGGGCATGCAGGTCCTCCATATGGGTCTGGGCAGTATTGCGCTCTGCCTGCAGAGCTGCCTCCTCGGTCTTCAGCTGGGTCACCTCTTCGGTAATGCGGCTGATAGACTCGGTTGCATCCTGCTGGGAGGTCTCCAGATTTTCAAGCTGCAATCTGGTCTGCTCCAGCTGCTGGGTATAGACCTGGATCTTAGCCTGCTGGGCGCCGTAGCGCTCACGGTCCAGCTTCTCACGGCTGTCCAGGGCTTCCTTCTCTCTGCGAGCGGAGGTCATGGCATCCTCGATAGCCTGGACCATAATCTCATGCTGCTTCTCAAGTCCCTGCAGCCGCAGTACCCGGTCCTCGGATTCACGCAGCTGCTCCTTGGCGGTGTTCATCTCGTACTCCACCTGATCCACGGAGCGCTGTGCTTCCTGCAGCTCGCTCTGGCAGATCTGCAGCTTGCGCTCCAGCTGCTTTTCCCGTGCGGTCAGCTTCTCCAGCTCGTTGGCACGGCTGAGGATGCCGGCTTCCTTATTCACAGAACCACCGGTCATAGAACCGCCGGCATTGAGGACCTGTCCGTCCAGGGTAACGATCTTAAACCGATGCTGGTACTGATTTGCCATTGCAATGGCAAAATCGATATTCTCCGCAATGACGATCCTGCCAAGCAGGTCCTCCACGATATTGCGGTATTGATCGTCGCAGGTCACCAGCTCAGAGGCTATGCCCACATAGCCGCGGCAGCGGTCAAGACCGTTTTCCTTCAGCTGCCGGCCCTTCACCACCGCAATGGGAAGGAAGGTAGCCCGTCCACCGCCGGTCCGCTTCAAAAATGCGATGGCTGCCTTGGCATCGGACTGGGCATCCACAACGATATTCTGCATAGCTGCGCCCAGGGCGATCTCAATGGCAACGGTGTAATCGTCGTGAGTACGGATCAGCATAGAGAGAGGACCGTGGATATTTCTCAAAGCACCCCTCTGCGCCTCCTGCATGACCATACGCACGGACTTCTGATAGCTCTCAAAATCCCGTTCCATAGCGCGGAACACCCGAAGCTTTGCCTGTACGCTGTCCAGCTCACCGGTCAGCTCCCGGTGCTGGGTCTCCAGCTCATCTCTGCGCTTTGCACGGGTCTCCTGCCGAAGAGAATAGCCGTTGATGGTGTTATGATTGGCAGTGACCTCATCCTGGGCGCTGCGCAGCTCCTTGCGGCAGGCCTCCAGATCGGCTCTTGCTACCTTTTCCCGGTCGGTACCGGCAGCAATGTCGCTATTAAGCTGCTCCAGGCGCTGTCCGTTTTCCTGCAGGCTGGCATCCAGACCACGCAGATCCGCCTCACGGCCTGCGATATCCGCCGTCAGATTGCCTTCCGTGGTACGCAGCTCCAAAAACTGCTTGGTAATACCCTCGGAGCTGGCGGTCATAGCGGTCAGCTCCTGCTGCAGCTTTTCCAGCTGCTGATGCTTGTCCTCCAGGGAAGCCTCGATCTGACCGATCCGCAGGCGGGTCTGCTCCAGCTGCTGGCCAATGCCGCCGCTGCGATCCTCCTGCCCCTTCAATTCTTCCTCGATCCGGGCAATATTATCATCGTTGTTCTGAATGTTGCCCCGAAGCACTGCCATCTGTCCGTCAAACTGCTGATGGGTCTGCTCCAGCAGATTCACCTGCATGCGGATATTCTCAAGCTCCTCATCCCGATGGCGCAGGGTGGCGCTCATCTCCTCGGATTTGGCATAGAGCTTCTCCAGATCCTCCTTGGCCTGCTGCAGAACAAAGGATGCGGAGGCATAGTCCTCCTCTGCCTTCTTGGCCGCAGCGGAAAGCCGCTCCAGTGTATCCAGCCACACAGCGACCTCGACGCCCTGCAGCTCGTCCTTCAGCTCCAGATATTTCTTAGCCTTCTCGGATTGGATCTTCAGCGGCTCAAGCTGCAGCTCCAGCTCCGAAACCTTATCGCCGATACGCAGCAGATTATCCTCCGTGTGGGCCAGCTTCCGCTCGGTCTCCTCCTTGCGGTGACGGTACTTGGAGATACCGGCAGCCTCCTCGAAGATCTCACGACGGTCTGCGCTCTTCAGAGAAAGGATCTCATCGATCCTGCCCTGTCCGATATTGGAATAACCCTCACGGCCCAGGCCCGTATCCATGAACATCTCATGGATGTCACGAAGCCGGGAGGACTGACGGTTAATATAGTACTCACTGTCACCGCTGCGGTAATACCGCCGGGTAACCATGACCTCGTCGGCATCATAGGGCAGCGCTCTGTCGGTATTGTCGAGGGTAAGGGTAGCCTCCGCAAAGCCCACAGCTGCCCGCTTCTGCGTACCGCCAAAGATCACATCCTCCATTTTTGCGCCACGGAGCGTCTTGGTGCTCTGCTCGCCCATGACCCACAGGATCGCATCGGAGATATTCGATTTTCCGGAGCCGTTGGGACCCACGATGGCTGTGATATCATCACCAAAACGGATCACGGTCTTATCCGGGAAGGACTTAAAGCCCTGTACTTCCAAACTTTTTAAATACACTGTACTACCTCTTCCGAAAATAGTTATAACAAATCAATTTATTATACCGACAAACACAGAAAAAAGCAAGTGCTGATCTGCATTTATAGGAAGTTTTTCCAAATTGACAAGACCGGTCTGTAAACATATAATAGAAGCAAAGGAGTGATCCCTATGAAAATGGTTTTACTTACCGCTTTGGGTGTTGGCGGCGCCACTGTATTCGGCTCCGTGCTGGGTTTTCTATTCAAGAAGATCTCCCACAAATTCAGCGATATCGTCCTGTCCTTTGCCGCCGGTGTGATGCTGTGTGCGGCTGTGACCGGTCTGATCGTACCTTCCCTGGAATACCAGAGCTTCTCTCCCCTGCTTATTACCGTTTTGGGTGTGCTCAGCGGTGCGCTGTTCCTTAATGTGCTGGATAAGCTTGTACCCCATCTGCACCGGCTTGCCGGTGTGGAGCAGGAGAGCCATCCTGACAGCGCAGGCAAGCTCAATAAGGTACTGCTTTTCGTTATGGCTATCGCCATCCACAACCTTCCCGAGGGCATCGCCGCAGGCGTGGGCTTCGGCAGCGGCAACAATGCCCAGGCCATTACCATCGCCGCCGGCATTGCACTGCAGAACATACCGGAGGGCATGGTGATCATCGGACCGATGCTGGCAGCAGGCATGCGCCCCGGCCGCACCTTCCTTTGCGCACTGATGACCGGAGTTGTTGAGGTTTTGGGTACGCTTCTGGGCTACTTTGCCGTTAGCATTTCCACCGCCGTTTTGCCCTTTGCCCTGGCCTTTGCCGGCGGCACCATGCTCTATGTGATCAGCGATGAAATGATCCCGGAAACCCACCACAGCGAGACCCGGGGTGTGACCTATGCGCTGCTTATCGGCTTCTGCCTGATGCTGGCTATGGACTATCTTCTCGGTTAAAAGAAAAGTGAGGTCGCTTACGACCTCACTTTTTTATTTCAGATAATCCATGCTGACCCAGCCCTGGGCTGTTCTTCCCCAGGTCGTGCCATCTACGCTCTTGGTTTCCAGGATCTCCACCTTTGCGCCACTATACAGGTATCCCACAATGGTATTCCCCGTTCCGGCTGCGCTTCGCACACGCAGACAATCGGCTGTGACGGTAAGGATCTGCTTTTGTGGCTGGCTTTGTCCTTCCACAACCACATAATCCATACAGATCCAGCCCTTAGCGATTTTTCCCCAGGTCACACCGCCGACGGCACGCTGCTCGGTGATATCCACCTTTGCACCGTTGCTCAGATAAGCAGAAATGGCATAGGAGGTTCCCGGGCCGCTACGCACACGCAAAGTGTCGCTGACCTTGACCGTAGCCTTCAGAACGGTCTGCGCATCATCGGCAGCAGCATCCAGCTGCACATAATCCAAGCTGATCCAGCCGCTTTCCACCTTGCCCCAGAGCATAGATCCGGAGGACTGCTGCTGAGTAACGGTGACACGGTCGCCGTTTTTAAGATACCCTACAACAGAATGCTCCGTTCCCGGGCCGCTGCGTACACGCAGAACATCGGAGACCTTTACCTTACCGGTTCTCGCTGCCGCTGCCGGCGGCTGGGTAGGCTCAGTAGGCTTCGGCTCAGTAGGCGCGGGTTCGGTAGGTGCAGGCTCAGTGGGCGCAGGCTCGGTTGCAGGCGGTACTTGCTGCGCATCCAGCTGCACATAATCCATACTGATCCAGCCGCTTTCAATTCTGCCCCAGAGCATAGCGCCAACCAGCTGCTCCTCCAGGATCTCCACCCGATCACCGTTTTTGAGATACCCTACAACACCGTGTCCGGTGCTGGCACCGCTGCGAATCCGCAGTGTATCGTTTACCTTTACCGTTCCCATCCGGGAAACCGGCACTTCCGGCTCTTCCGGCTCTTCCGGGGCATAATCCGTATACTCCAGGCAGATCCAGCCGGCTTCGTATTTACCCCACAGGTAACCGCTTCCCTCAGCGGTCTCGGTGACGGTAAGCTGATCACCCTTCCTCACTCCGGCCACCACGGGATAATTCGTACCCGGTCCGCTACGGACATTCAGACTATTGGCGGTAACGGTGACAGCTGTCCCCTCCGGAGCAGGCATTTCCGGCAATTCGTCGGTGGCTTCCTGCTCTCCCCAACGGGCATAAAGCCGGGCATTGCGGACAGATCCATCCAGCACCGTGACCTTTTCGCCCCCGGTAAGCGCAGTGTACCAGCCAGCGAAGCTCTCCCCCTCTTTGGTTGCCACCGAGAGGATCTGAGCAGTTTCCACCGTGTCATAGCCCTGCACATTGGGACGGGCAGTGCCGCCGTTGGCATCGTAAAGCACATAACCGAACTGCTCCGGGGCTGATTGGGAATACACACCGTTCAGATAAATATTCGCCTCAGAAAGCCGACGACGCAGCAGGAAGGTTTTGATCTGACCGCCGGCATTGCACCAACGGGCAAAGGCATTGACCAGCTCGCTGCCTGTAGCGCCACTGACGATGGCATTATAAAGGCCACCGTTGGCATCATAGGACCATCCGGAGCCGCAGTTGTAGGAAAACAGCATCAGTGCGTCAAATTGCTGCTGGCTCAGAGACACACCGGTGCGGATCATAAAGGCGTGCAGCTCCGCTTCAAATTTGGCAAGGAAGCTGCGAAGCAGCTCCTCAGCCGCTTCCTCTGTGATGCCGTTTTGCCGGTATTCCTCCAATTTATCATCCGGGCATTTCGTACCGTAGCCAACTGTCCACTGGGCATAATCCCAGTATGGATATGTACTGAACCCTTCTTCAAGCTTTAATATACGGACCGCCTCATCACTGGCGCTTAAAATCTCATCGGCAGACACTGTCGCAACCGCAATGCATATCAGCATGACCGCTGCCAAAATTGCGGCTATAGATCGTTTCATTTGCCCGGTGGCCCCTTTCCTGTCGAATTTGGCTTTATTATAGCAAAGTCACGGAATAAATGCAATCCCCTATTTTCTATTAATTACATTTTGTTACTTTTATAGAACGGAAAATGTTCTGATATTTCGGAGTATATGCCGTAAAGTCACCGTTTTTTTGCTAAATTGTTTTTTGTTTACATAAACTTTCCAGCATTTGAAATGTATGACGGTTGCAATTATCGCTTTGCTGTGGTAAAATCCCAGCAGAAACGGAGGTGGGGTTATGAAAGCGATGATCGCCATGAGCGGCGGTGTGGACAGCTCGGTTGCCGCATATCTGATGCAGCAGGAGGGCTTCGATTGCGCCGGCGCAATTATGGAGCTTTGTTCCCCGGCGCTGCCGGGTCATATTCCCCAAAGCGCTGCAGCCGACGCAAAAGCAGTTGCCGACCGGCTGGGCATTCCCTTTTACTGCTTTGATAACACCCTGCAATTCCGCCAGCAGGTGGTGGAGCATTTTATCCGCACCTACGAGGAAGGCGGTACACCCAATCCCTGCATCGAATGTAACCGGCATCTGAAATTCGGTGTTTTCCTGGAACAGGCCCTGTCCCTCGGCTTTGACTGCATCGCCACCGGCCACTATGCCATGATCCAAAAGGACATCGCCACCGGCAGATATCTGCTCTTTCGGGCCGGAGACCGTGGTAAGGATCAGACCTATTTCCTCTACTCCCTTACCCAGCATCAGCTTGCCCATACCCGTTTCCCCCTTGGCCAGCTGACAAAGGAGCAGGCTCGCTCCATTGCACAGGCACAAGGCTTTTTGAACGCAAGAAAAAAGGACAGCCAGGATATTTGCTTCATCGCCGACGGCGATTACCTTGCATTTATGAAGCAATACAGGGGGAAAAACTATCCCCAGGGCAGTTTTCTGGATGTCAGCGGCAATGTGATCGGCAAGCATAACGGTGCGGTAGGCTACACGCTCGGTCAGCGCAAAGGGCTTGGGCTTGCCATGGGGCAGCCGGTATATGTGGTGGATAAGGATATGGAAAATAATACAGTGACGGTAGGCCCGAATGCAGCACTGATGCATAGTGCGCTGCGGGCAAATAACTGGAACTGGATTCCCTTCCCTGCCCTCACCCAGCCTATGCGTGTACTGGCCAAGGTCCGCTACCGGCACACAGAGCAGCCTGCTACCGTTTATCCGGAGGCGGACGGCTTTGCCCGGGTAGAATTCGATGAGCCACAAAGAGCCATCACCACAGGTCAGGCCGTGGTTCTCTACGACGGAGATTTGGTTATAGGCGGCGGCACGATCACACAGGTACTATAAAATAATGCGGTGCTATGAAAGCACCGCATTATTCTTTCTTGCGAAACAGGATCCGGAGCATCTGATAGACACCGGCAAGGATCATCAAGCACGGGATCACACAAATAATCCCCACATTCTTAAAGGCACGGATGATCGAAAAGCCGTTTGACATGCCGTAGATCGCACCGTAGCCGATCACCGCCATGACCGTACCCATGAAAAATTCCAGCAGCTGCGCTCCGTTCTTCAGTATTCCAAAGTAAAACAGCGCTCCAAAGATTATGATCAGCGGAATCACCGTGAACATGATGCCGCCCAGCAAAAGACCGGAATTGCGTCCTGCCCCGGAAATGATCGCCCGGGAGGGATCTTGAGGGTCATAGCGTATTTCCCTGGTACTGCCTTCTTTGGGCAGTACACCGGTAGCATAATCGGTGGTAATGCGGTATACATCCCCCTCGACCTCATACCGATAGGTCAAATAGTAGGTTGCGGAGGTATGCTTATTTTTCACCGGGTCATATTCCGCCTCGGAATGGAGATCGGCACTTTCATAGTACCCCTCCGTAACGAGGTAGCCCTCACTTTGTAGCTGCTGATTCTCCATGCCTCCAAAGGCAAGGCACAGCAGATAAATTCCAACGGCAATGCAAATTATCGGCAGTGCCAATATCGCCACAAGCTTTCCTTTTCCCATAATAGCTCCTTACATTTGTGCCAAAAGCTTTTCCATCGCATGATACACCTGGGTCTGTCCATCTCCAACAAGTCTTAGACTAAACAGAGCGCCCTCCCGGATCCACCAGGCTGTCAGATCGCTATAGCTCGCTTCCTCTTCCGAGGCTGTGAATACCACAGGGATACCGCTGCCGGTATTCTGCCGCCCACCATAGGTTTCTGCCAAACCATCACCGATCCCCATAGTCGTATAGATCCCACCGCTACGGCAAAGGGTCACGCCCAAAACCACACGGATATCCTCCGTCCGATAGCCGGCTGTAACATGGACCTGCCCAACCTGACGGTCCATACTCTCCAGCGCCAGCAGCGTGGTTTTAATGTGAGGTACGGTCGGATCAGTGCTGATCCCTCCGTAGATATCTGTAGCCTCCACCCAGGATACCGCTTCCAAAGGATTTTGCAGCGAAACGCCCAGATCCTTAACAACGGATTCCCAGTTCTCCGAATCCATATGTACACAGCCGAATAAGCGGCTGGATATCTGCCGCTCCCACTGGGTCATCCCCTCATAGGTGCGCCACTCATCGGCTACCGCTTTTTTTGCTTTATTGGAGAGATTAGAAAAATCCGTTGCCGGCAAAAGCGCCCGGATCTCACAGGTATTGCTCAGCTGTGCATCCCCGTTTTCCGAAATCATGGGAACAGCAGCCTGCAGTGCATCGTCACTTACAAGCAGGGCATCCACCTGTCCGGATGGCGTAAGCATACCGTGAGGCACACCCATGCTCAAAAACCAACCCACCGTTTCCTGTCGGTTCTCCCAGCTATCCTTGACCTGTTTTACCTGCACACGGAGCTGATTGCTGCCGGACAGCACACCATGCACACGGTACCGACAGCTGCTGTCCGTGGATTGGATGTAAACAAGCACAAGCTTATTTTTCTCAAAGAACCCATCATCGTAACGCTCCATCACACCACGAAAGGACGGCACTTCCTCATAGGAACGGTCCATGGCAAGGTATTTCCCATAGGTCTGCACAAAGCTATCCAGCTCTTCCCGTGTGCCGAAGCTGTAGGTCGGTAAATGCCGGGCGTTGCTTTTTGCCAATTCCAGTGCGTTTCGGCTGGCTGCTATGAATTCCGCCTCCGCTGTATAGCCGGCATAGGACAAAACCGAATCAAACGCCTCCTGGGCAGATGTACCTCCGGGTTGGATGCTTTCCGAAGCCGGCATAGGGTCGGTCAGTAAGCATACACCGGCGCAAAGGTAAACCAGGATGCAGGCAATCACTACCCACAGCAAGGGCTTTTTCCATTTTGCCAGGTTTTCTATCCGTCCTTTTGTATCCCCCTCACCGAAGGCCAGTGGGGAAATGCCCAAGCCCCCTTTGCCCGAAGCAAGACGCAGCAGGGATTTTGCATAATCTGCCCGGATCTCTGTCCCCAGCTTGCTGACAACGGCCTCATCACAGCTCATCTCCATATCCCTGGTGAAAAGCGTATAAGCGACCCATACCAACGGATTAAACCAATGCAGCATCAGCACAAAGAAGGCCATCGGCTTCAGAACATGGTCGCCCCTGCGGATATGATGCCGCTCGTGAGCCAGAATATAATCCTGCTCCTTCGCTTCCAGCCCGGATGGCAAATAGATCTTAGGAAAAAACACGCCCAAAACAAAGGCAGAGGCAATATGATCCGCCATATAAATGCCGTTCTGCACCCGGGTCGCACCGATCAGCCTTCTTCGCAAACGGATGTAGCTGATCACGCTGTATATAAGAATCACCGCCATGCCCATCGCCCAAAGATACTGACCTGCCATAACGCATATATCCCAAAGGCTGGCGGCTCTGAGCCGGGAGCCACCAAGCTGACTCGGCACATCGATATACACCTGCTGGGCATCGAGCTGTCCCTGCACGGCATCCTCCGCCGCCTGGTACACCGCCTTACCGGCATCCACCACCGTAATGGGATCATGGGCAAACCGATACTCTTTTGCTGCAAATCCCGTATCCGGAAGCACACTCACAGGCGATGGAATGCTCACAGGGCAAAGAAGCCGCAGCAGGACCACCAACCAAAGCGCATAGGAGAAAGCCTTTGGTGCTTTGCGCAGCAAAAGACGCAGCAGCAACACCGCCAGGATCGCCACGCTACCCCCAAGGGACATTTCCAATATGTAAGCAAAGGCAATCGCCAGCATAGGCTCACCCCCTCATATCTTCAATGATCTTCTGCAGCTGGGATATTTCCTCCTGGCTGAGCTTCTTCCGAGATCCAAATGCCGCTACAAAAGCAGGCAGCGAGCCGCCAAAGGATTGCTCCACTACCTTTTCGCTTTGCATAGCATAATACTCAGACCTTGAGATCAGCACCGTTACCACACCTTTTTCGTTTTGGAAGATGCCTTTTTGGCAAAATCGCTTCAGTATGGTGTAGGTGGTGGATTTTTTCCAGCCCAATTCCGCTTCGGCAAGCTGGGCCAAAACGCCGGAGCTCACCGGCGCATGCTCCCAAATAATATCCGCAAACCGGGATTCAATCGCTCCCATTTTCAGTTCACTCATAGCAAGTCCTCCAATTCTACAATCTGTAGACCACCTTTATTCTACAGCATGTAGACCTCTTTGTCAATAGGCATATTACGCAAAAAAGGAGAGCCACTGGCTCTCCTTTCAGCCTGTCAAAAAAGTATTTTTTGACAGGCTGGCAGAGGTCAAAGAAGCGCCAAAGACAAATAACTCGACTCCGTCGGCGTACAGGTGGTACGGTAGGAGTCGAGTTATGCAGTAAGTCAAAATGTCTTGCGTAGCAAGAGCTTTTCGCATTTCAGTCTTAAATAATTGCAAAAGCATTTTCCCCTTCAAGGGTCTTTTGTCTATGCGTCATAAAAACATTTTCTAATTCACATTTTGACGGTTTGGGGGTTCTTTGACACTCTGAAAGGAGAGCCATTGGCTCTCCTTTACGGTTTCATCCAAGATATCAAATACGGGTCTGGGGAAAATACTCCTGGGCAAAATCTACCTTCTCCACCTGGAAGGTCTTGCCGTTGAGGTAGGAAAGGGCGCCGGCATCAGTGGTAAAGTTGAAGGTCAGCTTATAGGAATAGAGGGCCTGATAGGTACGGTCAAAGCGCTTGTCCAGCTTGCCGTATTTGCCGTCGCCAAGGAGCGGATGACCCGCGTAGGCAAACTGCGCCCGGATCTGATGGGTGCGACCTGTGATCAGCTCACACTCTACCAGAGAAAGACCGTTTTTGCTGCCCAGCGTGATATAGTTCGTCTGGCAGGACTTACTGCCCGGCTGTGGACTATCGCTGACAAAAACCCGGTTCTTTTTGGCATCCTTAAAAAGATAGCCTTTTAAGCTGCCCTTGGGCGGCTTGGGTGTACCCTCCACAATGGCAAGATACCGCTTATCCAGCTCCCGGTCCTTGATCTTCTGATTCATGACCCGAAGGGCCTCAGCTGTTTTTGCCGCAATCACAATGCCGCCGGTGTTGCGGTCGATCCGGTTGCAAAGCGCCGGTGTAAAGGCATTCTCCCCCCGGGGACTCCACTCCCGTTTCTGATAAAGGTAGGCTTGGATATGATCGATCAGCGTTCTGCCATACTCCGCACCGTCATGGGGATGGACCGCCAACCCGGGACGCTTATCCACCAGCAAAATATGCGCATCCTCATAAACGATGCTCAGCTTCGGTGTGGCTACCGTCAAATAAGCATTGTCCTCACGGGGCTTATCAAAGAATTCATCATTGATATAAAGCTGCAGCACATCTCCGGTTTCCAGCCGGGTATCCCGTTCTGCTCTTGCGCCGTTGCGCTTAATGCGCTTGATACGGATATATTTTTGGGCCAGAGATGCCGGCAGCAGCGGTACAGCCTTTGCCAAAAAACGGTCGAGCCGCTGACCTGCATCATTTGGACCGATGGTAAATTCCTTCATTTTACAGGTTCTCCCTGGCCTCTACAAAATGATTGTTCATCTGCTCCGTAAATTCACGGGCAGGGTTGTAACCCATCTTTCTCTGCCTGTTGTTCATTGCCGCTACCTCAAGGATCACCGCCAGATTTCTGCCGGGCGTGATCGGAATGGTATTCTTGGGGATCTGAACGCCCAAAAGCTCCATATACTGATCCTCCAGGCCCAGCCGGTCATACACCTTCTGCTGATCCCAAGGCACGATCTCAACCACCAAATTGATCTCATTTTCCGCCTTAACAGCGCCCATACCGAATAGCTTCGCCACATTGATAATGCCAATACCACGCAGCTCCACATAATTGCGGATCATTTCCGGCGCAGTACCGACCAAAGTACCTTCTGCGATCTTACGGATCTCAACTGCATCGTCAGCAATCAGCCGGTGTCCGCGCTTGAGCAGCTCGATGGCGGCCTCACTCTTACCGATACCGCTCTCGCCCATCAGAAGCAGTCCCTCGCCATATACCTCCATAAGGACACCATGGCGGGTAATCCCGGGGGCAAGTGCGCTCTTCAGATAGGTAATGATATCCGATATAACCGTGCTGGTAGCATCCTTGCTGCGCAGGATCGTAATATCATGCTTGCGGGCCATTTCCATGCACTGAGGCCCCGGTGCGATATTTCGGGAGATCAGAAGCGCAGGGATCTTAAAAGAAAACAGCCGGTCAAAAGTCATTGCCCTTTCATTCGCCGTCAGCTTCTGCAGGTAGCTGATCTCCACATTTCCCATGATCTGCAAGCGCATGGGTTCAAAATGGTCATAGTATCCCGCAAGCTGCAGACCGGGACGGGCCACATCCTCAACCGTAATACGGATCTTCTCATAATCCGAAGATGCATAGGCCACATCCAGACCCATATCCCGCACAAGTGTGGTCAGCTGCACACTGTGAATATCATACATATCCATCACCTCATGGGGTCATTATACAATTATAAACACGGAATATCAATATGAATTTAAATTTCTAAAAAATTTTCCAAAAAAAGACTTGCTTTTTTCAGAAAAGTTTGGTATCATATCAAAGCGCCTGTTTGGGGCGTAGTTTTTAAGTTATGATTTCGGATAGGAGGTGCAGTGAATGGCGAAGTGTGATTACTGTGGCAAGGGCGTTGCTTTCGGTATCAAGGTCTCTCACTCCCACAGACGTTCCAACAGAACCTGGAAGCCCAATGTGAAGCGGGTAAAGGCCATTGTGAACGGTACTCCGTGCCATGTGTACGCTTGTACCAGATGCCTCCGTTCTAACAAGGTTGAGCGGGCTGTCTAATATTCCAAGCAACCAATTACGGCATTGCGTATTGCAATGCCGTTTTTTGTTTGCCAAAATGAGCGAATCTCTCACAGCGGACAAAAGACCTCCGGGTTTCCCCGGAGGCCTTTTTTATGGGTTTCTAATTACTGAACGG
>CALBJG010000149.1 GCA_937892865.1 uncultured Clostridia bacterium
TATCGTGAGCGTGCGGGATATCCGGGAGGGATGACGATGGACGATCTGATCAGCCGGAAGTTTGGCAGACTTACGGTTCTTGAATTCGCCGGAACACACACAAGCCCTGGCGGGACAAAAAGAAAAATGTGGAAATGTATTTGTGAATGCGGGAACGAAGTGTTGGTTAATACGTCAAACCTCTTAAACGGGACAACAAAAAGTTGTGGCTGCTGGAAATCGGATAAGATAAACGCATACAACGCAAAACATAATGGAAGCAACGATAGGCTTTACGCAATTTGGAGATCCATGAAGCATAGGTGTAGCAACCCAAATGATTCTCATTATCATTCTTATGGAGGAAGGGGCATAACCGTCTGCGAAGAATGGGCCAACAACTATGGCGCATTTAAGAAGTGGGCCTATGAAAATGGCTACGATGAATCGGCGGAAACGGGTAATTGCACAATAGATAGAATTGACAACAACAGAGGATATTCGCCTGATAACTGCCGTTTTGTTGGAAGAATTGAACAAGCCAACAATACAAGCACAAATAGGTTTGTGGAGTTTCAAGGGCATAAATTGACGATTGCGGAATTCGCAAGAGCAATGAATATAGGCCCAAATCATGCACGATATTACGTTGAAAAGTTCGACAAGGAGGCGGCAAATGGATAGTCTAATTTCGAGGCAGGCGGCGATTGAAGCCACAAAAATACCGAATGGAGAATATGACCCATATGATCGGCATGGAATAATTGTTGCAAGGGTTGAAATACGAACGAAAATTATGGATATTCCTTCCGTCCCCGACGTGCCGCTGGATAAGCTGTGCGAATGGTTGGCAGGGCGTTATGAGCCACCGTATTCGTTGGTTGAAGTGGACAAACTGAAATACCCTATTGATTTTCGGCAACAAAAGGAAATATGGATGGTCGCTTTGACCAAGTGGATGGAGGGATTGGGATGAATTGTAATGATATTCGTTTGGGAACATATGAATGTGCATATAATATACAGACACCGTGGCGTTCTGATGACGGAGTTGCACATTTTATTTCCGTGGACAAATGCTTGCTGCCAGAAATAGTAAGATTGTGGGAAGCGGGGATAAGAACAACTGGCTGTTGTTGCGGACACGGGAATACGGAAACTGCATTCATTGGTGTAAGGGCCGATTTTATCCCGAAAATGAAGGAGATGGGGTATAAAGTATTTCACAATAAATACAGGCCCAATGACGAGGACTCTTTTATCCCAAAGACAGCATTGCGCTACGGGGACGCGGATAAGGGATACAACTGGTGGGACACCAAGAAATCCCCCGGATTTGTTGAAGTTGGGGAGGTATTGGATGCGGCTGATTGATGCGGATGAAATGCGTGAAAATTTTGAATGGTGTAAATCCCAAAGTGGGCAATATAATGACATCTATTGGGATGATGTTATTGAGCGACTTGATGTACAGCCCACCGTTGACGCGATCCCCATTGACCCATTAGCTATATGGCTTGCCGGGTACCATGTTTTTCCACCGGAATACGCTTTGAAGGAAACCGGGGCGCTTGACCCGATAGATCCGGCAAGTACGGTATTTTCGCCGAACCAGATTGCCACGGCATGGGCGTACCATCTGCGGAAACTGTGCGAAAGCGGGTTGATGGACGGATGAAGCACGATTTGCTGATGATTGTTGTGGCGATCTTCGCTTTTATCGGCGTATGCTCCACTTTGTTAGCGATGCGGATTCTGATTTGGGGGTTCTGAGATGAAACAGTATTGCCGATACTGCTGCCATTGCTTCCAAGCCGATGAGGACGAGTTTCGATGCAGCGACCATCCACGGGGCGAGGAACCGCATTGGAGCAGGGCGCAGATCAACCGGGAAAACCATTGCCCCAACTTTGCATTGAGCGATCTGGGTGACGCGGAAACCGGGAAACAGTACGCACCGAGAGAAGCGATGAAGAAACAGGGAGAACAGATGACTTTGGAGGGATGACGATTGACCACCGATGAACTGATCCGGGCGCTGAGAGAGAACCCGGCATGGGGAGAACAAGGTGATTTGATGCTGGAAGCCGCTGACAGGCTGGAAGAACTGGATGAACGAGTGGCGATTATGATGGAGGGAAAAGATGACAACTGACGAAGTGAGAAAGCGTGCCATTGATTTGATCCTGGAAACAAGCCCTTGGGAACTCTCAAACGAAGGTAAAGACGCATTGAGATACGCTCATTACGTTGAGGGAATCGTAACCATGTGCAACGCGATTTGCGAAGAGTTGGAGGAGGGAGAAGATTGACACAAAACGAAATGATACTGGCCCACATGAAAAGGCATGGGTCTATTTCTCCAAAGGAAGCCTCTGAAAATTATGGGGTCATGCGGTTGGGTGCGAGGATTTACGATCTAAAAAAAGAAGGGCATTTGATTATGACGCGCAATGAGAAAAGCGTGAACCGCTTTGGTGATCCGATCCATTATGCAAGGTATTTGTATGTTGGCGAAAAGGAAGTGAACTAAAAGTGGTTAAAGGCTGTGTATGCGGGATCGTGGTTCACGATCCCCGAACGCAAAACGTAAACGGTGGGAAGTACGTTTGCAATTTCGATGTGGTAAGCAACAACAATTTTTCTCTCCAGCCGTCTCTGAGAAAAGAGCCTGTCTATGTGCATGTTGCCGCATGGGAAAGTCTTGGGGCGCTGTGCGCAAAAATGCTGGTGAGGGGAAAGAGGGTCATCGTAACCGGGGAAATGAAGCCGAAGGGCTATATGTCCAAGTCCGGCGAAGTGAAAGCGGACATTGAACTGGTGGCTGACGGGATTGAGATCATTTCTAAGAAGGGCGAAACAGAGTATGATGATTCGCTAAGCGCAAATGACGCAGGGAAAAACCAGTATAGGCCGGAGCCGAAGGCAAGCGAGGATGGGTTCATTCCCGTAACTGTTGACGAAAGCGAGATTCCGTTTTGAAAAACACAACGAACGAAAAGAGCCTGAACGGGATTTTATGCCCGAAGTGCGGAAGCACGAAATCAATGGTTGTAAACGTAAGGCGACACGCAGACGGTATATACAGGCGGCGCGAGTGTGACGAATGCCTGACGCGGTTTACAACGTATGAGTTTACGGATGAAATGGTGAAACGGATCAAAGACAGGGCATACAAAATGGGAATGGAGGAAACGAAAGAAAATGATGGTTGATTATGAGTATCCATTCACAACGGAAACAGGGGAAACGATTCTGAACGATAAGTTTCTGATTGACTTTATCCGAGTAAAGTGCGGGGATGAGATCGCCGATCACGTTGCTGAGAAGATTGACCTGGAACGCATTCCTGTAAAGGTAAAGGGGCGGTTGAGTAAACTGCACAAACTGATTTCCGACATTGAGGATGAAGTGCAGAATATCGGGGAGGCTGTTGAAAAAACTCTGGAAACGATTGAAAGGACGCAAGCGGGAAAATGAACGATTGTGTATATCGTCTGAAACGGTGTGATCGGTGCAAAGAAGAATTATCCCCCAAGTATGTAATCGTTAAGAACGGAGATAAAGTGCAATATCTTTGCCCGGATTGCGCGATTAAAGTGATTATGCAAAGTGTGGAGGAGAAACCGGAATGAAGGTTGAATTGATTGATTATACGCCTCTTGGGGGCTGGCTGGCGGGGTTTTGCGCGGCGGTATGTACTAACTCAAAGAACTACGAAAAGGCGTTGGAACACGCTCTAAAAGGCGGACACGAAAGCGTGATCGAGCATGTGAAGTTTACGTTCATGATTAATGGCGTAAGCAGGGCCTTGCTTGCGCAGTTGACCAGGCACAGGATTGCCAGTTTTTCCGTACAGAGCCAGCGGTATGTGAACATGGGAGATATGCCTGTTGTGATCCCGGAATCCATTGCCGATGACGATGCGCTGCATCAGGAATGGGACGAATTGATGGAAAGCATTAAGCATTTTTACCATCACGCAGAATCAATGGGCATTCCCAAGGAGGATGCGCGGTACGCAACGCCGCAAGCTGCCTGTACGGATTTGGCGCTGACGATGAACGCAAGGGAACTCAAGCATTTTTTTGCCTTGCGCTGTTGCAACAGGGCGCAATGGGAAATCCGTGAGTTGGCAGATAAAATGCTGGGTCTTTGCAAGGAGGCGTGTCCTACTATCTTTTGGGACGCTGGCCCTGGCTGCATTCGTGGAAGCTGCCCGGAGGAACGCCCGTGTGGGCATCCGAGAACAAAGGAACCGCTCTTTGAAAACATACCAGACTAAAATAGTCGGGATTAAAGCAAAAAAATAACCCCCTCAAACGAGGGGGTTTTATCGTTCTTAGCCTTCCTGCCAGTAAACTGGGTAAGCAGACGGCGACCAGACACAGACAACGCCATCGGGGGCGATGCAAGTATATACTTTCCCTTCAAAGGATACCTTATCGCCGTTGTAGTACCATTTGCCGGGAACAAATTCATCGGGGGAGGGGGCATCCGGCTCTTCCTGGGTTCCCTGGCTTCCTTGGTTTGCTTTGATCAATGCGATCTCTGACTCCAAAGCATGGATTCTGATATCCATTTCCGTGATCTTTTGCAGCAGTTCAACGCCTTCAGCGTAATTCGCCCCGTGCTGTGCTTTGCCAATCAGTTCTTCACGTTCTTCGTCATTCAGATCGCCGATTGCGTGATAGTAATTGATTCGATCCGTGATTACGGCTAAGTCATACTTTCCGTTGCGAATAATAGATTCAAAACTTGCTTTCATGCTCATGCTGGTATTCCTCCTTTACGCCGTGCGTTTCCAGATGTTTACTGCCAGATAGGGCGGCATTATATTCATTGCCGATCCTCCACCGGCAGACTGTGGGCCTCTCCCTTGGTCGATATAGTTCTGTGCGCTATCGTTCCCGAAAAGCGCAGAGACATAGGTGGTGCCGCTTGACAATGAACTGTTTACGAAGCCTCTCCAACCGTGAGTATGGGCTGGCATTTCGGCTATGTCAATCGTGTGGCTTGCATTACCGCCAGTATCGCCCAGGGCATAGTTCCCACCAGCGCCCAAAAGGAAAGCGTCTGTAATTTTCTCCCATGTGCCGCCGAACAACGATCCTGGGTTTGCGTTGTTTACGCTGAGATAAATGGAGCCAACTGGGTATACAGAATCAATGCCCTCAGAACTGACGGGCATTTGCCCGTTTCCGAAGGATGTTGCAATCATAGTGGACATATTATCAAAGTACCAATCCACCCAAACTGCATCGCCAACCTTGCAATCCTGGAGGAAACTCCTGTAGGGGATCTGGAAAACTGTTTCCCCGTATGGTTCGGATACGCCCACGGTTTCTCCGTTCGGGGCAACCTTCACTTGCATTTTCTTGGAGCGGATGCAGGATTTGGTTTTCTCCCTTATTTCAGAGTCGATCATTGGCTGGAGTGCTTTCCAAATCTTCATCGCCTCAACCGAATCACTCATGCTGTTCTCACTTCCCTTTTATCGCTTGTTTTTAGGCCTGTGTATCGGTTTTCAAACAGAGGATAATATGTTGTTAGGGTAAAAGTAAACAGCGCGAGAAGGGCCTTAAAAACAAAAAAATAAAACCCGTCGATTACGACGGGTTTTGTGGCTTGTTTTATTTGATTGATCCAATAATGTGTACCAGCGCAAGGAAGAGGAACATGAGGATGATTCTCCGCAACGCTTTTTTGTCTTCGTAATTCATGTTTATTCTCCTTTCTTGGCTTGTTTTATTTACGCTTTGGTATAAACATTTCTTTGTAATGGATTTTTTTCATGAGCGGGGTTAATTCGCACAGAACTTTCTTGCACACTTCTTTCGCTTCCCTCGCCAATTGATATGCACGCGCCTCGTCTGCATTGTTTGGAAATAAGTCTTCGTTTGTTTCCGCAACCAGTTTTCTGTAGGCCGCCTCGATAGCGGAGTGCGAAATCATTGATGTTTGCTTCCATGAGTATTTATCAAAGTTGAGCAAACCATCGTGTTCATCGATAGGGAACGCCCAATCTTCAAGGAACTTGCGCATATCGTTATAAGCCAATCTCACGCGATCCAATGGGTCTTCTGTGTATTGGGCGGTAACCCAGATTCTTTCCTTGTATGTTGCAATCATGATCTTGTACTCCATGCCGGAGATCAGGTGCCGCCGCTTTTCTTCCGGGCCTTTATAAATTCCTGTTTCTCTGATTTCTTCTACGTTTTCCATTGTTTTCTTCCTTCTCCTCACGTTGCGTCACGAATGGGTTTACTGGCTTGTTTTATTATACCATTATTTGTAGATTTTCGGTAGTAGGAACATACAAAATTTGTTTCATTTGCCGGAGAACGGATTGAGCAGTTCGTAATGGCAGCGGTTCCCAGGCTTGTATCCTGCCCACTTCCAGCTGCCGTCTTCCTTGCGCTCAATCTGGCAGGGGATAAAGCCCCTATAGCCACCCTGCATTCCTACGCAATGCCCGTCGGCATAGACAGCGAATGCTCCCGTTGTCGCATCCTGCAACCACTTCGCACCGTAACGCTCACCGTTTGCGAATACGACACCGCTGATAGTGTAGAGGTGGCACGGCGTATCCTCAAACAGGCAGAACAGGATCTTTTGCACTTCCTGCACATGCACACGCACGGTTGCGCTGACCCGGTACGGCATCATGTACACCACATTAAACTCCACATACTCAACCACCGTGGTTTCTTTCGCTTTCGTGCGTTCATTGTACACTTCAATGGGGAACCATTCCATCGCCTTATAAACGGCAGGAAGTTTATCCCATTCTTCAGCCGAGCAAACGGGGTAGTAGCCCCGCTTGCCCTTCTGATATTCCCCGGCGTAGTCCTTCGGCAGGAATCCATCGTACATAGACATTGTTTTTGCCTCCTTAACTTTCGGTTCTTTGGCTTGTTTTATATTGTTATTACATGGAAGTGAGTTGGAAAGCATCGTTGAAGATCTTGTTGCCGGAAGCGGTAGGCGCGGTGGGCCGAAGCAGGGAAGCGTAATGTTCCGTTGTCATGATGGAGGAATGCCCCAGAAGCGATTGAATCTCTGCCATTGGGACACCGCTTGTCAGCATGACGGAGGAAAATGCGTGGCGACAAGCGTGGGAACGCGCACCCGTGAACCCGCTTGCTGACTTGATATACCGCTTGCACATATCGGACAGGCATTCCCGGCTGAATGGATGCCATTCCTCTCTTGTATCGCCCACGCCGAACAGCACAGCGTCAGGAGCAAGGCCGTCCGGGCGGTTGCCGTTCTCCAGATATTCCTTTACGGCTTGCTGGACGGGGATGGGGAAGGGAACGATGCGGTGCTTATCGCCTTTACCAGAACGGACAACAACGCTTGCGGTTTCATCGTTTGAAAAGTGCAAGTCCTTCAGCGTGACAGAGCGCAGTTCAGAGTTACGCAACCCGCAGCCAACCAGCATCAGCACCACGGCCCGGTTACGCAGGAACAGATGACGCTTTGCACCCTTGGGCATCCTGCCTTGGAACAGGACGGCGATATCGCTCTCATTCATCAGGTGATCGTAGGGCTTGCGCTCTGCCCGGATCTTCTTCCGGGGCGGCATCAGTTCCGGGATGACGGGGTTCGTGCCTTGCAGAAACTGACAGCGGATGCAGAAATCGAAGAACAGACGCAGGATGTTCAGATGCATCCCGATGGTCACAAGTTTGTTGCCCTTCGCAGACATCTGCGCTTTGTACCCGGCGACGGAAGCGGGGGAGCCCAGCACCACGCCGTTCTCCTCGCAGAAGGCGGCGTAATCCGCGTTTTCTTCGGCGATGACGGCGTTGCCGGCCATGCCGTTGGCAAGGACGGTGACCATATCGTTGGTGGAGGTGTCGCCGTCCACGCTGACCATGTTGAAGGTGGACTGAATATCGGTGGACAGAGCCTTCTGCAGCATTGCGGGAGCTACGGCGCAGTCGGTGGTGATGAACACCAGCATGGTGGCCATGTTGGGGTGGATCATGCCGC
>CALBJG010000150.1 GCA_937892865.1 uncultured Clostridia bacterium
GCGCCACGGCCCGCTATTCCAGCCTCACTACCCCCGTCGAAACCAGTACGGCCCCATAATTGAGATTAAAAGTAAGCGTGAATAGTAAATAGGTGGGGTGAGGAACACCCCACCTGAAGTTTATCAGAATCTGCCGTAGGGATCCGGAAGTTTATTAGGCTCCGGATAGTTTTCGCCGTGGCAATCCACGGTAATGGAAGCGATTTTTTGTTCTTCTACGGGACGGTCCTGCATACCGGTGCGTGTGGCTGCGATAGCATCCACGACATCCATACCGGAAGTGACTTTACCAAATGTCGCATACTGACCGTCCAGGTGTTTGGCATCCTGGTGCATAATAAAGAACTGGCTTCCTGCGGAGTTGGGGGACTGGCTTCTTGCCATAGACAGAACGCCACGCTTATGCCGCAGTTCGTTTTTGAAACCGTTATAGAAGAACTCACCCTTGATACAGTATCCGGGGCCGCCCATACCGGTGCCGTCCGGGCAACCGCCCTGGATCATAAAACCGGGGATGACCCGGTGGAAGATCAGACCGTCATAATAATTATGATTGGCAAGATCAATAAAGTTATACACGCTCTGGGGGGCAATCTCCGGATACAGTTCACCTTCGATAACACCGCCGTTTTCCATTGTGATCTTAAAAGTAGGATTTGCCATTTTAATATCTCTCCTTCATAGCGCGGTCCATCTGGCGTTTTGCATCCTTCTCGGCCGCGGATTGTCTTTTATCGTACAGTTTTTTGCCTTTGCAAAGGCCGACTTTCACTTTTACGCGGCTACCCTTAAAATATACGGACAGCGGGATCAGGGAATAACCGTCCTGCTTGACCTTTCCCAAAAGCCGCATAATTTCCCGCCGGTGCATCAGCAAGCGGCGTACGCGTTTGGAATCCGGATTAAATCGGTTGCCTTGCTCATAGGGGGAGATGTGCATCTGATTTAAAAGCAGTTCTCCGTTTTTGATGCCGCACCAGGCGTCTTTTAAATTCAATGTGCCTTGACGGATGGATTTTACTTCCGTGCCCATCAATTCGATTCCCGCTTCCATTTCTTCTTCCACAAAGTACTCGTGGTAAGCCTCACGGTTTCGGGCCATCACTTTAATGCCCTGCTTTTCCAGATGAATCACCTCCTTGGTTCAATTTGAAATTATACCATAAATGTCAAGGGTTTAAAACAAGAATTCTGTTAATTCAGACACACTGTCAAATGCATAATCGCACAGTGATTTCATTTCTTCGTAGATATCGGGGAAATCTTTTCTCTCCCAACCGGCAAAAGCGATTTTTACGCCTGCTGCTCTTGCCATTTCAAAACCCGGCTTCATATCATCCACGACAAGTATTTCATCGGACCGATAGCCACGCTTGTCCATAAGATCGAGAATAGGGAAGGGACTCGGTTTCTGTTCCGTGATCGGCGCGTCACAACTGTAGATCCGGTCCGGGAGCATATCAAACAGTACTTTGTAGTCCCGCTTGATCATTTCCTCCGAAGAATGGGATACTACGATGATTTCTCCGCCGGCTTGTTTTTGCTTGTATATGAGTTCTTTGATTCCGGGCACGGCACCCGGAACGTGGGTCTTGCTGTAGAGTTGCCAGAATGCGTATTCATCGTCCAGTTCTTTCTTGGTAAAGCCATACCACTGCCTGCACATTTCGACAAATCCCAGTTCGCTGCAGCCTTTGGCATATTCTTTTTGCGTGACGGTCACATTCGGGCGAATTTCACCCATTGTTTTGCAAAAACACGGATATGTAACAGTTGCCTCACTTTGTACCACGGTATCGTCGTGATCCAGAACAAGGCAGGGAAATTTCAACATATGGTATCTCCTGCTTTTTCTTTTTATTATACCAAAAAAAGGTGTAAGTGACAACAGTAAAATCTGCTTGCTATTTTCGAACAAATGTGCTATAATTCGAATATATAAGAAAGAGGTGAGCCGCGTGCGTCAGAATTTTATACCGGTAGATGTGATATCTCTTTGCAGCGCCGATGGACAAATGCGGCCATTGCGCTTTCGTATGGAAGACGAACACCATCAGTTGCTCCGGGTGGATATTGATGAAGTGATCAGCAGCAAGGACATACAGTATGCCGGTATAGAGGCAAAAATCTTTTTATGCCGGGCGTTGGTAGCGGAAAAGAAATGGTTGTTCGAACTACGTTATACCATTCGCAGCCATAACTGGTGCTTGCTCAGAAAGGTGTACTGATATGGGAGACAGAGTGATTTTTCATGTGGACGCCAACAGCGCCTTTTTGTCCTGGACGGCAGTACATCGGTTGAAAGTGTTGGGGGAAGAAGTGGATCTGCGGGAGATCCCGTCGGTGGTAGCGGGGGATAAGGCATCCCGGCACAGCATTATCCTTGCCAAAAGTACGCCGGCAAAAAAGTATGGGATCCAAACAGGGCAGCCTCTGTTTCAGGCAATGGAAAAGTGTCCGGATCTGGTGGTCGTGCCGCCGGATTACGGCCTATATGTAGAGGCATCCCGTCATTTTGTAGATATGCTTCGGCAATTCAGCCCGGATGTGGAACAATACTCTATTGATGAAGCATGGGTGGATATGACCGGCACACAGCGGCTTTACGGCGCGCCACGATTGGCGGCGGAGCAGATGCGAAAACGAATTTATGAAGAATTGGGCTTTACTGTAAATGTAGGCATTTCCAGCAATAAACTTCTTGCTAAAATGGCAGGAGATTTCGAAAAGCCCAATAAAGTCCATACACTGTTTCCGGAGGAAGTACCCTCCAAAATGTGGCCGCTGACGGTGCGGGATCTGTTCCTGGTGGGCGCGGCGACAGAAGCAAAATTAAAGAAAATGGGTATTTATACCATTGGCGATCTTGCCCATACGGATGTAAATGTGCTGCTCCGGCGGCTGGGAAAGCCGGGAGAGACTCTGTGGCATTTTGCCAATGGAAGAAATGCGGACATGGTCACACCGGAACCCCGGGAAAACAAAGGATACGGAAACTCTGTGACAACGCCTAAAGATGTTCTTTCACGAGAGGCGGGGCATCAGGTGCTGCTAAGTTTATGCGAAACAGTGGCTATGCGGATGCGAAAAGACGGCGTCAGCGGCAGTTGTATATCTGTTCATTTACGAACAGACGGATTTCACCATTTTTCCCATCAATCAGTGCTCCCCGGCGCGACCAATATCACCGGGGAACTATTCCGGGAAGTCTGCCGGATTTTCGATGAAGCCTGGGATGGCGTGACACCTTTGCGGCAGTTGGGTGTGCAGGTGACAAGGCTGTCAAAAGAGCCATATCAGCAGTATGATCTGTTTTCGGAAATGTCACCAGTCCGGTATGAGAAAAAACTTCGGTTGGATGAAATGGTAGATGGTTTACGGGATAAATATGGGGAATCCATTATTCGCCGGGCGAAATTTACAAAAGACCCGGAGGGGCATATGACCGGCGGATTGGACAAGGCGCGCCGAACCGGTGTTACAAAACCCATCCCACCGGAATTTGACAGTGGAAATAATTAAGTATATACAGTATAATAATTCCATATTTTGCAAAGGAGCAAGAATATGGCAATCGTAACATTTTACCGGGGCGATCCGGAGCATACCCCCAAAACCACCCAAAGAGCCCGCCTGGGCGCCAATGCGATCATTACCTGGAACGGTAAGATCCTGCTGGAAAAACGGCGGGACTGCGATATTTGGGGCTTGGTCGGCGGCGGGGTTAAGAAAAAAGAAACGCCTTTACAGGCCATTACCCGGGAAATATATGAAGAATTAGGCATACGTGTATTGCCTGATAAAATGAAAAAACTTGCCGTTTACGGCGAACCCGGTCGTGTAGCGGCATATCAGGATGGCAGTATTTGGCGTATGGTCGTAGTTGTATTCGGTTTGGAACTGACCGAAGAGCCGGAATTGACCATCAGCGCTGAATCCAAGGATTTGCGTTTTTTCACCAAAGATGAACTGAAAGATATCGAAATCGTTATCACACATAGCGATATCGTGGAAGATTGGTTTGTGAATCAACCGTAAATAATAATGGAAAAATATACAGTATAATGAATTTATACTTGTATATTCAATTATTCTGTGATATTATACATTTTGACGGTGCAGTATCCTAGTCAGAACGACCGGTTCCCAGGTAGGGCCTAAAAATCCTATGAAGGGCATATCGATGAAGTCCCTGGTGTCTGCTTTTTACGCCCAGTTTAGGGTGGATGCTGGG
>CALBJG010000151.1 GCA_937892865.1 uncultured Clostridia bacterium
AAGGCAGAGTGTAAGAAATGATTTCTAAAGAAGCACTGGCTGCCGGCAGACAGGCGTATCTCATTGAATCTGAGTGCCTCTATAAGATGCTGGCATGCGTGGATAATGATCAGTTTTCCAAAGCAGTAGAATTGCTTAGCGCAGCGCCCCGGATCGGCGCAGCCGGCAGCGGTCACTCCGGCATTATGTGTCAGCATTTTGCCCACCTGATGTGCTGCATTGAGCGGCCTGCCCGTTTTATCAGCCCTGCTGAGGCTGTCCACGGCGCAACCGGCTTTTTGCAGAAGGGCGATGTAATGGTATTTGCATCCCGTGGCGGCAAGACAAAAGAACTTATGCCCATTGTGGACATCTGCAAAGCAAAAGGCGTTTCCATCATCACCATTACGGAGAATCTGGAATCTCCTTTGGCAAAGGCAGCGGATGTAGTTCTGAAGCAGTTTGTCAACCGGGAAACCGATAAGTGGAATGCCCAGGGTACCACCAGTTCTACCGCCCTGTGTATGATCTTCCACTCTCTGCAGGCAGCGATCATTGAGCATACCGGCTACCAGGCAGAACAGTTTGCCCTGATCCACCCCGGTGGAGCAGTGGGCGAGCGCCTGAATAACAAAGCACTTTAAATACAGAAAAACCGGATGGAAAAACCATCCGGTTTTTTGTTGCAAATTTAAGTATAATGTTTTATACTTTGTTTATTGGTTCAAAGGAGGCAAGGTATGCAGCGATCCGTAAAAACAAAGAATCAAACATATGATGTGGTTGTGGTTGGCGGCGGTCTGTCCGGTATGTGCGCTGCCATTGCTGCTGCACGGCACGGCGCAAATACAGCGCTGGTACACGCCCGCGCGGTGTTTGGCGGCAACGCCTCCGGGGAGATCCGGATGCATGTATGCGGCGCCTCTGCCAATATGGCAAAGCCTGAACTGGAGGAAGGCGGCATCCTGTATGAGATGATGCTGGAAAATAAAAGCCGCAACGATTATTTTAACTACTCCATTTGGGACACCGTTATGTTTGAAGCGGTGAAAAAGCAGGAAAATCTTACCGCTATTATGAATGCCACTATGGATGACTGCGTGGTGGAAGACGGCGTGATCAAAAGCATCACAGCCTATCAGCAAACTACGGAAACCCGCTACAATATCTCTGCGGACTTGTTTATTGATGCTACAGGAAATGGTACTTTAGGTTACTTGGCCGGAGCAGAATACCGGACAGGCAGCGAGGGCAGGGGAGAATTCAACGAGCCCCACGCGCCCATCGAGCCCGATAACAACCGTATGGGCAACTCCTTGCTCTTCAAAGCGGTGGACCGGGGACATTCCGTTAACTTCAAACGACCGGATTTTGCCTATACCTTCACCGAAGAACAACTGAAATACCGTACCCACGCTAACACCAAAAACAAAGACGGCGTCAGCGATGCCTATTTACATATCACTTCCTATGGATCTGCAACGATCGACACCGGCTACTGGTGGATCGAACTCTCCGGCGAGAGTGAGGATATCATTGATGAATATGAGCAGATCCGGGATGAATTGATAGCCTGTGTATACGGCGTGTGGGATCATCTGAAGAATGTCAGCGACCACGGTGCAGAGAACTATGATTTGGAATGGGTGGGTATGCTGCCGGGTATGCGGGAGAGCCGCCGTTTAGTAGGCGATTACCTGCTGAATGAAAACGATGTCTTGGAAAATCGCCAATTTGAAGATGCCGTTGCCTACGGTGGCTGGCCTATGGACATCCACGCGCCCAGAGGCCTTTATGATTTTGACAAGCGGCCAACGGAGGTTTATGATTTTGCGGGGGCATATACCATTCCTTACCGTTCCTACTATTCTAAGAATATCCAAAATCTGATGATGGCAGGCCGGAATATCAGCGCTACTAAAATGGCTATGGGTTCTACCCGCGTGATGGGCACTTGCGCCATCGGTGGTCAGGCTGTGGGTACTGCTGCGGCAATGTGTATTCAAAAAGGATGTACACCCAGGGACCTGCTGCCCTGTATTGGAGAACTGCAGCAGATACTTCTAAAAGAGGATTGCTATATCCCGAATCTTCGGAACCAAGACCCTCTGGATCAAGCGAAAAATGCTGAAATTACCGTCACTTCCGCTAAGGAAGGCTTTGACGGCACGCACATTACCAACGGCATTACCCGCCCGGAAAAAGGGGAAGAAAACATATGGATCTCCGATGGAATTGCCGCTGGTGGTGAAAAAGTGACGCTCTCTTTGCATACTCCCGCCGCGCTGACGCAGATTCGTCTGACTTTTGATACCAATTTTAATTATTCCATTAAGCAGACGCAGAACGGCAAGCGACAAAAGCAACAGCGCATCGGCATTCCGCCGGAACTGGTAAAAGACTATAGCGTTCAGTTGTGGCGAATGGGCAAAGAGGTATACGCAACCCAGATCACCGACAACTACCAGCGCGCCAACATTGTTCCGCTTCCCGGCTTGGAATGCGACACCGTTACCGTAACCTTTACGAAAACCAACGGCTGCGAGAATATTCATCTGTATGAAATTCGACTTTACTAAGGAGCATTTTTATGAAAGATCTGCCTATTTGTCAGGTGCTGAACTGCTTTAAATACCCAAATGATGATTTTGTTTCGTACATTTGTTATGGCTTGGATGCGCATAAGCGCATAGGCTTCGACTGTGTGAACTTTTCTTTGGAACAGAACAACTTGAACCTGAATACCCACGGAAAGGAATTGGATGCGGTTATCCGTTATGCCAATGATATCGGGATGCCGTTCCGCTTATCCCATCTGCCGTTTCTTTCCACATCCGAGGAGGCAATCAAAAACGCCATTGATGTAACGAAACACTTGGGTGTGGACTACACCGTTGTGCATCCCATTGCCCCGGTAATGCCTGCTGCGGAGTACAACGAAAAAGCCGCATACGAGCAGAATAAAGGTTACCTCTCCAATATTGTGGAATACGCCAATAAAGTAGGCGTAAAGGTAACATTGGAGAATATGCGGCTTGGTTACCTGGATGGTTCAGTGAAGCGCTATTGCGCAGATATGGAATCTCTCATCCGTCAGGCGGATGAACTGGACATCGGTATCTGCTGGGATACGGGTCACGCTCATGCCGCCGGGCATATCCAATCTGAGGCGATCAAAGCCGCAGGTTCACGGATCAAGATGCTCCATATTAACGATAACTTTGCTGCCGGAGACTATCACCTGGCTCCCTTTGTAGGCACGATCGATTGGCAGGATACGATGGATGGTCTTTCTGCAATCGGTTTTGATGGGATCCTTAGTTTTGAGGTGTCCACTAAGCATATGCAGGACGAAGAAGCCTTTGCCTATGGCCGGTATCTGTATACTGCCGGCAAAAAACTGTTAAAAATGATGGACTAATAAAAAACGGAGGAGCAACCGCTCCTCCGTTTTTTGTTATTTCTTTCTTGCGTAGATCTTGGCAAGGCCGCCTTCACTGGTCTCCCGGAAACGGTGGTTTAAGTTAATGCCCGTTTCGTGCATTGCCCGGCAAACCATATCGTAACTGATATTTCTGGAGCCGGTGAGGAAGAAACTTAAATTGCAGGCGTTCATCGCCCGCATAGCCGCTACGGCATTTCTCTCGATGCAAGGGATCTGCACAAGTCCGCAGATAGGATCACAGGTCAGACCCAAATGGTGTTCCATCGCTACTTCCGCGGCATACTCCACTTGGTCAAGATCCTGCTCATAAAGTTCTGCCAGCGCCGCTGCTGCCATAGAACAGGCTGTGCCGATCTCCGCCTGGCAGCCACACTCTGCGCCGGAAATAGAGGCGTTCCGTTTGGTAAGACTACCGATAATACCGGCTGTCGCCAAGCCTCGGATGATCTGCTCATCGGTAAAGCCCCGGGTATCCTGGGCATATTTCAAAACCGCCGGCACAACACCGCAAGCGCCGCAGGTGGGCGCGGTGACGATGGTGCCGTTATCTGCATTCTGTTCTGCTACTGCATAGGCGTAGGCGGCAATTTTCTTAAACTCGATCATACCGGGAACCAGTTCTTTTTCCGGTTGTTCGTTCAGATACTTGGCTTTTCTCTGAACTTTCAGACCACCGGGCAGAATGCCTTCGGCGGAAAGACCGTCGGAAATGGCCTGCTTCATTGTCTGCCATACATTCATCAGGAAATCCCAAATTTCCTCGCCTTCATTCAGTTCCACATAGTCGCTGAGTTTGCCAATATAGCGCCATTTGCAAAAATCGGCGATCTCTGCAAAGGAATTTTCCGGATATACTTCCGGGGAGTCCAAAAGGGTTTGACCGGGAACACGAATATCACCGCCGCCGATGGACTCAATACGCAATTCACCCAAAAGGGCATCCTCTTTGTATGCCCGCAGATCCATCGTGTTGGGGTGGGCGTTTTCCAAATGCTCTTTGGAAAAAACGATATCCGTCTGGGTAGGGGAGAGGACTTCCCGGATCACCCGGTCTGTGCCGTGACCCACACCGGTCTTGCTCAAAGAGCCGTACAGAATGACCTCATACCGGTCTGCGTTGGGATATGTTTTCTTAAAATGCTGGGAAGCCCGTTCCGGCCCCATAGTATGGGAAGAGGAAGGGCCTTTTCCGATTTTATAAATATCGCGGATGGATTTCATCTTTCGTGCCTCCGTTTGTTTCTGTATACCAGTATATCAAGGAATGCAGAGAAAAACAATTCCTATTTTTGCAAAGCCTCCAGACTCAATTCACCGGCCAGCTTGAAAAGCGCATCTGTCAGCACTTGTTCCAATGGCAGACCGGCGCGGTTTGCAATATGTGTATAAAACAGAACCAAAGACGGCTCTAAAAGCAAAGTTACAGGGGTCATAGACCTGCCTCCCAAAGTCTTTAACTCATCCTATGCAAAGCCTTGACAATGGTGCTATAATGGAATGTAACGAGAAAACCCGAGAGGATGAAAGATTATGGCAAAAGATAAGAAGGTAGAACAGATTACCGATATGGAAGTGGACTTTGCCCAATGGTTCACGGATGTATGCAAAAAGGCGCAACTCATTGACTACTCTTCCATTAAGGGTATGTTCATTTACCGCCCCTATGGCTATGCCATTTGGGAGAACATCCAGCACCTGATGGATGCGGAATTCAAAAAGACCGGCGCGCAGAATGTGTATATGCCGATGCTGATCCCGGAAAGCCTCCTGCAAAAGGAGAAAGACCACGTGGAGGGCTTCGCCCCCGAGTGCGCCTGGGTCACCTACGGCGGCAGTGAGAAATTGGAAGAGCGGTATTGCATCCGCCCCACTTCCGAAACACTGTTCTGCGAGTATTTTAAAAATGCGATCCAGTCCCACCGTGACCTGCCTATGATGCTCAATCAGTGGTGCAGTGTTCTCCGCTGGGAGAAGACCAGCCGTCCTTTCCTGCGTCACAGAGAATTCCTGTGGCAGGAGGGTCACACTATGCACGCTACCGCAGAAGAGGCCCAGGAAGAGACCGAGCGTATGCTGGGCGTCTACGCCGATTTCTGCGAGAATGTACTGGCAATGCCCGTTACCCGCGGCAGAAAGACCGATAAGGAAAAGTTCAACGGCGCAGAGGCTACTTACACCATCGAGTGTATGATGCAC
>CALBJG010000152.1 GCA_937892865.1 uncultured Clostridia bacterium
AAGACGGCAGCCTCACGGACTTCCAGCCCACTGTTTATCTCTTCGGCGCCAAGTCCGCTCCCGGCTACGCCCGGGCAAAGGCGATCATTCGTTATATTAACCGGATCGCCCGGATGATCAACAATGACCCGGATATGAACGACAAACTGAAAGTTGTCTTTGTGCAGAACTACAACTGCTCCTATGCAGAGAAGATCATTCCTGCAGCAGACATCTCCGAGCAGATCTCTCCTGCCGGCACAGAGGCTTCCGGTACCGGCAATATGAAACTGATGCTGAACGGCGCAGTGACATTGGGCACATTGGACGGCGCCAATGTGGAGATCGTCAAGGAAGCGGGTATGGAGAATAACTATATCTTCGGCGCTACCGTCGACCAGATCAACGCCAGCCGTGACAGTTACAATCCCCGCTGGATCTATGACCATAATGACCACTTGCATCGGGCTATCGATACCCTGGTAGATGGCACCGTACCCACAGACGATGACCAGAGAGATCTGTATCACGCGCTGCTGGACGGCACCCATTGGCACCGGGCTGACCACTACTTCCTGCTGATGGACTATGAATCCTATCTGGATGCAAAACTCCGGGCAAACCGGGACTATGCTGACAGAAATGCATTCGGCAGAAAGTGCCTGATGAACGTGGCAAGCGGTGGCAAGTTCTCCTCTGACCGTACCATTCGTCAGTACGCAGAAGAGATCTGGCACGTGAAACCCACCCAGTACTGATAAACATATTACCACTTAAAAAAGACCTTGCTTTTTTAGCAAGGTCTTTTTGCTGTAATTGAAAAGGAAATAAAATTTTGCATAATTCCTCTTGAAAATATGCTTTTAATGAATTATAATGAGAGAAAAGGAAATGAGAGGGGGATGGAGATGGCGCAATATTTGGGAGAGACCAAAACCTGGATGGGCTCCGGATTGCATACAGCATTGAAGTATACGGAGTACAGCAACGAGCAATTGTATGATCCCCACTGCAATAACTGCTATGAGATCTTGTTCGTGTTAAAAGGAAGCGTCCGCTTTGACCTGGAAGGCGAGCGGATCGTGGTAAAAGAGAATAACGCCGTCGTCATTGCCCCTATGGTGTACCAGATCGTTACCGGTAACGATGATGCTTATCACCGGATCATTCTGTTTTTCGATCTGCCCACGGTACCGGATGCTATCCGGGACGATTTTGCCCAGCGGGTAGGGAAGCGCTATATTTTTTCCGCCCCGGAAATGATCCAATTATTCCACAAGTTCCGGGATACTATGGAGAAAGAAGATGGTCGCTACGACGCTTTGAAAGAAGCGCTGTTTACCATGATCACCTACAATATCGCTATGGACGAAAGCATCGGGAAAAATGCCTCCATCAGCGGCAAATCCAAAAAACTCCGTCAGATCATTGACTATTTGGATAAGCATATTACCTCAGAGGTCCGTATCTGCACCATCGCCCAGGAACTGAATATGTCCCAATCGGCGGTGTACCGGATGTTCAAGGAGGAAATGCAGATATCCTTGAAACAGTACATTTTGCAAAAGAAGATGATCTACGCTGAAACACTTTTGCGCCAGGGTGTGTCACCGGGAGATGCGGCGCTTGCCTGCGGCTACCGGAATTACGCATCTTTTTACAAAGTGTTTGTAAAACTTACCGGCAAGATCCCCGGAAGAGTGTTATAAAAAAAGAGAAGGCTCGTAATAAAAACGAGCCTTCTCTTTTTTGTTATTATTCGTCATCGTCGTTAAAACTACTACGCACAGAGCGGATCGTTTCTTCATCCAGATGGGCGATGATCTGTTTTGTTTTCTCCAAAATATCCAGCATTTCATCAGGGAATATGTCGGCAGTTCTGATCCGCCGAAGTTCCCGCGCAAAAACACTTCTGAAACGAACAGGGTGTGGGAAATTGTTTTTGCTGATGAAGCTTTCTGTGATCCGGTAAGGCAGGTTAACATCTGTCAGAACCGTGCTTTGGAAATGCTGAATGTTTGTGAACATCAGCCGGTTGAGGTCGGTAAGCATTATGGCAGGGAATATGGAGAGGGAGAGGGTTTCCGACAATTTTTCCCATGTGATGTTGTTTACTTTGAAATGGTCGTACAATGCCTGGATCAACGGATGCACAGGGGGATTTTTGGCCAGTTCCTTGTCCAGCAGTTCATCAAAGGGCGTGTCGAAAAGGTCATCGAACGAGGGCGCCACATAATCCGCAGGCAATAATGCAACCGGCGCAGCGTTCCGGTATTTTGCCTCCAGAAGATCGTAACCTCTGTCGCTGACAGTGCAGGCATAAGAATCGTCCGTAACCCGCTTGATCACGCCTATTTTTTCCAGCAGCCGCAAATGCGAAGCGGTAGTAACGGTGGGCAGCGCCGATTGCAGACGGACCAAACGGACCGGCTCTTTTTCCGACCGAAGCGCCCGGAGCAGACGGAAATCATCTTTGCTTAAGTCTGTCAGCAGATCACTGGGGAAAAATGCGGTGGTGGTATAGTCGAAATCATTAACGGGATATACAGACAGAATATCCTGCTTGGGTTTAAATTCCGGACATTTGTAGAAAGCCTCTATGTAGGAGAGAAGCAGGGGGTAACGGTTGGTTTTGATGTACATAAAGCCTTCCTGCAAAAGACCCAGTTTGTCTGCAGTGATCATATCTACGGTTTCCAAAGAGGGGAAACTTCCGGTGATCAGGCTGTTGAGAGATTCCACGGTCTTCTTGCCGCAAGACTTGGCAAACCGCTCCAGGGTTGCATAGTCGTGAGAGCCCATAAAGATCTCCGTACAGTTACTGCGAATGATCCGTCCGATATTCGGATCGAATTTCCGTTCCAATTGGGCGTCGCTTTGCAGAAGCATATGCCAGTACATACCGAACTTCCGGGAAGTGGTCAGCATACGGATAAATTCCGGACCGTCGGCAATGTTGGAGTTGGCAAATTCGTCTAAGAAACAGTGGATCTTCCGGGGCAGCAGTTTATTGGCGCTTTGTTTGCCGATACGGACAGCGGAATTGTAGATCTCGTTGGTCATCAGGGAAATCAAAGAGTCACCGATGCTGGTGGTGCCGGACTGAATAAAGATCGCCGTAGGCTCGTTGATAAAATCGTCAATGTCAATGGTGGAAGAAGAGGACAACTGGTACAGAGCAGGCTGACCGAAGACATCGAAATGGTTCTCCGCAACACCCATATAGGAGGCTCTCGTCCGGTCTGCATTGTTGGTAACAGCCATCAATTTCTGCAGGGAAACGGAGCCTTTCGGCTTGTTTCGATAGTGAGAGATTTCCCGCAGATCGCTGATTTTGCTGCCCAGTTCCGTGCGAAGCCAGAAGTGGTTTTCGATGATATTGTAAATAGTAATGCACTCCGGGGGGATGTTGCCTGCCAGCAGATCTTCAAACTTATCCAAAATCAGACCGTTGGTGTAAGAACGGGCGCCCTGATCCCAAATGGGGTCTTTGGTATCTTCCACCGGCTGCATGATCTCCGCGATCTTCCGGATCTGGCTGAGCACCTCCGTGGTCAGCGTACCGGTTTGCAGGCACTGTTGCACCAGAGGCATAAAGGGGTTGTATGTATCCGACCGCTGGGGATTGTCACAGTTCAAGACCCGGATAGTATAACCGGCGGCTTTTAAATGGTCATAAAGATTTTCTACCAATTCACCGTGAATGTCCACCACCAGGAAACTGGGTTTTCCCTTGGTCGCGGAGAGGGCGCGGATGCTCTGCATAGCGTAGCGGGTGGTCTTACCTGCGCCGGTCTCGCCTTCGGTGTAGGTGTGAAGGATGCCTTCACGACCGCCATATACGGTCTTGCCGCTGGCCTCATCCCGGTAGCAGCACAGCGGAAACCATTTGTCAGAGGCGTTGCGCAGTTCCTCTGCAGGATAGAATACCAGAGAAGTGTCGGGGTCATCCCAGTTTTCAATTGCTGCGTGAGGGTAGTTGGCTTTGATATGGGCTTTTAAGACTCTCTCTTTTAATGTTGCGTCCATAAGCATCTCCCTTTCTCTCTCATTGGGTCTATTATAGCCGTTTTTCTATGGCACTGTCAACACCAAAGAAAATTCGTTGACGATACCGTTTTGGCGTGGTATGATGAATAAAAAAGGGAAGGAAGCGGAAAAATGTCGGAAACAGTGAATCAAAGTGAATTAAAGCAGATCATGCGTTATTACTTCCAAACCACCGGCAGACTGCTGTTCTGGCAGCGAAATGAAGCGATGCAGACCCTGGAGGGTCAGATCATCGACCTTTTGCTGGCAGTGCTGGAAAAGCCCCAATATAAGGATGCCTGCCGAAAGGTGCTGGATGATGTGGCATCTGTCCAGACCGTTTCGGATTGCTCCGTTCTGAAACTCAGCGATTCTTTGCTGGAAGACCGCGTGATGAGTTTTTATGATATGAAGTGCGATACCCTGCGCCATTATAAGATCGAGGAAGATCTTTTCTTCGATATGGATATCCTGCTGATGGACAAACGCCAGTGGGTCATCGATGGCGACCCCGGCGCTCTGGCGCTGGGCGCTTGGCTGGGCTACTTGGAATTGGACCCGGAATATGGCAAGCAAGCCGCTATGCGCTATTGGAAAGTGCTGGCATACACCGGCGACCGGCTTTCTATGCGGGCGCTGATCTACGCCTATAAGGAAATGGGCGATGAGAAAATGGCTGATTACTGGCAGCAGGTTTGGTCTATTTGCCTGGAGGCGGACCGGCAACTTACCATCACTGTCCCCGGTGAATTTTTGGATAAGTGCAGTAAAGAGGCGCTGGAAACAGCCCAGGTCATTCTTGCAGTGCGCCGCAGATGCGCCGATGATGAGAAAGAGCCGCTGCCCATCCCGCTGATCCAGTACGCAATGGACAGTCACGACAGCGTGGAAGAGAAACTGGGTAATCTGAATGCATCTCCCTACGCCTACTATGCCATGCTGGCAGACCAAACCGAGCGGGAACACAAGACCGTCGGTTTTGCAATTTAAAAGGTTCGGTAGTATACCCCGGCGCAACTGCGCCGGGGTATACTTTTTTGGAAAAAGGACTTGCCGTGGTGAATACCATTGCAGTGGAGGTGAGGCGTATGATCGCCGCCGCTTGGCTGATCCTCAGCGGCTTGATGTACTCACTGCAGTTGCAAACCGGCTCCTTTCCAAAGCCTTTGACCCACCAGCAGGAGCAGGAATACCTTGCCCGATACGCAAAGGGCGACTTGGAAGCCCGGAATATCCTCATTGAACGGAACCTGCGCTTGGTAGCGCACATTATGAAAAAATATTACGCCGCCGAATCGGATCAGGAGGACCTGATCTCCATCGGCACCATTGGGCTCATCAAGGGTATCTCCAGCTTTGACGCCGGAAAGGGCGCCCGCCTTGCCTGCGGCATGGTAGGTAACGGGGGTTTTGACCGCCTTTTTCAGCAGCACCATCGCCCGAAAGCTTTCAGCCAGCTCCTCCTCGTTGGTGGCAACGGTAACGATCTTCAGAATATCGGGCTTGCGCTGCTCCAAAAAGTCTATGGTGTTGCCGAGCCGGACAAGTTCATTACTTTTGAAGACCAAATCATGCTCGACCACACCTCCTTTATCGACGGCTTCATCCCGTCCACCCATGTTCTCATTGAGCAGAAGGGGCTTGGCATTGACCTTCGGAAGGGCTACCGCCAGTCCGACGGCTCCATGATGACCCCGTTCCAGCAGGCCCGCCGTTATGCTGGCTACCTGCCCCACAACCAGAATCCTCGTTGGATCATTG
>CALBJG010000153.1 GCA_937892865.1 uncultured Clostridia bacterium
ACGAAATGCCCAAGTTCATGAACGACGATGTAAAGCAGTTCCGCTGGAGAGAGGCGCTGTTTACCCTGTCTGACACCAGCCGTGTGCTGAAAGAGATCAACCCCAATTTGGAAATTACCTGCTGTGTCCACGCCACCCTGAACTCCTACTATGTCACGGAACTCCGGGGCTACGACAACTGGGATATGGTGGCATCCTGCCCCTATTTCGATGTGTTCTCCACCACCATTATCAACTGGAGCCTGCCGGAGAGTTTCTTCCGGGAGATCACCGAGCGCACCGTTGCCATGGCGAAGAAATACGGCAAGCAGTCCGAGCGGTGGCTCATGGGCTACAACAAGCGGCCTGACGATTGGAAGCAAATCGACAAAGTGGTGGATATGTACGAGGAACTGGGCGTTGACCGGCTGGCTACCTGGACTTACCGGGGCGGTTACGGCACGGTGGTCGCCGCCAAGGACCCCATTGAACTGTGGGACAACATCGGCAGAAACTATCGCCGGGTGCTGAAAAAGGAGAACTAAAATGAACGATTTCGGTTATTTCAAGGCGGTTATTGAAAACCTGGAAAAGGTAAATGCCACCCAGTCTGAAAACATTCGCAAGGCGGCGGAACTTATGACCGATGCCATTGCCAACGACCGGCTGATCAATGTATACGGCGGCGGCGGTCACACCACGCTGCCGGTAGGCGAGATGTTCTTCCGGGCAGGTGGCTTAAGCTGCATCAACCCCATTATGGAGACCGGTCTTTCCGTGTTCAACCAGGCGCTGAAGTACCTGGAACTGGAGCGCACCGTCAACTACGGCAGCGCCATTATCAAGTACTATGATTTGAAAAAGGACGATGTGTTAATTATTTTCCACAACATCGGCATCAACCCGGCGACCATCGACGCGGCCATGGAGGCAAAGAAAAACGGCGTGAAAATTATCGCTGTGTCAAGCAAGGCTTGGCAGGAGGAGATGCCTCAGGATCACTTTATCCGTCACCCCAACAAGACAAACCTCAACGACTACGCCGATGTGTGCATCGAGGACTTTAACCCGGTGGGCGACGCGGTGGTCACGGTGCCCGGCTTGGATACGCCCATTGCCCCTATCAGCAATATTGTGGATTTCTACATCGCCCATTTGCTGGAAATCGAGACCGTCAAGCAGTGCATTGACCGGGGCATCAAGCCTCCGGTTTGGTCCAGCGCCAACACCCCCGGCGGTGACGAGAAGAATGCCGCTTATTTGGAAAAGTATCGTCCTCGCGTGAAGATGCTGTAAGGAGGAACTGTTATGCTTCAGGAAAAACTGAACTTTTTACTGGAAAAATATGATGTTTCCACGGAAGTTACCTTAAAAACCGACAAAATGGCGGTAATTGACGGCATCGTGGTGCCGCTCCTTGCTCACCGGAATCTCCGCCGGTTCGTAGAACTGAAAAATATCGTTACCGGCGGTACGCTGGTGGGTATCAGCGTGATGCGTGTTGCCCGGATCGTAGAGAAGGGCAGCGATGTGTATGAGGCTTTGGGTCGGGAACTGGATATCTGCCGGTTTGTGCTGGGCAGAGAGATCAAGTCCATTATGGTGATGGAAAATGGGGAAGTCCTCAACGCCATCGCCACCACCGAAGACGGCGTGGTCTGCACATTGGAGATCGCCGCTACTTTAAATAAGGGCGAACAGCCCAAGGACAAGCACGAGATCATCTCCCAGCGGGGCATTGCCTGCGATGTGGTGGTGGATGCCCAACTCCAGCAGGATTCCATTTACATCTTCGGTGGGGAGAACCAGAAGTTTACCGATGTGGACTTTGAACTCTACGGCTTGGATGCGGCGAATGTTGCCATCGTCCGCGCTGCCTTCGATGCCGCCCGATTTGGGGACAAGGATACAAGAATCGCAGAAAATGCCAAAATTCTGGCGCTGGTAAATGCCGCAAAGCGGTCTGCCAAGTCCGGGGAAAGGGAGGTCATTTAATATGAAGCCTTTAAAGATCGCAATGATGAGTATGACCCACGGTCATACCCGGAAGTACTACCAGGTCTTGAAAGACAATCCCAAACTGGATTGGGTGGCGGTGGCTACCGCCAACGATGAAGTCAAAGAGATCTTCCTGAACTCTGTTCAAGGCATCCCTTGCTATGACTCGGAAATTGAGATGCTGGATGCCCATCCGGAGATCGAGGCGGTGGTCCTTGCCAGCGAAAATGCGGACCATCTGCGGCAGATGAAACTCTGCGCCCAGCGGGGGATCCACATTCTTTCCATGAAGATCCCTACCTTCGATATGGATGAGTATGAGGAAATGATTCGTCTGATGGACGAAAAGGGTCTTGTGTGCCAGATCGAGTTGGAAATGCACTACAATCCCGTCATCGCCCGGATGAAAGAGGTCTTGAAAAGCGGGCAGTTGGGCAAGTTGAAGGCGTTCAACGCCACCAACATTACGCTGTCTCCCGTGTGGGCGTTCCCCTGGCAGGGTGTGCCGGAAAAAAGTTACGGCAAGCGGGTACAGATCAAAGCGGGGGATGACCGCTTCCGTGGCGGCGCATTGTGCGACCATCCCCACATTTTCGATATGATCCGCCATATGACCGGCTCTGACTTTGAGAGCATTTACGCAGAGGTCGCCCCCAACATCCGTCCCGATTTAGAGGAGGAGGATATGCTCTCCGTCATCGGCAGGATGAAAGACGGTACTGTCTTCTCCCTGGACCCCTCCTGGTCCAAGATGGAAGAGCGGATCAAAGTCCCCGGCCCCGGCTGGGAGGTGTTCCCCAAGCGTATGGAGGTGAACATCACCCTCCACGGCGAAAAGGGTACGCTGATGGCGGACTGCTTCGGCCCCAATGTGTATCACAACGGCTGTCCCAATGACCGCTACACTGTCCAGTACACTTACTTTGACGAGTGGGTGGGTCTGATCGACGAGTTTGTGGACAATGTCCGCAACGGAAAGACGCCGCTTATCAACCTGCGGTGGCACAAGCGCACCATTGAGGCGATGAATGCTTGCTACGAGAGTATCGCAACCGGTAAAACAGTCAAATTGTAAGAGAAAAGGCACCCTGCTGGGGTGCCTTTTTAGTTGACAGTTGATAGTTGACAGTTGATAGTTGTCAGTTGTCAGTTGACAGTTGATAGTTGTCAGTTGTCAGTTGTGGTGTCCGCGGAGCGGACGGATTGAAATAAAGACACCTCATC
>CALBJG010000154.1 GCA_937892865.1 uncultured Clostridia bacterium
GTTTCTTTACCATCGGAACACCTCCCGGAACAATCCGTCGACACTGGTTCCTTTTTCCTCCCGGATGGTTTCTACACTGTCGTGGAGAACGATCCGGCCGTCTTTGATGAAGATCACCTCGTCCAGCACCTGCTCAATATCCGCGATCAGGTGGGTGGAAATGAGAACCGTGGCATTGGGGTTATAGTTGTTGATAATGGTGCTGATCACATAATCTCTTGCCGCCGGGTCAACGCCGGCAATGGGCTCATCCAGCACGTAGAGTTTGGCATTGCGGCTCATAGTCAAAATCAGACAGACCTTTTCCTTATTACCCTTGGATAGCGTCTTTAACCGCTGTTTGGGAGAGATGCCCAGCCGCTCCAGCATCTGCAGCGCCAGTTCCGGACGGAAATCTGCGTAGAAATCCCGGAAAAATGCGATGATCTGCTCTACCCGCATCCAGGAGTTTAAGTAGATGTTATCCGGCAGGTACGCCACATCCGCTTTGCTCTCCGGGCCGGGAGCATTACCGCAAATGGTCACAGCGCCGGCATCCGGCGTTAACAGACCGTTGATGATTTTAATAAGTGTGGTTTTGCCGGAACCGTTGGGGCCCAAAAGACCGACGATCCGGCCGTTTTCCAGTGTCAGCGAAATGTTGTCAAGAGCCACAACATTGCCGTAACGCTTGGTGAGATTTTCACAGCGAAAAATTTCAGACATATTCCCACTCCTTTACCAATTCTTTGATTTCCTCCGGGGTCAGCCCCATTGCAGAGAGTTCTGCAAAGAAAGATTCGACCTTTTCCCGGATGCGTTTTTTGTGCAATTCCAAAGCGGCGGAGGTATCTTGATTGACAAACCAACCGGCGCCCCGTACCGAGTAAAGCACCCCTTGCTGTTCCAACTGGTTAAAAGCGCTTTGCACGGTGTTGGGATTCACCCCGGCGGCCACTGCCACCTCCCGCACACTCATCACTTTTTCACCCGGTTTCAGTTGCCCGGACGCCACCTGCGCGCAAATGTGCAGGCAGATCTGGGGACAAAGGGCTTTTGTTTTATCCAATTGCCAGATCACTGGGTAACCTCCTTTCCAAAATAGGGGTCAGCAACTGTATTACTGTACTAATACAGTAATACAGTTTTGCGTATTTGTCAAGAGGAAAATAAAAAATCGGTGAAGAAACATTCTTCACCGATTTTATTTTATTCTTTGGAGAACATAGGTTTTACTTTCTGCCGGTAGATCCGCAGGAAGAAAATAACGGAAAGTACGGTGCTGACCACCTCTGCAATGGGGAACGACCACCATACTGCGTCTACACTGCCGGTCAGGCTTAACAGATAAGCGGCAGGCACCAGCGCTACCAATTGACGGCACAGCGAGGTGATGGAGGAGTAGATACCGTTGCCAAGACCTTGGAAACTGGCGCCAAGACCAATGCCGATGGCCGCCAGGGGGAAATGGAAACTGACTGTGCGAATGGCGGTAACGCCCATTTTGATCAGCGCTTCGGCGTCTGCGCCGCCGGAAGAACCGAAAATGCCCATCAGCGTATCCGGGAATAACTGGAAGATACCGAAACCTGCCAGCATAATAACCAACGCGGCAGCAACGCCCAATTTGATTGTGTGGGTGATCCGCTTGGGAAGCCGCGCGCCGTAGTTATAAGCAATAATGGAGATAGAGGCATTGTTAATGCCGAACAGCGGCATCAGGAAAATGCTTTGGATCTTAAAGTAAATACCGAAAACATTGGCGGGGGTCTGACCGTGAACAGACCGGAAACTGAGGAAGATCTGATTCATACAGAAATTCATAACAGAGCCGATGGCCATCATAATTATGGAGGGGACACCCACTGCCAGAATTTTGCCGATCACGGCTTTGTCCGGGCGGAGATATTTTAATTTAAAGGAAACATCCGGATTGCTGGTGAAGTTGAAGATGATCGCCAAAATGGCAGCCACCCACTGACCGATCACCGTAGCGATGGCCGCGCCGGCAACGCCGAAAGTGGGGAAGTAAAAGGGCAGTTCAATATCTAGCATATTTTTCAGACCGGCAGAACCCAAAATGAACAGCGGATCCAAAATGATATTCAGTACTGCACCGGTACCCTGGGTATAGAGGGTATATACCGTTCGGCCGGATGCCTGCAAAAGCCGCTCGCCCAGTACTTCAATAAAAATACCGGCGGTGAAAATACAGCAAATGGATGTATAGTCAATGCCGTATTGGCGGGTGATGTCGTTCGTATCAAATAAGGAATAATAACTTTCGGTCATAAAGAAACCGAAGAGCATAAATACGCCGATCAAAAGACAGGTAAGGAAGATGCCGTTGCCTGCGGCTTGGTTCGCCCGCTCCCGGTTATTCTCTCCCAAAGATTTGCTGAGCAGGGAGTTCATACCCACAGCAATGCCGGTGGCGCAGCCGATCTGCAGATTCTGCACCGGGAACGCCAGACTTAACGCGCCGGTGGCATCGGCAGACACCAAAGATACAAAGTAGGTATCCACAATATTATAAAATGCCTGCACCAGCATGGAAAGGGCCAGGGGCAGCGCCATGGTAAAGAGCAACTTGCCGATGGGCATGGTGCGCATTTTGTTATCGCCCAGCCGGGGGGCGTGTTTTTCATTTGCCATACAGATTCCTCATTCTTTGAAATTCAACGTTCCTATTATAGTCGCGAAAGGACAGTAAATCAACCATAAAAAATCCCGATGGGAAAGTCCCATCGGGAAACGTGCTTAGTGAGCGGTTCTGCCGCTGACAGAGCGGACAACGCAGGTGTCTGCAGAGGGTGCGGGCAGTTCCAGGATCTGGGCGGCGGAGGTATTCAGCACCCGGCGGGCGCAGAGGAAAGTCTCCGCAAACCAGTCCACATCCAGATTGGCATAGCAGATGCCTCTGCTGCCGGAGTGGATAATGGTGTTGTCACCTACATAAATACCAACGTGGGATGCTTCGCAGGTTTCAAATGCTTCCCGGAAGAAGACCAGGTCGCCGGCCATCATACCTTCCTTGGGAACAACAATGCCGTCCTGCAACTGGGTGCTTGCCCGACGGTTGAGTTGGTAACCGTGTTCCTTATACAGGAACTGGGCAAAACCGGAGCAGTCGAAACCGCCGGGGCGGGTACCGCCGTAAAGATAAGGGGTACCGTTCTGGGCATCTGCCAGGGCTAAAATAGACTTACGCAGCGCCAGAACATCGGTGTGCTTTTCGTAGTACATCACCCGGGTCTCGGAAGAACCTTCCACGCAGGATACGAAATACTCGCCCTGCTCGTTCTGTTGGATCTGGGAGATGGCTATGTAACCGTTCATATCGTAGCAATCAACTTTGTAGAAGTTGTTCCGGGTGCCAAGAACGGTAACTTTTGTACCGTTTTCCATTTGGCCGATCACGGCAGAGCCATTAAAACCGTAGTTACGAACAACGGTGGTAAGAGTGGATTCTTTTTCACTGGGAAGGGATTCTGTATTTTGTGTAGCCTCGGCCGCTGCAACGGGGGGAACCAGGGAGATCAGCAGGCACAGGCACAGGGCCAGCATACAGATCCGCTTGCCCGGGTGCAAGGGTTTTGTCATAAACACATTCCTTTCACATTTTGGTTATCGCAACCAATATTATTACAATCGGTTACAGATTATAGCACGGTTGTTACCAAAAGTCAACCTGCAAACTATGTGCAAATTATACAAAATCCCTTAAAAATCGGGGAAATTTCGAGAAAAACACATTTTTGGCAAAGAAAAATAAAGTCAAACGGATAAGCGTGGAGAGAATATCGGCATAAAACCATGTAAATTTTATGGTTTATCCCTATTTTCTACAAAAATATGGGAGGCAAAAATAGTCAGAAAACAACTGGTTGTGCAAAATGACGGCAAAAATATACCGGTTTTCGGTGACAGAAACGGCGCAAATACCTCTTGCAAGGCCGCCGGGATTCCTATATAATAAAGGGTGGCAGAAATTTCTGCTAATATTTGCGTTGCATCCCTATTATGGATGAGGGAGCGACAGCAGGAGGAATACAAATGAATAGTAAAACAAAGAACATGGTAGGTATAGCCTTGTTCACTGCCATTGTGGTGGTGCTGCAGCTTTTGGCTGTGGGGCTTCGCGCACTGGGGCTTTTTTCCATCTCGTTGGTGCTTGTGCCGATCGTAGTCGGCGCGGCAGTATACGGCTGGCAGGCAGGCGCGTGGTTGGGATTTGCCTTTGGCGTGGCTGTGTTGCTCAGTGGTGACGCGGCATCCTTTTTGGCAGTGGATGTGGCCGGCACTGTGATCACAGTGTTGCTCAAGGGTACAGTTTGCGGTCTGTTGGCAGGCGTTGTCTACAAATTTTTGGAAAAGTGGGGCAAACTACCTGCGGTGATCGCCGCGGCGGTCATTTGCCCCGTGGCGAATACCGGTGTATTTTTGCTTGGCTGCCTGGTGTTCTTTATAGATACCATTGCCGCCTGGGGCGCCAGCGCCGGTTTCCCCAGTGTAGGCGCTTATATGGTCTTTGGTTTGACCGGCATCAACTTTTTGATCGAACTGGGCGTAAACCTGGTGCTTGCGCCGGTGATCACCCGGTTGATCCGGATCGGAAAAAAATAAGGGAGGAAATTTATGCTCCTTGCCATTGATATCGGCAACTCCAATGTGGTGATCGGTTGCCTGAACGAACAGAATAAAACCACGGCGCTGTTCCGTATGGTCACAGATCTGAAAAAGACCGAGGATGAGTATGCCGCCGGCATCCAATCCATCCTCGCCTATAACAAAATCGATTGCGGCGCCTTTGAAGGGGCGATCATCTGCTCCGTTGTGCCACCGCTGACAGAGATCTTCCGCACAGCGGTGGAGAAGATCACCGGCTGCCGGGCAATGGTGGTAGGCGCAGGACTGAAAACCGGTCTGAATATTATGATCGAGAATCCCGCGTCTTTGGGCAGTGACCTGGTAGCCGCCGCAGTGGCAGCGATCCAGACATTTCCGTTGCCGGTGATCGTCATCGATATGGGAACAGCCACCACCATTACCGTGGTAGACGAGGGCAACCGCTTTGTAGGCGGCGCGATTATCCCCGGCGTTGCCATTTCTATGAACGCTCTGTCCTCCGGCACATCCCTTTTGCAGAAAGTGCCGCTGGATGCTCCGAAAAAGTGCATCAGCAGCACCACCACCGAATGCATGCAATCCGGCGCTGTTTACGGCAACGCCGCTATGCTGGACGGAATGATCGACCGTTTCCAGCAGGAACTGGGAAAAAGCGCCAGCGTGGTCGCCACCGGCGGCATTGCGCCGAAGATCATTTCCCATTGCCGCAATAAAATCGTTTACGATGAGGACCTTCTGCTGAAAGGTCTCGGCATCATTTATAAAAAGAACAAAAAGTAAAATTGCCCCGATAGAGAAAGGAGGGACACGCTTGCGCCGCATCTTTATGATCATTACAGCCGTCGCGCTTATGTTGGCGCTTGCCATAGGCGCAAGCGCGGCCAACAGCATCCCCACAGCCAGCAGTTACGCCACCGTCGCAACAGACGGCACCTGCCAGATCACCCAGACAGCTACACTACACTTGGAAGCCGCCCAGGAGGGACTTTCCGTACTGCTTCCGTCGGAAGCCCGGGATGTGACCCTGAACGGCAACCGGGTCCGTACTACCAAATATAACGGTATGCGGAAAGTGGATTTAAGCAAAATTGCAGGCAAGGTAGCGGGAGATTTCACCGTCACCCTCCATTACTCTCTGCCGGATGTGGTAAATACCGATGAAGACGGCATATTGAAACTGGAATTGCCGCTGCTCTCCGGTTTTGATTTTCCCATTACAGTTATGGAGTTTTCCGTGACATTTCCCGGAGAGATCACCGGTGAGCCGTCCTTTTCCAGCGGCTACCACCAGGCGGATATTGAAAAAGATCTGACATATACGGTCTCCGGCGCGACCATTACCGGAAAATCCATAAAAATGCTGAAAGATCACGAAACGCTGACTATGTCCATGCCCGTTTCGGAAACCATGTTCCCCCAGCCTGCCATCGTGGTGCAAAGTACCGATGTGGGCGTGGGCGGTATGATCGTATGCGGCGTATTGGCGTTGCTCTATTGGATCCTTTGCCTCCGGTGTTTGCCGGTGCGAAAGCAATATGCCTCCCAACCGCCGGAGGGGGTTACCGCCGGACAAGTGGGTTGTGTGATGCAAAACAGCGGCGTGGACCTGACACTGATGGTCCTGACCTGGGCGCAACTGGGCTACATCGATGTGATTACTTACCGGGAGCGGGTGCTGCTGGAAAAGCGGATGGAAATGGGCAATGAACGCAGTGACTATGAACTGCGCTTTTTCCGCAAACTGTTCGGCAAACGGAATCGGGTGGATACCACCGGCTCTGCCTATGCCGAACTGCGCCGTTTGGCGGCGAAAAAACCTGCCGGTCTCCGGGGAATGCTCCGGGCGAAAGGCGGCAATGTAAAGATTTTCCGCATTCTGGCGGCAGGCGTAGGCCTTTTCGGCGGTGTCTGCGTAGGACTGTCTTTGGGCAGCGGCGCAGTGTTGCAGTGGCTGGTCGTCGGTTTCTTTGCCATCTTCGGCGCGATCACCGGTTACCTTGCGCAGGATTGGCTGGGCGGCTTGCGCTTGCGGAACAAGACAGAATTGTATGTGGCGCTGATCCTCTGCGGCGTATGGCTGGGATTGGGCGCTTTGGCGGAAGTGTTTAATTTAACCCTTTGGATGGTCATCAGTTTGCTGACCGCAGGACTGCTGTTGTCCGTTGGCGGACGGCGCACCGAGTACGGCCGCTATACCAAGGGACAACTTTTGGGCTTGCGCTGGTATCTGCGCAACACTTCCAAGCAGGAACTCCAGCGTCTTTGCGCTGCAGACCCGGACTACTATTTCTCTTTGGCGCCCTACGCCCTGGCGTTGGGTATGGATAAAGCCTTTGCCAAGGGCTTTGGCAGTATCCGGATGAATTGCCCTTATATGATGTCGAAATCAGAGGATTATCTGACCGCCCAACAGTGGCAGCAACGGCTGCGGTATACGGCAGACCAGATGGACGCCCGCTACCGCCGGCTACCTTTGGAAAGATTCCTGCAACTGCTTGGCAGTTTTCGCAAATAACAACAAATCCGGATGCAGATGCATCCGGATTTGTTTTGTTTGTCAAATTTCGGTCTATCGAGGTGTTTGAATTAGCACAATCTAAATTGTCATTCCGAGCCAGTAGGGGACGGGAAACCCGTCCCCTACTGGCGTGGGAATCTCAAGCAAAATCCCAAAGATTGCCACACCAGCCTGCGGGCTGGTTCGCAATGACACGGTAGATGGTAAGACTCGAAAAGTGCGAATTTATTCCTCCAGGGCCATGACCTTGTCAATGCGCCGCTGATGCCGCTCGCCGCCGGAAAATTCCGTGGCAAGCCAGGTGTCTACGATCTCGATGGCAAGCATCGTACCTACAACACCTGCGCCGAGCGCCATCATATTGGTGTCGTTGTGCTCCCGGGTCATCCGGGCAGACATTACATCGGAAAGCAGCGCGCAACGAATGCCCTTAACTTTGTTGGCGGCGATGGAAACGCCGATACCGGTGGTGCAAAGCACGATACCCCGGTGACATTCTCCGGAAGCAACTGCCTTGGCGGCTTCCCCGGCAAAATCGGGATAATCGCAACTGTCCAAAGTGTTTGTGCCGAAATTGACCACAATGTGTCCCTGTTCAGCCAAATGGATCATCAATGTTTCTTTCAGTTCCAATGCGCCGTGGTCGCAAGCAATGGCAATTCTCATAGTAAACCTCCTAAATCACAAAGCCGCCGTTGACGGCAAGTACTTGTCCGGTAACGAATTCCGCATCCGCAAGATAGACCATAGCCGATGCAATATCCCCAGGCGTACCGTTTTTGCCGATGGGGCTTTCCTGCCGGAGTTCTTCCAAAATTTCTTCCGGGTAACCGGCGCACATATCCGTTAAGATCACGCCGGGGGCAATGCAGTTGACCCGCACGCCACTGGGTCCCAGTTCCTGGGCGAGGGCTTTTGTCAGGGCGATCACCGCGCCTTTTGTGGCAGAGTAAGCCGCTTCGCAGGAAGCGCCCACTTGCCCCCACATAGAACTGACGGTGATGATACAGCCCTTTTGCTTCTTGAGGAATCCGGGGGTGGCGGCGTTGATGCAGTGATACATTCCCTTTACATTCACATCAAACAGCCGGTCCCAATCCTTTTCCGGCAGTTGGCTCATCAGCCCGGAAAAACAAATGCCTGCGTTGCAGATGAGAACATCCACATCCCCGATCTGCCGGAAAGCATTTTTTACAGCCTCCCCGTCAGCCACATCACAGCAAATGCCGGTGGCGCCGGTCTTTTCGCAGACCGCTTTGGCGGCAGCGTGTTCTTTTTCATATAAGAAAAATACCCGATCACCCCGCCGGGCAAAAGCCTCTACCGCGGCTGCCCCGATACCCCGGGAGCCGCCGGTGATTAAAACAGTTGACATAACATCTATCCTTTGATTTTGGTCGGTATATTGGAAAGCAAATACATAAAAAGACGGCTGCATTGGCAGCCGTCTTGATTCGTTCTTGCGCTTATCTGCGGCGGCTCTTGGTCCGATGGTCGGAGTACTGCCGGATGGAGGAGATCTTGCTGTCAGATTCGGTCAAAAATGCCTTCAGTTTTTCCTCAAAAAGTTGGTCAGCGGTTTTGGGCGCGGGAGGGGGTGTCGGCGCCCGGGGTGTGCGGGGCGCAGAAGGCCGGGGCGCGGCAGGGCGCTGCTCGGGCTTTGCCTCCAAACGCTTGATGGACAGATTGATCTTATTGCCTTCGACACTTAAGACCATCACTTTCACATCCTGGTTTTCGGTCAGATGTTGACGGATGTCGCTGACATAGGTGTTCGCCACCTCCGAGATATGTACCAAGCCGGTCTTGTTCTCGGGCAGAGCGATGAATGCGCCGAAATTTGTGATCGATTTTACCTTGCCGTCCAAAACGGCTCCAACGGTTAACTCCATATTTTACCTGTTTCCTCCAATTATTTGCCGGTGCTGTCAGTGGGAACGAAGAAGATGGTGTCCGGCGGCACAAGACCCAGTTCTGTCCGGGCGATATGCTTGATGCCTTCAACGGTGCCTAACTGGTCGATGTAGTTTTTCAGCACCTTGTTTTCCTGCTCTAATTTTGCGGCGGCGTGGCGGTTTGCATCGTAATCGCTTTTTGCCTGAAGCAGTTCCAGCCGCAGAGCCAGCAGACACAGAGAGCAGATCACGATGGTGGTGATCACGATGCACTTGACCAGCGCAGAACTGCGCTGATACACCAACCGGATCCGGTTCAGAGGGTTTCTTCTTTTTGTCATCAGGAACACCTCCGGTACTTCGCCGTAAACACTGACGATGATTCCTAATTATTGTACCCACTTTTTTTGCCCTTGCCAAGAGGAAAATGCAAAATTTTTTCGAAATTTCCAAAATTTTTTTAAAAGGAAACAGAAAAAGACCGAAAATCCGCCCCAAACCCTTCCAAAAAAGGGAAAAAACGGGTCGAAGCAACCGCCCGGCGGTGGATTCCCAAAGGATCGCGCCGATGATCAGCCCTGCGGTGTGCTCCGGACGCAGATCCCCACGGCATACAGCGAATGCCATATATAATAATGTATAAGTCGCCCCCGGAAGAAACAGCAAATCGCTCAAATGGGTGTGCCGGGGTCGCAGAGGCCGTAAAAAGCCGTACCAAATACCGAGGACCGCCCCCAAAAGCAGGGAAATGCAAAACCGCCGGGCGGCAAGGGCCGGGGTGATCATCGGAAGAACCGGCCAAACCCCTTGCCCCGGGGCTGCTCATAGATAAGAGCGCTGACCGTACCGTCCACAGCCACTTGTCCGCCGTCCAAAGAGAGATTTTTCAGTTGCAGATCCTGCCCCTGCACGATCAGTGTGCCCAGGTCTGTCCGCAGAACCACCGTATCTTCGTCAAAACTGACCACCTCTGTTACGCCGGTCATGGTCAGACGGCTCCTTTCATCCAGTGTCAACTTGTGGGGGAGTTGTAAATTTTCCACAGCCATGGAGACCCTCCTTTCCTGGAAAAGCCTATGCGCTGGAAAGGGGAAATATGCCTCTTCCAAGACAGATGCCCGAATTTCCGCTATGTTGCGCGGTAACGGCCAGCAGATATATAAATTCCGGTTTGTCAGACCGTTTTAAATTAGCAACATCTATGTTGTCATTCCGAAGAGTAGCTCACACTGGCGTGGGAATCTCAAGTAAAAACCCAGAGATTGCCACACCAGCCT
>CALBJG010000155.1 GCA_937892865.1 uncultured Clostridia bacterium
GCAAGGCCGGTAACGGACACGGCAACATCCGCCTGCAGCCGCTCCCGCGCACCCTTTGCCATTGCCTCTGCAACTGGGGCAGATACTGCGCCTTTTTCTTCCAAGAGTTTGGCGTCCACGCCTAACACTTGATTTTTTACTTCATTGGTATAACTGATGATACCGCCTTTGAACACCGCAGAACTGCCGGAGACAGATGTCAGCGCAGCGCCGATGCCGCCGCCGGTACAACTTTCCGCTGTGACCAATGTTTTGCCCTGCAAGGCGCGGATCACATCACAGCAAAGGTTCATCATCGTATTTCACCGACACCTTCTCAACACTTGCCAAGGCTTCCTGAATGAGGGCTTCCCGATCCAGATTCCGCTCTGCGTGGATCACCTGACCTAAGGTAGGCTTGGTTTTGGGGTGTTTGGGCGTAAAGACGGTGCAGCAATCCTCATAAGGCAGGACGGAAGTTTCAAATGTGCCGATCTTCCGGGAGATGGTGACGATCTCCTCTTTATCCATACCCACAAGGGGCATAAACACAGGGATATCCACCACTGCGCCGGTAACGGTCATGGCTTCCATAGTCTGACTTGCCACCTGACCTAAATTCTCGCCGGTGATCAGCGCGCCGCAGCCGTCGTCTTTCGCGATCCGCTGGGAAATTTCCATCATAAACCGGCGCATAATGAGCGTAAAGAACTCTTCCGGGCAGTTGTCCCGGATGGCCTCTTGGATTTGAGTAAAGGACACCACATTGACGGTCATTCTGCCGCAATATTTGGTAACAAGGCGAGCCAGTTCCATCACCTTATCCCGGGCAAGTTGGCTGGTATAAGGATAAGAGAAGAAATGGACGCACTCCACTTCCATACCCCGCTTTGCCATCATATATGCCGCTACCGGAGAATCGATACCGCCGGAGAGCAGGCACATGGCTCTGCCGCCCACGCCGGTGGGCAGACCGCCTGCGCCGGGCACAGCAGGTCCGTGGACATAGGCCGCCAGATCCCGGACTTCCACATAGACCGTATAGGCAGGATGATGCACATCCACCTTGCAATCGGGGTGGGCTGACGCCAAACGGCCACCGATCTCCTGAGAAAGGGCGATAGAGGTCAGGGGGAAGGATTTATCGGAACGCTTGGACTCCACCTTAAAGGACTCTGCGCAATCCAGGTCTTCTCCCAGATAGGCTTCCACTGCCTCAAAAATGCTGTCCACATCCTTTTTGCAGGGACGGCAACGGCACAGACTTACCAGACCGAAAATGCTCCGGCAAGCCTCCCACGCCGCTTCCACATCCGCCTCGTCATTCATCGGCTGGACATAGACGGTAGACTGCATAATATACACATCAAATTCGCCGTAGGCTTTCATTCTGCGGCGGATATTCTGACGCAAGCGATTCTCAAACTGGCGTTTATTGGTGCCTTTCAGCACGATCTCACCCAGTTTCAGTAAAAAGATCTCGTTCAAGGTTTCTTCCTCATTTCTTATAGATTCACCGTTCTGTACTGGATAGCCTCGGCAATGTGGACAGATGTGATCTTCTCACTGCCCGCAAGGTCTGCCACAGTACGGGCGACTTTTAAAATTCTGTCATAACTTCTGGCAGTAAAGCCATAGGCATCAAATGCCCGGTGGAGCATTTCCGCGCTTTCTTCATCCAGTTCACAATGGGCGCGCAGTTCATCGGGTCCCATTGCGGCGTTGCACATACCGCGTCCTTCGCCAAAGCGGGCGTTCTGTCTGCTTCTTGCCGCGTCCACTCTCTGTTTTACTTTGGCTGAGGGTTCTGTTTCTTCCCGGCGGCGGAGTTCCTCAAATTGGACAGCCGGCACTTCCACCACAATGTCGATCCGGTCCAGCAGCGGACCGGAGATGCGGCTGCGATAACTTTCCACAGCCGCTTCCGAGCAGGTGCATCTGCCAGAAGGGTCGCCGTACCAGCCGCACTTGCAGGGATTCATGGCGCACACCAGCATAAACTCCGCGGGATAGGTCACTGCCC
>CALBJG010000156.1 GCA_937892865.1 uncultured Clostridia bacterium
CGATACCCCCGACGGCACCGGCGTCCGGGATTACATCCATGTGGTAGACCTGGCAAAGGGCCATGTTGCGGCAGTGAAGTTCGTGGCGGAAAATACCGGCTGTGATGTATTCAACCTGGGTACCGGCACCGGTTACAGCGTGCTGGATATGGTCAACACCTTCCAGGAAGTGAACAATGTGAAAGTTCCCTATGTGATCGTAGACCGCCGCCCCGGCGACCTGGCAACCTGCTACGCAGACCCTGCCAAGAGCGCGGAAAAACTGGGCTGGAAGGCAGAGAAGAACCTGGCAGATATGTGCCGGGATGCCTGGAACTGGCAGAGCAAAAACCCCATGGGCTACGGCGAATAAGCCAGAGGTCAGGGAAATCGCTGACCTATTTCGGAAGAAAAACAACGGGAGTCGCGTGAGCGACTCCCGTTTTTCCTATATATAGTGGAATTTTTGCATATTTATCTCCAATATGTTGTGTTTCGACAAATTATGTGCGAAATGTGTGGTATTATGAGGCTGCAGAACCGGGGCGGAGGGTAACAGCCGCTACCGTGGCGTCATCCTGACCGCCCAACTGCCCCCGTTCCAACAGCGCCGTTGCCAGTTCCCCGGGTGAACGGCCTGCCATTTGTAGGCAACAGTGCAGGGCCTCCTCTTCCCCTACACCGTCGCTGATCATTAAGAGCGTCTCTCCCCGACGCAGGGACAGCCGATCCGCTGTCTCCCGGTAATCTGTGACAGACAGACCCGGGGGTGGCCCGGCTGTCCCGATTTTTTCTGCCCCGAAATTGGACACCAGATAGGAGGGGGCAGCGCCCCATTTGTAAAGAATGCCCTTGCCGGTGTTTAAGTCCAGTTCCAGAAGATCTACGGTCACAGCCCCCGCCCGTTCCCGCAGGGCGCAGAGACTGTTCAGACTTTGCAGGGCGTGCTGGGCAGGGTAGCCGGCAGTGAGCAACCGCTTGAGCATACCGGTGGCGGTCTTACCCTCCTGCACTGCGCCCAATCCGGTACCCATTCCGTCACAGAGCAGTACATAGTAAAGACTTCTTGTGCCGGCAAAGAAGATGCACCGGTCGCCGTTTTCCCCTTGACGGCGGTTACCGTAGACTTGTACTTTCGGTACGAAGAAGGGTGTGGCGGTATCGCACCGCCGGGAGAGTTGGTCGGAAAGATCCTGCAAAAATTCCGTTAAAAACCGGAATTGCTGGGTCACCGCTGCCCGGTATTCCTTTTGCCGCTCCCGGTCTGCACGGATGGAGCGCAGTTGTTCCTGGGAGCGGTGGAGTTCAGCTAAAAACCTGCCGCTTTTCCGGCAGATAATGGGCAATTCTTCTGTAGAGAGCAACGGCTTATGGAGCAGAAATCCCGGAAGACCTGCCAGTTTCCGGGCGTCTTTGCAGGATTTACGGTAGGAGCAATTGCTGCAAGCCCGGTCTGCCGCCCGGGATACCAGGGCGGACTCGTCCACCGGTACCATAGGCGCTTCCAGCAGCAGTTGCTCCGTTTGGGCAAGAACTTCTGCCGCCAGTTCCAGCCGCACTTGCGCCGCGCCGGTCTCACCCCGGCGGTGGGCTACTTTTTGCGGTCCGGGGAGAAGACTTCCGGCGATGCTGCCCAAAAGCAGACCGGGCAGGGGGGCAAAGTCCCATCGTCCGGAAAATGCCAGCACCAGCAGAAAGGCAACGGTGGGGGCGAGAACGGAAACGGCTTTTGTCCGCCGGGGCAAAAACCGTACCAGAAAACTGCCGCACAGTACGGCGGTCATTGGCAACGGCGTTACTTGGGCAAGATCCAGCGCCAATCCGGTGATCGCCACAGCGGGAAACGCCCCGGCGACAGCGACACAACCGGCGGCGAGAAAGCCCAAACTCAGCCAGGGCAGGAGCGCAATTTGGGCAAGAGAAAGAACGGCTACCCCTAATGTGAGCCAATCCAGCACCGGGTCCCGCTCCCGCAGTACCCGGGCAAACAGCGCGCTGCAGGAAACTGCCAGCGCCACCCGGAGCAAGTAAAGGGATACGGCGGTGGTATCTCCCAAAAAGATCTGGCTGATCACACCCCCTGCGGCGACGATCAGACCGGCAACAGCCTGCATCAAAAGGGGCGCGTTCCGGGTCGCCCGGAAACTGCTGAAGAAAAGGGCGGATGCCGTTGCAGCCGCTACCCATAAAAGGCAGGGGTATCCGGCGCTGCCCCAAAATATGTAGTAACCCAGGGCGCTGCCCAAACCGGCGACCAGGCAAGGCCAACCGGAGCAAACACACACAAACGCCATAGCCAGCGGCAGGGGAACATTACCCAGGCTTCCGGCGCTTAAGGCAAAACCTGCAAAAAAGTGCGCCAGCACCCGGGCGACCAGGTGGGCCTTGGGGTCAACAGCCAGCCTCTGCAGACGGTGCTTGCCCCTGCGCATATAAGAGGTTATGGTCATCATCATTTTCATCTCTCCCTCATCCATATGTAGAAAAATTTTACTACGGAATGGAGAGCATATTTTGTCGCAACGGGGGAGCAGGAAAAAAGTTCTGTCCGGTTTCTTGATAAACGCCCAAAATGTGCTATACTGATAGTATATTTGAGGTGAAATACAATGAAAAAAACACAATCACAAGAACAGCGCAAACTGATGATGGTCAATGAGCCGATCCCCAAAGTGATTTTTAAAATGGCGGTTCCTACCATCATTGCCTTTCTGATCAACTCAATCTATTCTTTGGCAGATACTTATTTCGTCAGCGGTTTGGGTACCAATGCCACTGCGGCTGTGAGCGTCAATGCATCACTGGATCAACTGATCATGATGACCGGCTCTCTGTTTGCCGTGGGCGCAAACAGTTATATTGCCCGGCTGTTGGGGCAAGGCAATGAGAAGAAGGCAAGTCAGGTGCTGTCTACGGCCTTTGGCTTGGCGGCAGGCTTGAGCCTTTTGCTGCTGTTTTTCGGCACGGCATTTATGGAGCAGATGGTGGTGCTGTTAGGCGCAACACCCACCTGTATGGAATACTCTGTGGATTATGCCACTTATGTGCTTTTTGCTGCGCCTTTTATGGCCACCAGTTTCGTTATGAACCAGTGCCTGCGCAGTGAGGGCAGCGCCACGCTAAGTATGATCGGTATGGGCTTCGGCGGCATTTTGAACTGCGTGTTAGACCCGTTCTTTATTCAGGGTCTGCCGGCCATCGGGCTGCCTGCTATGGGCGTTGCCGGCGCATCTTTGGCGACGATGATCTCCAAGATCGTCAGTTTCTCCATTCTGATCTTCCCTTATCTGACCCGGCGCAGTGTGCTGCATTTGTCTGTGAAGAATTTCCGCATCCAGTGGGATATTATCAAGGAGATCATCAGTGTGGGCTCTTCTTCCATGTTCCGCAGCGGTCTGGCGGTGGTTTCTGCCATTGTTCTGAACGATCTTGCCGGTAATATTTCCGATTCTGTGCTGGCAGGCGTGGGCGTTGCCACAAAAGTGATGATGTTCCCGTTCAGCATCATTTTGGGCTTTGGTACCGGTTTCCAGCCGGTGGCTGGCTTTAACTGGGGCGCAAAACGATATGATCGGGTGCAGGAGAGTTACCGGTTCAGCGCCAAAGTGGCGATCATCGGCGGCTGTGTTATGGCGGCGATCTTAGTGGTATTTGGGGACACGGTCAGCGGCATCTTTGCAGGAGATGACCCGGAAATGCGCCGTTTAGGCGCGTTGTGCATTCGCCTGCAATCCCTTGCGCTGCCGATCCACGGCTGGGTCGCAGTTGTAAATATGTTCTGCGCCGGTTTGGGTAACGCAGGCGGCGCAGTGCTGCTGGCAACTTCCCGGCAGGGCAGTTGTTTCCTGCCGGTGGTGTATCCGATGGCGCTGCTGTGGGGCGCAACCGGTGTGGTGGCAGTGCAGGCGGTGGCAGATGTGCTGACTCTGGCTTTGGCGATCCCCATAATCATCTATATGACCAAAAAAGTGAAAACAGCCGCCCAAAATCAGGAAAAAGACCGGGAACTTACGGAAAGTGCCTTGTAAAGAAAGGAAATCTGTGGTAAACTGAATTGATTTTATTTCCCTATGGAGGCTACTATGCGTTATTACGGATTCCCGTAGCGTTTTCCCTTTTTACAAAGAATACTTGTTAAGGAGAAAATGTTATGTCAACTTTAATAGAAGAAATCAGCCGCCGTCGAACCTTTGCGATCATCTCGCACCCCGACGCCGGTAAAACCACTTTAACGGAAAAATTCCTGCTCTACGGCGGCGCTATCGCCCAGGCAGGTGTCGTTAAGGGCAAGAAAAATTCCCGCGCCGCCACCTCCGACTGGATGGAGATCGAAAAGCAGCGTGGTATTTCCGTCACCTCTTCCGTGATGCAGTTCCAGTACGGCGGTTTCTGCATCAATATTCTGGATACCCCCGGTCACCAGGACTTCTCCGAGGATACCTACCGTACCCTGATGGCTGCCGACTCCGCCGTCA
>CALBJG010000157.1 GCA_937892865.1 uncultured Clostridia bacterium
CAGGGATTGCAGATAAATCCCTTGAAATCGTACTCCGGATAGCACGCCCTATAAACCTGGCGGGCTTTTTCGTAAGAAGCCTGACACGCTTCCTTGGTCAGTTTGCCCCCATAGGGAATATGTACCATCAGCAAGGTATCTCCCGGGGCAAAAATACATTGCCATTCCTCTTTGGAAAGGCGGGTGCGTTTGTTTTCCGCCAGGCAAGTGGTTTCATTCACTGCATAGCCTTCGTAGTAAGTGTCGGTCTCCACAAAGTCCGCATCGAAACTGCCTTCCTCATCGGTAAAGCCAATGGCGCCCAACCGGTTTCCGGAGGCGTGAAGACGGGTAGAGCGCATCAAAATGCAGATCTTACCTTCCTTGTTTTGAAAGACAGACACATTCCGGTCAGCGCCCGGATGGATCTCATACCGGAGCCTGCCCATAAACAAATTGTCGGTATAAAGATAGGCGCCATAATAAGAAAAAACCGTCTCCCCGAACCGGGGTACTTCCTGCTCAAAACAGCCGGGAATATTCGTCCGGAAGAAAGAAAAGGTGTCAAAGATCACATCTTCCGGCACATTCCGTTTCCGCAGAGCATCCCGAGAGGGCTCGATATGACCCATGATCGGGAAAATACCCGCAAAATTCTCTGTCTTCGGCAGTTCAAGTTTGGGGAATGCATCTTTGCACCCCTTTTTCAGCCCAATGATGTAGTAAATGGCTTTGGCAAAGGCGCAAAGGGCAGGATCCTTTACCACCCGGGAAAGGGCATTTAAGATCATTTCCCGCTTGTCCCCCAGCAACTGATAATCATCATCGATCTTGCAAATGTAGTCTTCCGTCAGCCACGCCGGCGTTGCGGGCATTTTTTCTGCGGCAGCCACCGCCTCTTCCCAAAAAGGCGACTCCAGGTCGATCCCCAAAGTGTCTCTGATATCCGTCATACCAACCGCTCCTTTTTCCAAGATACTGCCCACACTATACCACAGTTTTTCCCTGTTGACTATACTTTTGTAAAATATATAACGGGGCTGGTGTTTTCTTGCTTTTTCGTCCCATCGCTGATATACTTAAGAAAACAAAACGGGAGGCAGCCTATGAAACTGATCCACCTTTCCGACCTGCATTTGGGCAAGCGGGTCAACGAAGTTTCCATGATCGAAGACCAGGAATATATCCTGCAGCAGATCCTTCGCATCATCAAAGAAGAATCTGCCGATGCGGTTCTGCTCTGCGGTGATATTTACGATAAAAGCGTTCCCTCCGCCGAGGCGGTGACGCTGTTTGACCGGTTTTTGAACCGGCTGGCGCAGTTGCAGGTGAACGTGTATGCGATCAGCGGCAACCACGACAGCCCGGAGCGGCTGGCATTCGGCAACCGGCTGATGGAAGGGGCAGGGATTTATCTGTCCCCGGTGTACAGTGGCAATATCCAGCCGCTGCGCCTTTCCGATGAACACGGGGAAGTGGATTTCTGGCTGCTCCCCTTTATCAAACCTGCCCATGTAAAGCGTTTCTTCCCGGAAGAAAACATCGTTTCTTACACCGACGCCCTGGCTGTCGCCATCCGGCAAATGGAAATCGATACCACCCGGCGGAATGTGCTGCTGACCCACCAGTTCGTCACCGGCGCGACCACCTGCGAATCCGAGGAGATCTCTGTAGGCGGCAGTGACAATGTAGATGCCTCTGTTTTTGCAGATTTTGACTATGTGGCGCTGGGCCATATCCACGGCCCGCAAAATATCGGCTCTTCCAAAATCCGCTACTGCGGCACACCGCTGAAATACTCCTTCTCCGAAGCCGGACACTATAAAAGTGTCACCGTAGTGGATCTAAAAGCAAAAGGCGCATTGGAACTGCACACCGTTCCCCTAACGCCCCTGCGGGATATGCGTATCATCCGGGGTACTTTTGGGGAGGTAACAGACAAATCTTTCTATGAAGGCACAGCCGTGGAAGATTACCTGCAGGTGATCCTCACCGATGAAAACGATGTGCCGGAGGCTATCGGCAAACTGCGTATCCTCTACCCCAACATTATGAAACTGTCTTACGATAACACCCGCACCCGGGCAGATCAGTTGATCGACGGCGCGGAAAATGTGGAGCAAAAAACGCCTCTGCAACTGTTTTCTGAATTGTACGAACAGCAGAACAACCAGCCTATGACCGAGGAACAGACCCAGTTTGTCCGGGGGCTGATCGAGAAGATTTGGGAGGATGCGCAATGAGACCGCTGAAATTGACCATCGCCGGTTTCGGTCCCTACGCAGGGACCCAGGAACTGGATCTTACCGACTTCGGCGCCGGCGGTCTTTATTTGATCACCGGCGATACCGGCGCAGGCAAAACCACAATTTTTGACGCCATCACCTTTGCCCTCTTTGGAGAGGCCAGCGGCGGCAACCGGACACCGGGTATGCTCCGGTCCAAGTATGCAAAACCGGAAGACCCCACATATGTGGAACTGACATTCGCCTACGACGGCAAGGTATATACCGTCAAACGCAACCCGGAATACGAGCGGGCAAAGAAAAGCGGCAACGGTTTTACCAAGCAGCTCCCGGAGGCGGAACTGACTTACCCCGACGGACATATCGTCACCAAACTGAACGATGTGAGCAAAGCCATCAATGAGATCATCGGTCTGACCCGGGAGCAGTTTTCCCAGGTATCTATGATCTCCCAGGGAGATTTCCGCAAACTGTTGCAGGCGGATACCAAAGCGCGGCAGCAGATATTCCGGGATATTTTCGGCACTGCGCCCTATGTGACACTGCAAAACAGTTTGAAAGAGGAAGCAAACGCCCTTTCCCGGCAGATGGAAAATGCCGCCCTCAGCCGTCGGCAGTATATCAGCGGCATCGCCTGCAGTGAAGACTCTCTCCTTTTCCTGGATGTAAAGAAAGCCAAAGAGGGCGGTATGCTCACCGCCGATGTTATGGAACTTTTGGATAAACTCCTGGAAGAAGACCGGACAGCCCAGACCGCCCTTACCCAAACCCAGGCAGAAACAGAAACAAAACTGGAATCGGTAAATGCCCTGCTGACCAAGGCGGAAACTTACGAAAAGGCCAAGATCGCCCTTGCAGAAAACCAGGCAAAGGAAGCCGCCCAAACAGAGGCGCTCACAGCCGCCACCCAGGCGCTGACCGCTGCCCAGAGGACCGTACCGGAGCAGGAATCCCTGGGTAAACAGATCACCGAAACCGAATTGCTCCTGCCCGCCTATGACGAATGGAATGAAAAAAGCGCTGACCTTGCCGGGAAACAAACCGCCTTGCAGGCAAGTCAGCAAAAGCAGACCGATGCCAGGGATGCCATTGCCCTTTTGACAGAGGGCATCGCCGCTATGAAAGCGGAGCGGAAAGAACTGGAGTCTGTGGCCGCGGAAAAAGAGAAACGCCTCCGGGAAAAGCAGCAACTGCTGGATGAGCAGACCAAATTCCGGACGCTGGTGGCAAGTTTGGGCGCGCTGGATACCCAGCGGGAGCGGCTTGTGAAAAAGCAGACCGCCTACCGGAACGCAGAGGCGGTTTCTACCCAACTACGGCAAACTTACGAAGGGCTGAACAAGGCGTTTTTGGACGAGCAGGCAGGCATTCTGGCAAGCGCCCTGACAGAGGGCATCCCCTGCCCGGTGTGCGGCTCTACGGCGCATCCGAACCTGGCGAAAGTCTCCGCCGAAGCCCCCACGGAGGCGGCGGTGAAGAAAGCCAAAGAAGGCTATGAATCCGCCCAGGAAGATACCAACCGCGCCAGCGCCGATGCCAGCGCCCAAAAGGCCGTGGTCGCCACCACAGAGGAAAAACTCCTGCAGGAGATCAGCGCGCTGATGCCGGGAACGGCTCTGACAGATGCCGCCTCCGCCGCCCGGGAGAAGATACAAAACCTCACCGGACAGATCATCATTTTGGAACAGCAAATCACCGAATTGGAAGCAAAAGAAGCCCGGCGGGATACCCTGGATCAGCAGATCCCCCAAAAGGAAACCGCCCTTACGGAGAAGCAGGCGGCAGAAATTACGGCAAAAGAGCAGACCGCTTCCCTCACCGCCGGTATTGGGGAACTGGAGAAACAAATCGCCCTTTTGACCCAAAAACTGCCCTTTGCCCAAAAAGCCGACGCGCAAAGTCATATAAATGTCCTGCTTCAGAAGCAAAACGGGCTGAAAAAAGCCCTTTTGGATGCAGAAACCGGCTATAATGCCTGCAAAGAGGCGCTAACGGGGACTCTCTCTGCCATCACCCAGTTAAAGACCCAGTTGGCAGAAACCTGCGAGATCAAAACCGAAGCGCTGGAAACGGAAAAACGATCTTTGACAGAGGAAAAAAGCGCCCTTGCCAAGGCGCAAAACGATCTGTATGCCCGACTCACCGCCAACCGTAATGTCCGGGCAAACCTTGCGGCCAAAGCCGCGGAAACTGCTCAGTTGGAGGCGCGACACGCCTGGGTGCGGGCGCTGTCTGACACTGCCAACGGCGCATTGACCGGCAAAGAGCGCATTATGCTGGAAACCTATATCCAAACCACTTACTTTGACCGGATCTTACAGCGGGCAAACCTGCGCCTGCTGAAAATGTCCGGCGGACAGTACGATCTGAAACGCCGCCGCAAAGCGGAAAACAACCGGGGACAGAGCGGTTTGGAACTGGATATCATCGACCATGTCAACGGCACCGAGCGCAGTGTCAACACCCTTTCCGGCGGCGAAGCCTTCCTGGCTTCCCTGGCGCTGGCGTTGGGACTTTCCGACGAGGTGCAGATGTCCACCGGCATCAAACTGGATACCCTGTTTGTAGACGAAGGCTTCGGCTCTCTGGATGCGGAAGCATTGACCAAAGCCTATCACACCCTGGCAAGCCTCACGGAAGGCAACCGCCTGGTGGGCATCATCTCCCACGTGGTGGAACTGAAAGAGCGGATCGACAAACAGATCGTCGTCACCAAACACAACTTAGGCGGCAGCCACGCCACAGTAAAACTGTAATATTTTTAGAAAAGCCCGGTTTTTCCGGGCTTTTCCTTATTTCAACGGAGAAAAAACTTTTTCTTTTAGCGTATTTACAATGCCGTGTCAATATAGTATAATAGCCCAATATAAAAGAAAGCAGGTGTTATTTTGGAGATTCGTGAAGTTACTTATCTTGCCGTAGCTCTGCGTGTAGTCATCGCCGTTATTTTAGGCGGACTCATCGGCTTGGAGCGTGGTATGAAGAACCGGGCAGCCGGTATGCGTACATATATGACCGTGTGCTTAGGCGCCTGCCTGGTAATGCTCACCAACCAATACATTTTCCAGGTCTACAGCGCAGGTGATCCGGTGCGTATGGGCGCGCAAGTGGTCAGCGGTATCGGCTTTTTAGGCGCCGGTACCATCGTAGTCACCCGCCGCAGTCAGATCAAAGGTCTGACTACCGCCGCAGGTCTGTGGGCGGCGGCAGGTGTAGGCCTTGCGCTGGGCATCGGCTTTTACGAGGCAGCAATTGCCGGCTCTCTGGCGATCTTCTTTGTTATGACCGTTTTGCAGGGTCTTGACAACCGTGTTCACAAAAAGACCAAATCCCTTACCGTTTACATCGAACTGGAAAAATCCACTACCTTCGGTGATTTTGTCCGCAGTGTTCAGGATCTGTCCTTAGATGTGCGGGATGTCCAGCGGGAAGCCGGCGCAGAATCCGGCACCCGGGGCTATATCCTCACCGTAAAGGCGCAAAAGCGCCGCAACCACCTGGACCTGGTGGATGAACTCCGGGAACTCCCCGGCGTTGCCTTCATAGAGGATCTATAATCCTTATAAGGCGCCATTGCCAGTTGTCAGTAGATGTGTCGGCTGCGCCGACGAATTATCATTATTTTGCAAAGCAAAATACCGCAACTATCAACTAAAAATCACCGCTTGCAACAGCAAGCGGTGATTTTTTACATATTGCCTTTAATTGTGGAGATGAGTATATCTCCCGCCACCACCCGGTCTTCCGGGGCGAAGCCATCTTCAAAATTGTCCGAATACAGCACCTGGGCATTGGGCGGAAACTCATCATCCCCCTCCCAAACCATAATTTGCATACTGTAGCCGCCAATCAAATTAAACTGATAGCCCGCATCTCCGTGGTTCAGAGGCAATGCGCCCATTTTCTCGCAGGCAGCCTTGAATGCCGAAAGGCGCGTGCCAAAGGTAAACGCCGCCCGGGTCAGCACTCTGCCGGTGTAGGGTGTAATGTACAGTTCCCCCCAGGGCATCTCCCGGAATGTCTTCCAAGCGCCCTTCCCGGGAATCTGCTTGCTCTCCAAAAGATACCGCAGCAAAAAGGTCTGCACCGGCAACACCGGCGCGCCCAAGCCTTCTCCTTGAGGAGAAGGTGTCGCCGCAGGCGACGGATGAGGTGTCATAGCAAGGGCGGCTTCCTCTTGGGGTCCCCGCAAAGCCTGCTTTGTGGGGAAGAGGAGATGCCGAGATGCTGACGAAATTTCCTGCTCGCTGGAAATGGAGTATTGCATCTCGTGCTTCGACGATGTGGCAATCCGCGCTTCCTGACCGCACTTGCGAATCCCATACACCGGATGAGAAATGGCATATTCCGCGCCAAGCAGGTTTACATAAAACTCTTTTCCGTCCCACTTTGCGCCGGTTCGCGCCGCCATTTCTTCCGCATTGGCCTTGCAGAATAATTCTTCATAATGCCCAAAGGGCACTTCTTCCTTGTGATTTTCCACTTGCATACTTTTCTCCTTAATGTTCCGCAACCCCCAATACCTTCCCCCGGGGGGAAGGTGGCACGCCGCAGGCGTGACGGATGAGGAACGGCGAAATCTTAACTTTCGGAATAGGTTTGAATCATACAGCAATTGTTTCGATTACCGCCCGTATTCCTCATCAGTCTCGCTATCGCTCGACAGCTTCCCCTCGGGGGAAGCGTTTTTTTGCTTCCATATCGATCTTCTCGCAAACACTTTGAAATTGCTGCAAAACTTCCGTATTTGTAAACCGTAACACACAAAGTCCCTGGGATTCCAAATACTTGGTTCGAACGGCATCCTTTTTCATTTCTTCCGGTTCATAATGTTGTGAACCGTCCAATTCCACGACTATTTTTGCCTTATGGCAATAGAAATCTACAATATAACTGCCAATTACATACTGCCTGCGAAATTGAAGCGAATATCTTTTTAAGAAATTATGCCATAAGAGGTTTTCCTCTTTTGTCATATTCCTTCGCAGCGCCTGGGAGATGCCAGTTAAACCTTTATTTCTTTCCATCATCCCTGGGAACTGGGAAACAGGCTTGCGTCCGTATGGGGCAGGAAGCAAGCCGCCACGAAACTGTCCATATAACCGGGGTAAGTACTAAGTTCCAGATAGGTCATATTGGCAGCCACTTCGTGACATTTTTCATTTGCCTGGTCGCTGATGACCATGGCATAGGCGCCGGTAAGAGAGGAGTTGCCGATATAGTGATACTTTTCCAGTTCCACATCGGGAAGCATACCAATGTTGATGGCATTTTTCATATTGATGCCGCTGCCGATACCGCCGGCGACCACCACTTTATCGATGCACTCCACGGTCATATCCACGCTTTCCAAAAGCGTAGCAATGCCGGAGAAAATAGCGCCCTTGGCACGGATAAAGTTATCAATATCCACCTCGTTGATGGAAACTTCCCTGCCGGTCTCAGACTCCTTTTCAAAAGCGATCACATACCGACCCATACCGTGCTCGTCCCGCTTGACTCTTGCGCCCTCCCGGGAGAACTGACCCCGGGCGTTGATGATGCCGGTGCGGAACAGTTCGGAAATAATATCGATGATACCGCTGCCGCAGATACCCACCGGCCGCTGGCCTTCGTCACCCACGATGGTCAGGC